>JANQEL010000158.1 GCA_028278345.1 Myxococcota bacterium
CCGTGGCTCCACCCGTCGAGGGCCGCCTGGATCTGGGCAAGCCAGATGGGAGCGCTTCCGTAGTGGAAGGTGAGAAAGGCTTCGAGGTTGCTCGGATCATCGCTCTCGCCGTCGCCCAGGAAATCGTCGATCGGCGTTCCGTCCGGTACCACACCCCAGGTGAGGGTGATGGGTTCACCACGCTGGATTCCGCTGCCGTCCGTCGCGGTGCGGGTCCAGCCGTCGTCGACGTTGGCCGAGAGGGGCCCCGCCTGGGCCCCGGCGATCATGCGCTCGGCGACCTTCTCCGCGGGGCTGCCTTCGGCGATGCAGGCGACGGGCTGCGCTCCGGCCGAGAGCGGCGCAAGGAACGCGACCAGGGCGCCCGCGCAGGCTGCGCACAGGACACCGCTCCCCCCCAGGAGCTCTTTGACTCGAGCACTCACCACGACTCCATCGTAGGTAAGGTGCGCACCGTGCGCGCTGTGGTTTCGCGATTCCATTCTCGTCGCGCTTCTCGCTCGCGCGAGGGGGGGCTCGCGAGCGCATTCAATCGGCAATCGACCGGCATTCCTTTCACGAAACCGATTGGGCGCCGATCTTCTCGACGCCGTACCGCTATCACACGTCGAGGCCGACGGCCCGCATCAATTCCAGTGCGTTGCTCTTTTCGACCACGCCTTTACGCATCCGGTAATCGAAGGCCATCTGGCCGTCTTCCAGGTAGTCTTCGAAGTGGACGTTCTCGATTGCCCCCGCCATCTCGTCGGCGATCTTCGCCAGGGCGAGATCGTGTGTCGTCACCAGCCCGAGGGCGCCGCGCTCGACCAGCCCCTTCACCACGGCGGCGGCCCCGATGCGACGGTCGTGGGAGTTCGTGCCGTGCAGGATCTCGTCGAGCAGGAAGAGCGCCGGCGGTCGACCTTCTGCGAGTTCGACGATCTGGCGCAGGCGTTTGATCTCGGCGTAGAAGTGGGAGGTGCCTTCGAGCAGGTTGTCGCTGATCTGGATCGAAGCCGCGATGGCGAGCGGAGTCATGCGAAGCGATCGGGCGCGAACCGGGGCTCCGATCTGCCCGAGCAGGAGATTGCAACCGATCGTGCGCAGGTAGGTGCTCTTGCCCGACATGTTCGAGCCGCTGATGATGAGGGCCCGCAACTCACCGCCGAGGTCGACGTCATTGCGAACGCACTGGGCGTCGGGCAGTAGCGGATGGCCCAGGGCGCGACCCTGCATCCGTGCGTCGCCCTCCACCAGGTCGGGAAGGATCGCGCCGGGGTTCTCGAAGGCGTAGGCGGAGATCGACGCCAGGGCTTCGAACTCCCCCGCGGCTGCGAGCCAGGCTTCGACCGATGGGCCGACCTCCTGCCGCCAGCGTTCGATGGCGACACCGAGGTGTGTGCCCCAGAGCAGCAGGCCCGCGATCGGTGCAAAGAGTTGATTGCGCCTCGCGTCGAGCAGATCGACGAAGCGTCGCAGCTGCGCGATCTGCTCTGAAGGGGCGTGGCCCGCGGTTTCGAGGTCGCGGCGCAGGGCGGTGAGTTTCGCGCTCTCGACCGGCTCGGCCTCGATGCGGGCCAGGAGGTCGCGCAGCAGGGCGAGGTCGCGAGTCGGCGCTTCGGCCGTCGCGAGCAGCGGTGCGATCTTCTTTCGGCGCACCGCTGCGAAGAGCGTCTGTGGGATCAGGGCCGCGAGGAAGGGAAGGGGCCCGAGTCCGAATCCCAACCAGGCCACCAGCGCGCCCACGCTCAGCGCCGAAAGCACCCCGGCGATCCAGTGGGTCGAAGCCTTCGGTTCGAAGAAGGCCTCGTGGTGGGTCCAGCGGACCAGGGCCTCGGGGCTGAAGCGCGTGCGCACGTCTTCACCGAGCAGACACAGGTCGTCGCGCAGATCGAGACGGGGGGTGAGTTCGGCGACCGCACCCTGTCTTTCGCGCGCGACCTCACAGCTGCCCCCGCGCTTCAGCCAATCGGCCAGGGTCGCCTGACCGACAGGCGTGCGTGCGCTGCACAGGCGCTCGAAGAGTGAACCGGCTCCGAAGAGGTCGAGATCGTCGGCGTAGGGGTGTCGCGCTTCGCGGAACTCCTCTCCCGCCGTGCCCTGGCCCATCCAGCGATCTTCGAGGCGTGCGATGCCGGCTTCGTAGTAGGCGGTGCGACGCTCGGCGCGCTTGCGCCATTGGATCACGCGGTCGTGGGCGATCAACAGCGCTACGAAGACGACGATCGGCGGCATGAGCCACCCCCCGGCGAGGCTGCGGCTACCGAAGACGAACCAACCGACGGCGAGCACCGCGATGAAGACCGCGAGCCGCAGGTTGGAGAGGATGCGGTCCCAGCGTCGCCAATGTTCGGCTTCGCCGCGCGTGCGTTCGAGGCGTTCGCCGTAGACGACGCGCGGGTTCGCTTGCGGCGCGCGCGTCACGCCATCGCCGGCCTCTGCGGCTGCGGTGGGGGCTTCGCTCATCGCGCCGCGGTGAACCCCAGGAGCGCGGCACCGCCACCGGCCGCGCGGGCGTTCGCGAGCCCCTCCGCGACGAAGCTTCGCGCGCGGGTGGTCGCTTCGAGAAGATCGAGCCCCTGGGCCAGCCCCGTCGCGATGGCGCTCGAAAGCGCGCAACCGGTGCCGTGAACCCCACCGCCCGGTGTCTCGACGCGCTCGCCCTCGAGCCAATGCAGATCGACCCCGGCGTCACCCGCCACGGCGAGCAGGTCGTTGGGCGCGCCGTCGCGGTGGCCCCCCTTGATGAGGACGGCGCCGCACTCGAACTCCTCCAGGAAGTGCCCGGCGGCGCGTTCGCATCCCTTCTTCCCCGACGCGTCTTCCCCGGTGAGGGCCTCGACTTCGGGCAGGTTCGGCGTGACCACGGTGGCGCGAGCGAAGAGTTGCATCAGCGCCGCGTAGGCCCGGCGTTCGAGTAGCGGCGTGCCATCGCTCGCGAAGAGGATCGGGTCGATCACCACCGGAATCTCGAGGGGGATCTCGGCCAGACCGAGCAGCGTATTCCGCACGACGTCATCGGTGGCCAACATGCCTATCTTCACGGCGTCCGGCACGATGTCCTGCAGCAAGCAGCGCAGCTGCTCGAGGATCACCGAGGGAAAGACGGGCAACACGCGGTGCACCTTGCGGGTGTCCTGAACGGTGAGGGCCGAGACGACTCCCATGCCGTGACAACCGAAGTGGCGAATCACCTGGAGATCGGCCTGCAGGCCGGCGCCTCCCGTCGGATCCGAACCGGCGATGGCGAGAACGTTCTTCATGGCGGTCGTCATGGAGCGGCAGGGTAACGCCGAATCCGCGGCGGGCGCGATAAGCTTCGCCGCCATGTCGATGCGCGCGCGATGCGATGGCCACGAGAATCGACGCGCGCGATGGATCTTGGGGCTCGTCTTCATCGTGTTCGTCGCGCTGCCCCGGGGCGTGGAGGCACGCCCGGGCGAGGTCGCGCCGCCCACCGTGATCATGATCTCCCTCGACGGGACGCGTCCGATCGATGTCGACCGCGCGACACTGCCGAGCCTCGTCGAACTCGCCGAGGGCGGTGTGCGCGCACGCGGGCTGGTTCCGGCCACCCCGTCGAACACCTTCCCCAGCCACGTGACCCTGGTGACCGGGGTCTCGCCCGATCGCCATGGGCTGGTGAACAACTTCTTCATCGACCCCGAGCGGGGCCCGTTCAAGAAGCGCGACATCCCGACCTGGATCGAAGTGGAACCGCTGTGGTCCTGGCTCGAGGCGCGCGGCGTGGCGACGGCTTCCTATCACTGGGTGGGGAGCGAGGGGGAGTGGCCCGGGGGGCGAGCGCCGACCCACTGGCGGCGCTTCTCTGCTTCGACCCGACCCCTGAAGAAAGTGGAGACGATCCTCGGCTGGCTCGATGAAGTCGAGGCGAGCCGGCGTCCGCGCTTCATCACGAGCTGGTTTCCGGGGGCGGACCACGTGGCCCATCGCGATGGCCCCGGGAGCCCGACTGCGCGCATCGCCCTCGCCAAACAGGACGAGGCCTTCGCGGCGCTGCGCGACGGCCTGCGCGCACGCGGCGCGTGGGCGACGACGACCTTGATCGTGGTCTCCGATCACGGCATGGCGGCGGCCGAGCGGCTGCTCGACTTCGATGCGGTACTCGAGGGCGTGGGGATTCGCGCCAGGGTGAGCGGGCTCGGCGGCTTCGCGAACGTCTATCTCGCGCGGGGACTCGATGCGGTCGAGCGTGGGGAAGCTTCTTCGAAGATCGCGGAGCTGGCGAGGCAAAGTGGGGTCGAAGCCATCCGGGTGGGAGCCGAGGGCGGCGCCTTCAGCCACCGCCGCTTCGGCGATCTGGTCTTGCGAGCTCCCCTCGGCACCGCCTTCTGCCGCCCCGGTCTGCCCGCGGGTGGCTTCCACGGCTACGACTCCGAGCTGGAGCCGATGCACGGATTGTTCATCGCTTCGGGGCGCGGCGTCGCGGCCGGAAGTCGCATCGGGGTCGTCCGCTCGGTCGATGTGGCGCCGACGGTGCTCGCACTCCTCGGATTCGAGGCGCCGACCTGGATGGCAGGCGAGCCGATCGGCCTATTGTCTCCCTCGAGCACCCCGACGTTCCCGCAAGCCGAGGCCACATCCGAATGACGAGAAGACTGACGACGGCCACGAGCGCTGCCGCGTTCGCGATCTGGCTGGCGTGTGCGTTTGCCGCGTCTTCGGTCGTCGCGCTCGAAGCGGAAACGAAGTCGAAGTCGAAAGAGCAGGCCGCTTCGGCTTCACACGACACCTGGTATGCCCGCACTCGCATCGCCACTACCTTCGGTCCCGTCGTGAACCACTACTGGTCGAAGGGCCCGTGGCTTCGCAGCGAGACGATCCTGGCGGGCCATCGCGTGATCACGATCGTGAACGCCACCCACTACTACGTCTACGACCTCGTGATGGGGGAGGGCGCCGCGATCGAACGCGGCCCGAGGGCGATCGCCCAGGACGAGGGGCGGGGGCGTCCCTTCGCGCGCGAACTCGACGCGCTGCTCGCCGACGGGGGTGAGTTGATTCACCAGGGGGTGAGTGAAACCGGCGGTGTGCCCTACCGGGTCTATCAGCTCACCAACGCGAACGGCCGCCGGCGCATCTCGATGACGGATTCCGACCCACCCCTGCCGATCAACGTCGAGACCTTCATCCGCAGCAGCGGGCACGACGGCCTGCTCGAATATTCGGGCTGGCAGCGCGGGCTCGCGATCGCCGACTCGTTCTTCGTGCCCCCCGAACACATCGAGTGGCAGCGCCTCACGTACGACGAGTACGTGAAGCGCGCGCCGAACGAGACCATCGGGCCGGCGCCGATCTACTTCCGGCAGTTGCTTCACGGCGGCTAGCCGGGCGGGAGCGCTACGCTCCCCTACTGCACGTGGGGCAGGACTTCTTCGCCGAGCAGGCGGATGGTGCGGAGCACCTCGCGGTTGTCCATGCCGGGCCACTGCACGCGGAAACCCATCGAAGTGAGGCCCAGCTCTTCCTTGTAGCGCTGGATCTCGTCGCGCACCGCGATCGGATCACCGACCACGAAGCGATCCTTCGCGAGCTCTTCGGCTTCGAGCACGAAGGTTTCGTCGTCGGGCATCGCATCGTCCTGTCCCCACTCGTGATAGGACTTGTACTTGCCGGCGATGTACCTGTGCCCGCGTGTGAGCGCTTCCTTGTAGCTCGGCGCGACATAGCATTCGCGCGCGAGGTTGGCGCCGCGCGGGCGCGGCTTGCCGAGTTCGTCGAGGCATTCGTAGTAGAAGGCCTGCTGGCTCTTCACCGTATCGAGCGTGGCGTGGGGCGCGCAGATCCAGCTGTCGCCGAGGCGGGCGGCACGTCGGATGCCCTTGTCGATGCTCGCGCCGAGGGCGATGCGTGGGCGCGGGCGCTGGGCCGGCCGACACGAGATCTGCACGTCCTTCATCTGGAAGTGCTGGCCCTCGAAGGTGACGGGCTCGCCCTTCCAGAGGCGCTTCACGATCTCGAGGGATTCCTCGAAGCGCGAGACGCGCTTGCGCGGGTCGAGGTTGAATGCCTCGTTCTCTTCGTCGCGGTAGCCGAGGGCGACGCCCATGATCACGCGACCTCCGCTCATCACGTCGAGGGTGGCGACGTCTTCGGCGAGGCTGAGTGGATGCTGGAGCGGCAGGACCACGACGCCGAGCACCAACGCCATCCCCTCCGTTTCGTCGACCAGGCGCGAGAGGGTGGGGATGGGTTGGATGTACTGATCCGGGGCGGAGAGGTAGTGCTGGCTCGCCGAGATCGACCCGAAGCCGACCTCGCGAGCCAGACGCACCTGTTCGACGATCTCCTTGAAGCGAACCGTGAGGTCGTCGCCCGCCACCTGCTGCATGCAGAGGCCGAGTCCGAAATTCATGGGCCCCTCCGGTTACTGGATGCTGCGCCCGCCATCGACGTCGAGGCACACGCCGGTGAGAAACGAAGCTTCGTCGGAAGCGAGATAGACGATCGCGTTGGCGACGTCTTCCGGTGCCGCGCGGCGGCCCATCGGAATGCCCGCGACCACCTGCTTCTCGAGGGCTTCGGGAAGGGTGTCGATGCCGACCGCATTCTTGTCGAAGCCCGTCGGCGACGAGACCGGCGCGACGCAGTTGACGCGGATCTTCGGCGCCAGCTCCGTGGCGAGGCCGCGGGTCAGCGTGATCGCGGCACCCTTCGATGCGTTGTAGGCCGTGAGACCGGGGCGCGGCCGGCGACCGCCGATCGAGGCGGTGCTCACGATCGAACCGCCCTCGTTCATGTGCGGTACGCAGTACTTCGCCGCGAGGTAGATGCTCTTCACGTTGATCGCCCACATGAAGTCGAAATCCTCGGTCGGGGTTTCGATCAGCGGGTTCGTGCGATGGGGAAGGCCGGCGTTCGTGGCGACGACGTCGATGCTGCCCCAGGCGTCGACGGCGGCCTGCGCCATCGCGGCGGTGCGCTCTTCATCGGTGACGTCGATCTGGAATGCGATCGCATTCGGCAGGCTCGCGGCCAGCTCCTTGGCGCCGGCTTCGTCGATGTCGGCGACCATGACCCTGGCGCCCTCAGCGGCGAAGGCCTTCGAGATGGCGGCTCCGAAGCCCGAAGCTCCGCCGGTGACGATGACGCCCTTGTTTTCGAATCTTGCCATGGGGGGCTCCTTGAATCTGTTCGCGCCTGAGGGTTAGAGGCGAACCGTGATCGATTTGAGTTGGGTGTAGTGATGCAGGGCCTCGATGCCCTTCTCACGGCCGTAGCCGCTCTGCTTGTAGCCGCCAAAGGGATGTTCGACGGTGCCCGAGAGCCATTCGTTGATGAACACCTGCCCGGCTTCGAGCCGCGCCGCGACGCGATGGGCACGCGAGATATCCTGGGTCCACAAGCCGGCGACCAGGCCGTATTGCGAATCGTTGGCGATTGCGATGGCCTCTTCTTCGTCGCTGAACGGGATCACCGAAGCGACCGGGCCGAAGATCTCCTCCTGTGCGATGCGCATGTCGTTGCGCACGCCGGTGTAGATCGTGGGTGGGATGAAGTAGCCGCCTTCGAGCTCCGGCTCTTCGGGAAGCGTGCCGCCAGCTGCGGCGACCGCACCCTCGTCTTTCGCGATGGCGAAGTACTCCTGCACCTTTTCGTACTGGGCCTGGGTGATCATCGGGCCCATCATCTGCCCGGGCTTCACGCCGGCGGCCGCCTGGGAAAGCGCGGCGACGAAGTCGTCGTGCACGCTCTTCTCGACGAGGAGCCGTGTGCCCGCACTGCAGACCTGGCCCGCGTTGCCGACGAAGCCGCGCAGCGCGCCGGGGATCGCCTTCGACATGTCGGCGTCGGCGAAGACGAGGTTGGGCGACTTGCCACCGAGTTCGAGGGTGAGCGGCAGGATGCGGTCGGCCGCAACCTGACCGATCTCCTTGCCCGCGCGAAGCGAACCGGTGAAGGCAAGCTTGCGCACCTCGGGATGCTCGACGATGGCGGCACCCGCTTCGGGTCCTGTGCCCGTGACGACGTTGAGCACGCCGTCGGGAAGTCCGACCTCGCTTGCGATCTCGGCCAGGCGAAGCGTAGTCGTCGAAGTGAACTCCGACGGCTTGGCGACGATCGTATTGCCCGCGGCGAGCGCCGGTGCGATGCCGCGCGCCGCCTGATTCAGCGGTGCGTTCCAGGGCGTGATGATGCCCACCACCCCGAACGGCTCACGCACCGTGTACGAGTGCACGCTCGGATCCTGCACGAGCGTCTCGCCGCCCAGCGTGTGGACGAGCCCGCCGTAGAACTCGAAATAGCGGGCCGAACCCTCGACTTCCATCGGGCGCTGGAAGGCGGGCTTGCCGGTCTCGAGGCCCTCGAGTTCGGCGAGTTCGTCGACGTTCGCGCGAACGGCGCGCCCGATGTCGATGATCAGTCGCGCGCGATCCATCGCCGGAACCGCGCGCCACTGCGCGGCCGCCGCTTTGGCGGCCGCCACCGCGGCGTTCGCGTCGGCTGCATCACCAGCGGCGATGCGGGTGACGTGCTCGCCGTTGGTCGGGTTGGTCGAGTCGAGGTACTGACCGCCGCTGGGGGCGACGGCCTTTCCTGCGATGAAGTGCTCCCACTGCTCGCGCATGCGCGTGCTCCTTCGATGTTGGGGGTCCGGTGGCTCGGGCTCAGTCCTTGAGGCGGCCGGTCGCGCGGGCGCGATCGAGTACGGGCTGGAAGAGGCGCAGGGTCGCTGCGTCGACGAGCATGCCGCCGGTGCTGCCTGCTCCTTCACCGCCCTCAGCGCTCTTGAGGTACGCATCGACCTGGGCCTTCGCGATGGCGATCTCCTTCTCCGTCGGTGCGAAAACGTCGTTGGCGATCTCGATCTGGCTCGGGTGGATGCACCACTTGCCCACGGCGCCCATGCTGCTCGACCAGTTGCACTGCTGGCGGTAGCCATCGGGGTTGTTGAACATCGCGTAGGGGCCGTCGATGGCGTCGATGTCGTTGGCGCGGCAGGCCGCGATCATGCGGGCGCGCGCGGCGTGCCACAGATCGCCGGGGTAGGCGTCGTCGCCCGAGGCGTGGCCCACGCGGATGCCGAGGCTGGCCGCGAGGTCGCCGAAACCGAGGATCAGCGCTTCGAGACGCGGCGAGCAGGCGGCGATCTCCTCGACGCAGGCCAGTGCCTTCGACTCTTCGATCAGAGCTTCGAACTTGATCTTCGGTTCGAGGCCGAGCTTCATCTCGAGCTGGTCGAGGAGCGTGTCGAAGAACCAGATGTCCCGCGGCGCGTAGGGCTTGGGGATGATGATGATGTCGAGGTGCTCGTGGGCGTTCGTCACGACTTCGATCACGTCGTCGGCGGCCCACTGGGTATCGGCCGAGTTCACTCGAACGGCGCGCAGGGTGTCGCCCCACTCGAGGGTCTTGAGCCCTTCGATCACGTTCTTGCGGGCTTCCTCCTTGAGGGGCGGGGCCACGGCGTCTTCGAGATCGAGGAAGACGAGGTCGGCTTCGCTCTCGGCGCTCTTTTTGATCATCTTGGTGTTGGAAGCGGGGACCGCCAGTTCGGAGCGGCGCAGTCGGATGTCACTCATGGTCTTGGGTTCCTTCCTTGAGAACTGAAAAGGGTGCTAGCGGTCCGCCCAGTGTGAGCGCCGCTTGATCAGGACTTCGCGTTCGCCTTCGAACACGACGGTGCCGGTCTGCATCAGGCCCCAGTGCTTGAAGCGCACGATGCCGGCGTCTTCGCGGTCGCTGTCGCGTGTATCGAGCACCTCGGTGTAGGCCTCGATGGTGTCGCCGGGGTGGACCGGCGACAGGAAGCGCAGCTTGTCGAGGCCGACCTCGGCCAGCGCCTGCTCGGCCGTGTCCTGGGTCGCGATGCCGATGGTGATCGAGCCGGTGATCAGCCCGAACACCAGGCGATCGCCGAAGGGCGTGCCCTTCGCGCGCTCGGCGTGGAAGTGGCCGTCGGCCGTGTTCATCATCATCTTGACGAACATCTGGGCTTCGGGGTCGGCGATCGTGGTACCGCGCACGTGCTTCATGCGTTGACCGACCTCGAAGTCCTCGAAGTAGCCGTTCTTGCTGGTATGGGATGCGATGGATCTTTTCATCGTTCGGGTTCTCCGGTTACTTCTCTCGCTTCCGAGCAGGCCTCGGGAGCAGCGAGTCCGAGATGATCTTCTGCTGGATCTCGGAAGTGCCTTCGAAGATCCGCGTGAGGCGCGCGTCGCGCCAATAGCGCTCGACCGGGTACTCGGTCGTATAACCCGAGCTGCCGAGGATCTGCATTGCTTCGTTCGTGACCTCATCGGCCATCTCGCTCGCGAAGAGCTTGCACATCGCGGCTTCCCGCTGGCGCATCACGCCCCGGTCGGCGTCGTGAGCAACCGAGTACGTCAGGGCACGCGCGGCTTCGACCTTGGTGGCCATGGTGGCGATCTTGAAGCGGATCTCCTGGAGGTCGGAGATCCGCTGGTCGAGCCGCTCGTGCTGTTGCGTGTAGGCGAGGGCGTCTTCGAGGGCGCCGCGGGCACAACCGATGGCTCGCGCCGCGGTGTGCACTCGCGGTACCGCCATCCCCTGTGCGGCTGCCTTGAAGCCGGCGGTGTCGTCGTCACTCGAGGACGAGGAGTTGCCACGGCCGCCGAGGACGTAGTCCTTGGGGATGCGCACGTTGTGGAGCGCCAGCTCCCAGGTCTTCCAGCCGTGGTAGCCGATCTTGGGCACGGGGTTTCCCGTGATGCCTTCGGGGAAGCTGCCCCTCTCCTTGGGGATGACGAACTGGCGGATGCCCGAATGGCGCTTCGCGGGGTCGTAGGGCTTCGAGCGCGCGACCACGATCAGGAAGTCGGCGCCGTCGGCGAAGGTCACCCACATCTTCTGGCCGTTCAGCACCCACTCGTCGCCGTCGAGCTCGGCGCGGCAGCGCACGGAAGCGATGTCGGAGCCGGCGTCCGGTTCGGACATGGCGAACGAACCGAGGTACTCGCCGCGTGCCGCCAGGCGGGCCTTCTCCTCGGCGTCGGGAAACGGGAGACCGCGCGCCATGGCAGAGCGGGCGATGATGCTCGCGGTGCTCATCCAGGCGCGGGAGAGTTCTTCGGTGACGAGGCAGTACTCGAAGACGCCGAGGCCAAGGCCGCCGATCTTCTTCGGGGCCATGATCCCGAAGAATCCGAGTTCACCCATCTGCTTGCGGATCTCTTCGGGGATCTGGCCCTGGATCGGGTCGAGTTCGTTCGCCGCAGGAAGGATCACTTCCATGGCGAACTGGCGAGCCTTCTCCTGGATGGCCTGGCGTTCGTCGGTGTGATAGGCCGCGGGGATCGGGGTGAGGAGGTCTTGTACCCGACTCATTCGGCGATTCCCTTGAGCGACTTCGTGTCCTTCTTGGCGACGAGGTTGGTTCGCTCGTAGCTGAGCACGAGGTCGCCGTTCTGGTTGTGCGCCTCGGTGCGCCAGGTGACGATCCCGAAGGCCGGGCGCTTCTCGGACTCGCGCGCGGAGACGACCGTGCTCGAGGCATTGAGCGTGTCACCCGGGTAGATGGGCTGGTGGAACTGGATGTCGTTCACGCCGAGGAAGGGGCCGCCCACCTCCGAGAGGTCCTCGACCGAGAGGCCGACCGTCGTGCAGAGCGCCAGCAGCGGGTCGACGACCATGTCGGGGTGTCCGTGGGCCTTGGCGTACTCGGCGTTGAAGTAGAGGGGGGTGAAGCGCAGGGCGAGGCTCGCGAAGAGCGCCGTTTCGGCTTCGGTGATGGTGCGTCCCCAGTGGTGCTCGAAGGCCTGTCCTTGCTCGAAGTCCTCGAACTTGTTGCCCTTCGTGGCGACGGGGAACTCGCTGAAATCGGGAAAAGCCACGTCGTTTCTCTCCATCGGGGTTCCTGTTGATCTGTGTTCGTGGAGAAGTGGATATCACATATTGATTGTATGACCAATAAAAAAATGATACGGTGCGCACCGTCCCCGGGAAACCCAGGAAAAGGAGTCGCCGGATGCTCGACTGGAACGCTTTGCCCGCTCACGTGAACGCCGACCCCGAATTCCGGCTCTCGGCGCGTTTGTGGGACGCGACGATGCGCCTCGACGTCGGCGCCAGCTCCCACGCCCTGCGTTTCGAGGATGGCGAGCTCACGGACATCAGTCCGTCCACGCCCGACGCGGCCTGCGATCTCTTCATCTCCGCGCCCGAGGCCGACTGGCGTGAGCTGCTCGCCGAGTTTCCGCGCCCCTTCTATCAGGATCTGAGCGGTGCCGCGATCTTCCACGATGTCCGCCTGCCGCAGGACATGACGAGCTACGCCGCCTACTACCCGGCGCTGCGTCGCCTGATCCAATTGATGAGCGCGCTCTCGCGAAAGGAGGCGGCATGAGTCTCGCGGACATCACCGGGCGCTACATCGAACTCGAACTCGACGGTCTCACCCACCGCGTCTACTACGAAGAAGCGGGGGAGGGCGTACCGCTCCTGTGTCAGCACACAGCCGGTGCCCACGGCGCGCAGTGGCGGCACGTGCTCGAGAGCGACCGCGTGACGCGCGACTTCCGCGTGATCGCCTACGACCTTCCGTTCCACGGCAAGTCGCTTCCGCCCGAAGGCAAGGCCTGGTGGGCCGAGGAGTATCGCCTGACCAAGGACTTCCTGATGCAGGTCCCGGTCACGCTGGCGAAGGCACTCGAGCTCGATCGCCCGGTCTTCATGGGGAGTTCGATCGGCGGCCACCTCGCCCTCGATCTCGCATCGAACTTCCCGGACGTCTTTCGCGCGGTGATCCCCCTCGAAGGCGGCGCGGCCACCCCGGGCGCGTACCTCGACATCATGAACCATCCGCGCGTCTCGAACGCCTTCAAGGCAAGCATGATGTACGGCCTGACCGCGCCGATGGCCCCCGAGCGCTATCGCCGCGAGACCGAATTCGTCTACAGCCAGGGCGCACCCCCCGTCTTCAAGGGCGACCTCTACTACTACAGCATCGATCACGAAATGAGCGACGAGGAACTCGCGGCGATCGATACCTCCCGCTGCGCGGTTCACATGCTCACCGGCGAATACGATTGGTCGGCACCCCCCGCACTCTCCCAGGCGGCCGCGGAAAAGATCCCCGGCGCGACCTTCGCCCCGATGGAGGGGCTGGGTCATTTCCCGATGTGTGAGGACCCCGAACGCTTCCTCCAGGCCCTCGCACCCATTCTCGAGAAGGTGCGCGGATGAGTTCGGTAGAGACCCAGGATGAACGTGGCAAGAGCGGCGAACGCCGCACCCAGGCCGAGCGAACGGCCGCGGCGGCCCGGCGTATGCTGCGCGCTGCCGGCAAGTTGATCGCCAAGCAGGGATACACGAAGACGTCGCTCGCCCAGGTGGGCAAGGAGGCGGGCTACACCGGCGGATTGGTGAGCCACCACTTCGGCTCGAAGGAAGGCCTGCTGCGGCGGCTGGTGGGCAACATCACGGGTCGCTTCTACCAGGATCAGATCGCGCCGGCCATCTCGGGCAAGAACGGCCTCGATGCGCTGTGTGGTCTGGTGGACGAGTACTTCTCGGAGCTCAGCGTGCGCGAGGAACGGATGCGCACCCTGTACGTGCTGATGGGTGAGGCGCTCGGCCCGGTATCGGAGATCAACGACGTATTCGCCGAGTTGAACCGGGGCTTTCGTTCTTCGATTCGCGACACCCTCGAAGAGGCCGCCGAACAGGGAGAGATTCGCTTCGACCTCGATCTCGATGCCGAAGCGGCCCTGTGTCTGGGCATCATGCGCGGTGTCGCTTTCCAGTGGATGACCGACCCGAACTGCTTCGATCTCGAAGCCGTGAAGAAGAGCGCGAAACACGCAATCCGCAGCCACTATGCGGCGAAGGAGGGCTGAACGACATGACGACCGATACATCTCCCGAGGTCACGCGAGAGCTCGTGCGCTTCGCGCGTGCGATCGAATTCGATTCGATTCCGAACGTGGCGCGCACCGCCGCGGTCCACTGTCTGCTCGACTATGTCGCCTGTGCCCTCGCGGGTGCGCGCGAGCCCCTGTGCGACATTCTGGTGAGCGAGATCGTGGCCACCGAAGGGTGTGACGCCGCCACGCTGATCGGTCGCAGGGAGCGCGCGACCCTCGGAAGCGCTGCGCTCTTCAATGGATCGGCCGGGCACGCCCTCGACTACGACGACACCCACGGCGCGATGGGCGGTCATCCCTCGGTCGCGGTCGTACCGGCACTGCTGGCGCTGGCCGAAGCGAAAGGCGCGAACGGGCGCGATCTGCTCACCGCCCTGATCGCCGGCTTCGAGTTGCAGGCGCGTCTGGGTCGCGTGATCGGCGATGGTCACTACGCGATCGGCTTCCACACGACGGGTACTGTCGGGACCTTTGGAGCCGCGGCCGCCTGCGCGCGTCTCCTCGATCTCGACGAGGACGCCTTCTGCCATGCCCTTGGTCTCGCGGGCACCCAGGCGGCGGGGCTCAAGAGCGGCTTCGGCACGATGGCCAAGCCGCTGCACGCGGGGCGTGCTGCAGCGACGGGGCTGCTGTCAGCGCAACTCGCCAGCGGCGGCTTCGTCGCGAACCCCGGTGTCGTCGAGACGCACCAGGGTTTCGCTGCGACACACGCAGCCCTAGAACCCTCTCTCGAAGCACTCGAGCGCGCCGAGGGTCGCTGGACGGTGTGCGACACGCTCTTCAAGTACCACGCCGCGTGTTACCTCACGCATGCCTCGATCGAAACCATCGCCGACCTGAAGCGCGATCACGGCATCACCCCCGATGCGGTGAAGGCGATCGAACTCGAGGTCAACCCCGGCATCCTCGGTTCGTGCAACATCCTCGAACCGACGACGGGCCTCGAAGGCAAGTTCAGCTTGCGCGCCACCGCGGCGATGTCGCTACTCGACATCGCGACCCACGACCCGGAGATCTTCACCGAAGCGACGGTGCAGGATCCCGCGCTGGTCGAGATTCGCGATCGCGTGACGGTGACACCCCACGAAGATTGCAGGTCGACCGCGGCGCGGGTGCGGATCGAAACCGCGACCGGTGTCTTCGAGGGTGAACGCGACATGGGCGTTCCCGCTCAGGACCTGGACGCCCAGGGCAAGAAGCTGCGCGAGAAGTTCGATCAGCTGGCTCGCCCGGTCGTCGGTGCCGAACGCGCCGAAGCACTCGCCAATGCGATCACGAACGTGGCCGAGCTCGATGCGGCACCGAACCTCATGGCACTGACCCATCCGGTCTGATCTGGACTTCGGGAGACGAGCATGACCCCCCAAGCGCGCAGCGGACCGCTTTCGGACCTCCGCATCCTCGATCTCACCCAGGCCCTCGCCGGTCCCTTCGGTACGGCGTTGTTGGGCGATCTCGGGGCGGATGTCATCAAGGTCGAGCCGCCGAACGGCGACATGAGCCGCGGTCTCCCGCCGCGGCCGCCCGATGAAGAGAGCTGCGACTACGGCGGCTACTTCGCGAGCATCAATCGCAGCAAGCGAAGCATCGTGGTCGACCTCAAGACGGAAGAGGGCCGAGAGCTCGTGCTTTCGATGGCCGAGCATTGCGATGCGGTGGTCGAGAACGCGCGTGTCGGCGTGATGGACCGGCTCGGCATCGGCTACGACGTCTTCAAGGAGCGCAACCCGAAGATCGTCTACGGCGCGATCCGCGGCTTCGGCGATCCGCGCACGGGCGAGAGCCCCTATGCGACCTGGCCGGCTTTCGATGTCGTGGCCCAGTCGATGGGGGGCTTCGCGGCGATCAACGGTCCGAAGGACGGCAGCGGCATGCCCGCGGGCACGAGTACCGGCGACATCTACCCGGGCACCCTGATGGCGCTCGGCCTGCTCGCCGCGGTGCACGAAGCGCGGCGCACCGGGGAGGGGCAGTTCTTCGACGTCGGCATGTACGACGCCGTGCTCGCGCTCTCCGAGATCATCGTCTGGAACTACAGCTACAACCAGAACGTGGTGACGCCGCGCGGTTCCGGGCACCCGATGCTGTGTCCCTTCGACATCTTTCCCGCGAAGGACGGTGCGATCTCGATCGCGGCGCTCACGCCGAAGCAGTGGAAGCGCCTGTGCGAAGCGATGGGCCGCGAAGATCTGATCAAGGACGAGCGCACCAAGAATCCCGTGGCCCGCACCGCGCATCGGGAGTTCACGATCGGTGTCGTGGCAGAGTTCACCCTGGCCCATACCCGCGCGGAACTCGTCGCGATGCTCGGCGGTGAGGTGCCGCTCGGGCCCGTCAACACCGCGCGCGACGTCTTCGACGATCCCCATACCGCGGCGCGCAACATGCTTCCCGAAGTCGAGCTGCCGGGGGAAAACCCGACCGTGCAGCTCCCCGGCACGCCGATCAAATTCGCTCGCACGCCGGGTGGCATCCAGAATCGACCGCCCAACCTCGACGAACAGCGCGCGGAGATCCTGAGCGAACTCGGCCTCGTCGATCCCGTCCCGGGTGGCGAAGAGTGAGCGAGCGTCTCCACTACGAGGTGATGGGCGCCGAGGACGGCCCCTCGCTGCTGCTGATCCACGGCTTCATGTCGAGCACGCTGCAGTGGCGCCCGAACCTCGAGGCGCTCTCGAAGCCGTTGAAGCTGGTCTGCATCGATCTGTGGGGTCATGGCAAGTCGCCGACACCGCGCGAGCTCCACTACTACGAGGTCGCGCACTACACCGCCGAGTTCGCGCGCATTCGCGAAGAGGTGGGAGGCGGTCCGTGGTTCGTGTGCGGCCAGTCGTTCGGCGCAGGGATCGCGATCCGAGACGCGATGGCGAATGCCGCCATGCTTTCGGGGCTGATCATCACGAACTCGCGCTCCGCACTGAACAACGCCACGGCCGACCAGGGGCGCAACCTCGACGAATCGGCCTGGGAAGAACTCGACAAGCGAAGCCTGCCCTATCACCCGATTCACGCGCGCCGCTTCCCCGAAGACCTCAAGGCCGAGATGATGCGCGCGGCGGATGAAATCCCGAACTTCGCGTTGTTCCAGGGGGCCACCGCGACCATGAAGGACCTCTCGTGCCGCGACGAGTTCGCGGACGTCTCCCTTCCGATCCTGCTGGTGAACGGCCGCTACGAAAAGGCCTTCCAGCCGGATCGCGACTTCGCCGTGCAGGCGAAGCCCGATCTCGAAGTCGCCGATCTCGACGGAGGACACTCCGTCAACATCGAGGCCCCGCGCGAATTCGAACGCGCAGTGCTCGACTTCGTCGCGAAGCACACCCCGGCGAGCTGAATCCCCGCGCCCGGCTCGGCTCCAACGAAAGGAGGCCTCCATGGCCTGGACGACCCACGATATTCCCGACCTCACCGGCAAGACCGCGGTGATCACCGGTGCGAACGGCGGGCTCGGCTACGAGTCGGCCCTCGCCCTCGCGCGCAAGGGTGCGCACGTGGTGATGGCAGCGCGCGACCAGGAGAAGGCTCGCCGCGCGGCGGAGCGCATTCAAGAGAGCTGCGCGAACGCATCCCTCGAGATCGAACCTCTCGACCTGGGTTCGCTCTCGTCGGTGGCCGACTCCGCCAAGCGCATCGTCTCGAACCACGATCGCATCGACATCCTGCTCAACAACGCAGGCTTGATGGCGTTGCCCGAGCGGCGCACCGCCGACGGTTTCGAGATGCAGTTCGGTGTGAACCACCTCGGGCATTGGGCGTTCACGGCGCAGCTCCTGCCATCGATCAAGAAGGCGGATGGCGCGCGGGTGGTGACGGTGACGAGCACGGCGCACCACATGGGCAGCGCCGTCGATCCGAAGAACCCGCATCTCGAAGGCAACTACGGGGCGTGGAAGGCCTACGGGCAATCGAAGCTCGCGAACTTCCACTTCGCGATCGGCTTGCAGCGGTGCTTCGAGGACGCGGGGCTCGCGGCGGCGAGTCTCGTTGCGCACCCCGGCCTTTCGGATACGAACCTACAGACCCACACCGTGAACGAGAGCGATGGCGCCTTCGTGGCGCGCTTCTTCCTCTCCCTCGCGCAGTCGACGGGGATGGACCAGGCGACGGGTGCGCTCTCGCAGCTTCGGGCGGCGACGGATCCCGAGGCGAAGGGGGGTGAGTTCTACGGCCCGCTCTTCGTCAACAACGGCCCGCCGGTGCGCAAGCCGATCCTCAGGCGGCTCGGCCTCGACCGGGCGATCGACAACCTGTGGCAGGTCTCGCAGCGCGAGACCGGAATCTCCATCGAACTCCGAGCGCGCTCGCGCGAAGAAACGTCATGAGTCAGGAACACACGAGCGTCATCCAACGTATCGATCAGGCCTGCGACCAGTGGCCCGAACACGTGTGCTTCATCGCCGACGGCCACGAGACCTCCTACCGCGAGGTGCAGGAGCGCTCGATCCAGATCGCCAACCAGCTGCTCGCCGCCGGCTTCGAAAGGGGAATGCGCGGCGCGATCTTCAGCCCCAACGATCCTCGCGCCTTCATCGCGGCCCTCGGAGTGATTCGCGCGGGCGGGATCTGGCTGCCGATCAATCCGCGCAACTCGATCACCGACAACTGTGCGCTACTCGAGCGCTTCGGCTGCGACTTCCTGATCTATCACAGCGCATTTGCGGGGCACCTCGACGCCATCAAGGCGAGCAGTCCGAAGCGTCTCGGCGTCGTCTGCCTCGATCGCGGCGACGCGGACGATCCGGGGCTCGACGCCTGGCTCGACGGCGTGTCGACCGTCGACCCCGCCGTACCCGTCGAACCGACGGACATCGTGACCACGCCGATGACCGGTGGCACCACGGGTCTTCCCAAGGCCGTGGCCATCTCGAATCGCAACCTGGTCGCCATCATGGGTTGGCTCGAGGAAGCCGGAGGGGACTACGTCCCCGTCAACCTGGCTGCAGCGCCGATGACCCACGTGGGCGGACGCATCGTGCTCACCGTGATGGTACGGGGCGGAACGTCGGTCATCCTGCCCGAGATCAATCCTCACGCGATCCTGGAGGCCATCCAGCAATACGGGATCACCGATGTCTTCCTTCCGCCGACCGCGATCTACACGCTGCTCGATCAGCCCGACGTACGGGACTACGACTTCTCGACCCTGCGCCGCGTTTCGTATGGATCGGCGCCGATGTCGATCGACAAGCTCAAGCAGGCCCTCGACACCTTCGGCCCCGTGATGTCGGGTGGCTTCGGGCAGACCGAAGCGCCGATGTCGATCTCGTGGCTGCGTCAAGAAGACCACTTCATCGACGGAAAGCTCGCACCGGATGAACGCCTGCGAAGCGTCGGTCGCGCCACGCCCGTCTCGACCCTCGGCATCATGGACGACGACGGCAAGTTGCTCGAGCCCGGCGAGACTGGCGAGATCGTCGTCAAGGGCCCCTTCGTGAGCGAGGGCTACTTCGAGGACCCCGAAGCCACGGCCGAGGTCCGGCGCGACGGTTGGCACCTCACCGGGGATATCGGATACCTCGACGAAGACGGCTTCCTCTACATCGTCGATCGCAAGAAGGACATGATCATCACCGGTGGCTTCAACGTCTATTCGACGGAGGTCGAACGGGTCGTGAGTTCGATCCCCGGTGTGAAGAACAACGTCGTGATCGGTGTGCCGGACGAGAAGTGGGGCGAGGCCGTGAAGGCGGTGGTCGAACTCGACGACGGCGCGAGCGTCACACCCGAGCAGATCATGGATCTCTGCAAGGATCAGCTCGGCAGCGTGAAGGCACCCAAGACGGTCGACTTCGTCGACGAGCTTCCGAAGAACCCGAACGGAAAGACCCTCAAGAAAGACGTTCGCAACCGCTACTGGGAAGACGCCGGGCGTCGCATCTAGCGCGCCCACCGTGCGCTCACTCGAGTTCGGTGCGGCGTCCGATCGACCTTTGCGTCGTGCCGGGAGCCCCTGACCATGTCCACCTCGAGCCATTCCGCGGCCGACCCCGAAGAGCAGGGCCGCGCGCCAGGCGTCTGGGCCTTCGCCGGCCCCGGGATCATCTGGTCGATGTCCGCAATCGGGCAGACCCACGTCGTGCTCTCCACCTACGCCGGGGCGCGCTTCGGCTTCGACCTGCTGTGGATGGTCGTGCTCGCGCACCTGCTGAGTTATCCGCTCTACGAGTACGGCGCTCGCTACTCCCTTGCGACGGGACACACCCTTTCCAACGCGTATCTCGAAATGCGCGGGGTGCGTTGGCTCGTCGTTCCCTTCTTCGGCCTGATGTTCAGCATCATGCCCTTCCTGATGATCGCCTCGCTCGGCAGCGTCGTCGCGTCGATCACGATGGCGGCGTTTCCGCAGCTCGGCTTCGAGGCCTGGGTGATCATCATTGCGATCGGAACCCTCGCCCTGGTGTACGCCGGGCAATACGCGTTGCTCGAGCGGCTGAACATCGTCATGGCCTTCCTGTTGTTGATCGGTGTGACGGTGGCATTCGGGCTGCGGCCGCCCGGCCCTGGAGAGTTGGCAATGGGGATGGTGCCCGCGGTCCCCGAACTCGCGCTGGTCACCCTGGTTGCGATGATGAGGCTGCCCAACGACCCGGGTTCGTCGCTGATGCTCTCTGGCTGGGCGATCGAGCGGCGTCTCGCTCTGTCCGAGGTGTCCACCGGAGAAGCGCTTCGCGGCACGCTTCTGGGGTTGCGCGCCGGCTACCTGCTTTCGCTCTTCGTCGCGATCGTCTTCCTCGCCCTCGGGGCCACCGTGCTGAAGCCGCGCGGAGTCGATCTCGAAGGGATCGATCTCGCCCTGCAGCTCTCCCACGTCTTCACCGACACCGTGGGGGCCTGGACATTCCCGATGTTCATCGTGATCGCCTTCGTGGCGCTGTTCAGCGGCTACTACGCCGCGGTGGACGGGGTACCCAGGGTCTTCGAGGACATGCTGCTGCGCGTCCGGGGGAAGACGCCCGGGGCGGACACGCGCTGGATCCAGGGCGTCCACCGCATCGTCATCGTGGTGGGCGGGACCGCCGTCGCCGTCGGAGTGGGAAAGCCGGCCTTCCTCGTGCTCCTGGCCGTTTCGCTGGGTTTGATCGGCTATCCGCTGATCTACGCGCTGAACCTCTATGCGGCAGTTCGTCTTACGCCTGCCGAGTACGGCCCGCATCCGGTCAACCTCGTCATTGCGGCGGTCGGTTTCGTCTTCGCGTGCTGCGGCGGCGTGCTGTTGGTGGTGACGCGGCTCTAGCAGAGGCCCCTAGCGCATCGAGCCTCCTGCCTCGGTGTTGAGCCGACGCGTCAACGCCTGTCCCTCGCGCCGCATGGCTTCGTCGAACGGCAAGCTGTTGAGGCCGCGCTTCGCCGCCGCCAGGATCGCGGGTTTCAGCTCGGCGAGATCGCGCGCGAGGCCGCGTGCCTTGTCGAGGAGCGCATCCGCCTCGCACACTTCGTTGATCATGAAGGCCCGCTCCGCGAGTTCGGCCGAGATCGCCTCACCCGTCAGCACCATTCGCGATGCGATCTTTCGGGGCACCGCCAGCTGCGTCGTCGGGCCTGCCACCGTCGCGTACACCCCGAAGCGGATCTCGGGAATGCCAAAGGTCGCTTCCCGGGAAGCAATGGCGATGTCGCAGGCGTTGGTGAGGGTCGTGCCGCCGCCCCGCGCGAAGCCGTTGACGGCGGCGATGTAGACGCTCGCGCCATCGTAGATCTGGTGCGCGATGGCCCAGACTTCGTCGGATTCATCGAGGCCGGGTTTCTCCGAGAGATCCATGCCGCTGCAGAACGAGTCGGCGACCCCCGTCAGGATGACCGCGTTGACGCGTCCATCCAGGCGACCGAGGGCCTCGAGCAACTGGCCGCGCATCGCCCGGTTGAGCGCGTTCTTCTTCTCGGGGCGGTCGAGGGTGACCACTGCGTAGCCGTCACACTCTGCCACGTCGATGTGGTTGTCGGTCACCCTGGTGGCTCCGTCTGTGGCGAGAGATGGACCATATCGCGGGTCCGCGCGGGTCGCCGAGCCGCCCCGGATCTCGTTTCGAACCCGGCGGACGCGACGCTATGTTTCGCCGCCGCATCCACGCCCGGCCACGCCCCAACCGAGGAGAACTCCCCATGAAGATGACCACCGAAGAAGCCTTCGTGAAGGTGCTGCAGATGCACGGCATCGAGCACGCCTTCGGGATCATCGGCAGTGCCTTCATGCCGATCTCCGATCTCTTTCCCAAGGCAGGCATCACCTTCTGGGACGTCGCCCACGAGACCAACGGGGGCTACATCTGCGACGGCTATACCCGGGCATCGGGGCGCATGGGGATGGCGATCGCGCAGAACGGCCCGGGCATCACCGGCTTCGTGACCGCGATGAAGACGGCCTATTGGAACCACACGCCGATGCTGCTCGTGACCCCGCAGGCGGCGAACAAGACGATCGGGCAGGGCGGTTTCCAGGAAGTGGAGCAGATGGCGATGTTCCGCGAGATGGTCTGCTACCAGGAAGAGGTGCGCGATGCCTCGCGCATCGCCGAAGTGCTCAACCGCGTGATCCTGAAGGCGTGGCGCGGCTCGGCGCCGGCGCAGATCAACGTGCCGCGCGATCTCTGGACCCAGGTGATCGACATCGAGCTTCCCCAGATCGTGCGCTTCGAGCGACACGCCGGCGGCAAGAGGGCGATCGCCGAAGCGGCGCGGCTGCTTTCGGAGGCTCGGTTCCCCGTCATCCTGAACGGTGCGGGAGTGGTGCTCGGTAGTGGGATCGAGGCGTCGAAGGCACTGGCCGAGAAACTCAGCGCGCCGGTCTGCTGCAACTATCAACACAACGACGCCTTCCCGGGGAGTCATCCCCTGGCATGCGGGCCTCTCGGGTACAACGGCTCGCAGGCAGCAATGAAGTTGATCTCCCAGGCCGACGTGGTGCTCGCTCTGGGGACGCGCCTCAATCCCTTCTCGACGCTTCCCTGCTACGGCCTCGACTACTGGCCGCAGGACGCGAAGATCATCCAGGTCGACATCAACGCCGATCGCATCGGCCTGACGAAGGACGTGACCGTCGGCATCGAAGGCGACGCGCGTCAGGTGGCCGAGCAGATCCTCGCGAGCTTGGGTGACGGTGCGGGAGACGCCGGTCGGGCAGAACGCGTGGCGAAGATCGCCGACACCAAGGCCGAGTGGGAGAAGACGCTCACCTCGATGGATCACGAAGAGGACGACCCCGGCACCACCTGGAACGAACGTGCGCGCAATCGCGATGCCGAGCGCATGTCTCCCCGCCAGTGCTGGCGCGCGATCATGGAGGCCCTTCCGAAGGATGCGATCATCTCCTCCGACATCGGGAACAACTGCGCGATCGGCAATGCCTACCCGAGTTTCGACGAAGGGCGGAAGTACCTCGCCCCCGGTCTCTTCGGCCCGTGTGGCTACGGCTTCCCGTCGATCATCGGCGCGAAGATCGGTTGCCCCGACGTTCCCGTGGTCGGCTTCGCGGGCGATGGCGCCTTCGGCATCTCGATGAGCGAGATGAGCTCGATCGGCCGCGAGGAGTGGCCAGCGATCACCATGATCGTCTTCCGCAACTACCAATGGGGCGCCGAGAAGCGAAACTCGACCCTCTGGTTCGACGACAACTTCGTCGGCACCGAGCTCGACCCCCACGTCTCCTACGCGAAGATCGCCGAGGGCTGCAGCATGAAGGGCGTGCAGGTCCACACCCGCGCCGAGATGACCGAGGCGCTGAAGATCGCCTGCAAGGAACAGTCGAACGGAGTCACCACCTTCATCGAAGTCGTCCTCAACCAGGAACTCGGCGAACCCTTCCGCCGCGACGCCATGAAGAAGCCCGTCGTCGTGGCCGGCATCGATCCCACCGACATGCAGAAGCAGGAAGTGGACTGAGAGCCGCACAGAAGGGGCGGGAAGCCTCAGCGCCCTGTCGTTCCGCTC
>JANQEL010000159.1 GCA_028278345.1 Myxococcota bacterium
TACTGCGACGGGCGCCCCTCCGACGCGGAAGGTGTCGGCATCAGCTACGAGACCCTCGCCGAGGAGATCGAGCCGGGGGCGCGCATCCTGGTCGACGACGGGGTGATCGAGCTGCGCGCCCGCGAGACGGGGGACGGTGTCGTGCACTGCGACATCACCCGGGGTGGGCTGCTGGGGGATCGCAAGGGTGTGAACATCCCCGACATCGAGCTGCCCTACACCGACATCTCGAATCAGGATCGCGAGGACATCCTCTTCGCGATCGAGCACGACATCACCTACATCGCCGCGTCCTTCGTGCGCGGCGCGCGCGACGTACTCGCCATCCGGCGCATCCTCGAAGAGCGCAACGCCCAGATCCCCATCATCGCCAAGATCGAGAGCAAGGAGGGGGTCGAGCGCCTCGACGAGATCATCAAGATCGCGGACGGCACGATGGTGGCCCGCGGCGATCTCGGCGTGGAGATCGACGTGCAGGAAGTGCCGATCATCCAGAAGCGCATCATCCACTCGACGGTCAGCGCGGGCAAGCCCGTGATCACCGCGACCCACATGCTCGATTCGATGGAGCGCAACCCGGTGCCCACGCGTGCCGAGGTGAGTGACGTCGCGAACGCGATCTTCGACGGCACGTCGGCGGTGATGCTCTCGGGCGAGACCGCGAACGGCGCCTACCCCGTCGAGGCCGTGCGAACGATGTCGGCCCTCGCGCTACGCGCCGAGGCTTCGCTCCCCGAGTACGGCCATCTGCAGCAGCACTCAGCGGACTCTACGGCGCACAAGATCACGGACGCCGTGAGCCAGGCGGCCATCACCACGGCACATCACCTCAAGGCCGCGGCCATCGTGACGCTCACCGAGTCGGGCTTCACGACGCGCTCGATCTCGAAGTTCCGCCCGCAGTGCCCGATCCTGGCCATCACGCCCTTGTCGGATGTCGTGCGCATGCTCTCGATGAACTGGGGCGTGACCGGCATCCAATTCGACGGCGATCCCACGATCGACGAGATGCTCGAGTTCGGCGCCAAGCGCGGCACCGAACTCGGTTACATCGAGCCGGGGGACATCATCGTGGCGACCCACGGCGTCGACCGCGAGTCGGGGGCCACGAGCATGATCCGGGTGCTGCAGATCCCCGAATAGTCGGCCTTCAGGCTTCGGGCGTGAACTTCACGTACATGTGCTGACACGCCCGCACCAGCGACGAAGGCGCGAATTGCGGGCCGATGTCGTCGGCGAACTCCATGTCGGGCAGCCGCCGCAGCAGCTCCTCGAAGGCGACGCGCATCTCCATGCGGGCCAGGTTCGCGCCGAGGCAGAAGTGGTTGCCGATGCCGAAGCCGAGGTGGTGCGGGTTGCGGTCGATGTCGAAGGCCTCGGCGTTCTCGAATTCGGCTTCGTCGCGATTCGCCGCGCCGTAGCACATCAGGATCTTCTGCCCTTCCTTGATTCGCTTGCCGCCGAGCTCGGTGTCGCGGGTGGCGGTGCGCACGAAGTTCCGCACCGGGGACACCCAGCGCACCATCTCTTCGACCGCCTGGGGGATCAGGCTCGGATCGTCGATCAGCCGCTGGCGCGCCTCGGGGTTCTGGATCAGGGCCTGCATGCCGCCCGTGATCGAGTTGCGCGTGGTCTCGTTGCCGGCGACGAGGAGCAGCACCATGAACATCACGAGTTCTTCGCGCGCCTTCTCCTCGCGTTCGTCCTCTTTCACCCCCTTCAAGACGACGTTGTCCTTCAGGATGCCGTCCTTGGCCGCGTGAACCAGGATGCTCGCGAGATCGTCGCGGGGATTCTCCGCGCGATCGTCGAGGATCTCGCGCACGTAGGCGGTGTATTCCGCGAAGGCCTGGCCCGCGGCCGCGACCATGTCGGGCTTGTCGAGGTTGCCTTCGGCGAGAATCATCGCATCGGACCAGTGGTGGAAGCGCTCGCGATCCTCCCGACGGATCCCGATCATCTCGGCGATCAGCAACAGCGGCATCGGCACCGCGATGTCGTCGACGAAGTCGCAATGCCCCTTCTTTGCGATCGCGTCGATCGTCTCGCTCGCGATCTCGCGAAAGGTGCCTTCGAGCTTCTTCACCATGCGCGGGGTGAAGCCCCGGTTGATCAGGCTTCGCAGCTTGCCGTGCCGCGGTTCGTCCTCGTCGATCAGGCTGATCTTGTTCGAAAGCGAAGGACGTACGCCGAAGCCCGAGCAGAAGATGTCGGCGTTCTTCGAAACGTGGCTCACGAGTTCGAAACTCGTCGCCACCCACAAGCCCGTCGTCTCGGACCAGAAGAGAGGCTCGTTCTCGCGAAGCCAATCGAGACGCTTGTCCATCTCGGGGGTCCAGTTCGCGGAATCGGCAAAATCGGTGTCGACGCTCAGGTTCATGGGGAGTGGCTCCGTGGAGGCTTGGGGTTGAACAAAGAGAGAAATCAGGGGCGCGACTTGACGGCGTCCCAGGCGAACTCGGCGCTCTGGCAGATCGCCTTTTCGATCGGGTAGTCGGGACGCGCGAGCCAACCGGTGATGGTGGAATTCATCATCCCGACGACCATCTCGGCGAGGAATGCGGCGTCGAGGTCGTCGCGCACTTCGCCCCGCTCCTGGCCTTCGAGGAGCAGGTCGGCGAAGGGCTGCTGCACGTAGACGAGGTACGGCGCTTCGGTGCCCTCGCTGTCGGCGCGCACCATCGTGAGCACGACGTCGCGAGCGATGCTGCTGGCCTCGCCGATGTCGGCGGCGGCAGCCTCGGCGAAGCCGACAAGGCGCGTGCGCACGTCGGCATCGCGGTCGAAGGCGCGCTCGAGCAGGTCGTGCACGTGGTTGACCACCATGCTGGTCATCTCGACCAGCACCGCCTGCTTGTTCCGGAAGTGATTGAAGAAGGTGGCGGGAGCGATGTCCGCGGCCTCGGCGATCTGCTCCACCGTCGTCTCGCGGAAGCCCTGGCGGGTGAAGAGGGAGACCGCGGTATCGAAAATGTGCTGCCGCAACGCCTGCTTACGGCGTTCTCGGCGGCCCGGGGTCGCGCTCGAGGCATCTGACATCGCTGGAGACCTCACCATTCTTGGAGGACGCGCCAACATTAGAGTCCACTCCAAGGTTCGTCAATCCGAAAGCGAGGCTGAAGCCCTTTTTGTGGGGCGGGTCGCGGGGCGGATGCAGGGCGGCGGCGGCAAAGCGGCGAGCTACATGCGCGGCCAGCGCGGGCGACCGGATGCGACGGTCACTGCGCTCGGGTCGTCACTTCGCCCCGCGCGCAGGCCACCCACCCTCGCGCGCCGTCCCCCCTCGCCCTTCCAACAGGGGCTAGGATGCGCGGCGACGACGCTTCCGTTCGGAGAATCCGCAATGCATCGCCTCCCCTTCCGCTCCCTTCGCCGCTCCTTCACACCCCTGGCCTGCGCCTTCGCGCTGACGGGCGGCGTCGCCTGCGTATCCCCACCGCCGCCCATCGAAATGGTCGACGCCGAAGAGATCACCCTCCAAGAGAACGAAGCGATCCGCATCGACCAGGCCGTGATCCTCTTCGATGCCTCGGGCTCGATGGAGCAGCGCTCGTACCGCTTCGAGTCGACCCAGAACATGGCCTCGTCCTTCGTGACGGGCATGCCCGAGGGCGAGTATGAAACGGCCGTCGTCACCTTCGGCGGCGACGAGTCGGAGATCGTCGAGTTCGAACCCTTCGATCGCGACACCGTCGACAGCGCGGTAATCGACGGCGAACTCCTCGGCGGCAGCAGCGACATCGCAGCGGCCCTCGGTGAAGCCGAAGCACTGCTCTCGGATCGCGAAGGGGCGACGGCGATCGTCGTCTTCAGCGATGGCGTGGCCCAGCGCTACGGCCGCAACCTCGGCCCCGCCGGTTCGATCGCCGCGGCGCGGCAATTGATGGGCCGGGTGGATGGGCAGGTCTGCTTCTACGCCATCCAGTCGGGCAGCAACCCCGAAGGCACGGCGCTGATGGAAGGGCTCGCGGGCCTCACGCCCTGCGGCGAGCACCGCTACCTCACGGACCTCGCCGACGCCGAAGCTCTGAGACAACTCCAGCAGGTCGTCTTCGTCGAACAGAGCCTGCCCGCCGTGAGCGCTCCGCCGCCCCCCGTCTTCGTCGACGATGACAATGACGGCGTCGAAGACGGCAGCGACGATTGCCCGGGCACACCCGCGATGGCCAACGTGAACGAAAGAGGCTGTTGGGTGCTCGACCACTACACCTTCGACACGAAGCAGTACGAGATCCGCCCGAGCCAGTACCCGGCCCTCGACAAGGTCGCAGAAGTCCTGAAGATGAACCCCGAACTGCGCGTCCGCATCGACGGTCACACCGACGCGATGGGCACGGCGGAGTTCAACCAGACGCTCTCCGAGCAACGCGCTGACGCCGTGCGCGACTACCTCGAGGACGTCGGCATCGCCGCGGACCGTCTCGAGACGCGCGGCTTCGGGAAGAGCGACCCGGTCGCCGACAACGAAACGGAAGAAGGCAAGGCGATCAACCGCCGCTGCCAGCTGACGGTGCTGCGCTGATCCGCTTTCGCGTTTCCGATCAGACGGTGTAGTCGGCGACGAGTTCGTCGAGGCGCTTGGCCAGGGCCGAGAGCTCGTTCGCCGCTTCGTCGACGCGCAGGGCCGATTGGGCGGTCTGCTGCAGGCCGGACGTCACCTCCTGGATGCGACTCGTGTTCTCGTTGGTCTGGGTGGCCGCTTCCGCGGTCGACCGTGCCGCTTCGTTCGCGCCGACCGAGAGTTCCTCGGTGTTGCGCGCCACCTCGTTGGCGCCGGTGCTGGCCTGCTCGACGTTCTGCTCGATCACGCGTGCACTCTCCGCCACCGTGCTGGTGGAGTCTGCGATGCCCTTGGAGGCGCTCTCCTGGGTCGCCACCGCGGCCGAGGTCGAACGCGCAGACTTGTCGATCTCGACGATCGTGTTGGTGATATCGGCGATTGCGTCGACGGCCTCGCGCGTGTAGCCCTGCATGCCCTCGATCTGATGCCGGATCTCTCCGGTCGCGACCGACGTCTGCTTGGCGAGATCCTTCACCTCGTTCGCGACCACCGCGAAACCGCGACCGGCCTCTCCGGCCGATGCGGCCTCGATGGTCGCGTTGAGGGCGAGCAGGTTCGTCTGCTCGGCGATGTCGTTGATGACGGTGACGACCTTGCCGATCTCGTCGGCGCTCTTGCCGAGCGCCTCCATCACCGAGTTGGTCTGCTGGGCCATCTCGGCCGCCCGACCCGCGCCATCCGCCGTCTGCTGGGATTGCGCGCTCACCTCGGCGAACGAATTGCGCATCTCGTTCATCGAGTCGGCCATCGAATCGGCTTCCTGGGTCATCGAACGGGTGCTCTCGGACATGTCGGCGAGGTTTGTCGAAATCTCTTCGACGGCCGCTGCCACGCTCTGGATGTTCGTGGTCGATTCCTCGACGGCACTCGCGGCCGTGGCGATGTTGGCCGAGAGTTCCTGGGTGGTCGCTGCGACGGAGGTCGACTGGTCGTTCATCTGTTGGGAGTCGTTGGCGAGGCTGCCCGCGACGTCGGTCAAGCTTCCCGCTGAGGCCGACAACTCCTGCCCCTGTTGCTTGATCTGACCCACGCGGTTGCGCAGCTGGTTGATGAAGTCGGCGATCCCGCGCGCCATCTGGCCGACCTCGTCCTCCGTGTCGACCGAGGGGACCACTGTGAGGTCACCGCGCGCCGCTGCCTCGATCGAGGCGAGTACATCCGAGATGGGATCGACCATCGATGAAGTCGTCCGCCGCGCGACCAACACGATCAGACAGACCGCGATACCGACGGATACCGCGGACCACAGGAATACGTCCATCCGCGCCGAGGACGAGAGTTCGGCGATCTCGTTGACGGCGGCGAAGGCCTCGTCAACGGACATCTCGCCGAGGATCGCCCAGGAGTGGCCACCGATGTTCACCGGTGCATACGCCGAGATCACCTCGGTCCCCGAGTGATTCTGCGTGTAGGTCACACCGGTCTCACCCTCCAGCGCAAGGTCGACCGCCACGGTGTCGACCCGGCCGGCGTCCTGGTTGCGGAACGAAGAGACCACCGAGTGATTCTCCGGATCGATGAAGGAGTCGCTGCGCATGCGGTGGTCGGCACCGACCAGGAAGGTCTCACCGGTCTCGCCGAGGCCCGCGCGTGCCGCCATCACCTCGGTGATGCGATCGAGGGGCATCTGGAAGACCGCGACACCGACCTTTTCGTCCCCATCGAAGATCGGCGAAGCGATGAAGCTCGCCGGGGCCTCGTAGGACGGCGTGTACTGCTCGAAGTCGACGAGGACTACGGTTTCCCTGTCGGTGAACTGGTTGGCCTCGCGAAACGCGCGACCGAAGTTCGTCTGGGCATAGGGGCCTTCGATCAGCGAAGTCGAGTAGTCGAGTTCCTTGAAGACGGAGTAGACGATGTCACCGGTCTTGGGATCGACCAGGAAGATGTCGTAGTAGCCGAACTTCTGGAGATAGAGGCGAACGGCGGGGTGGATCTCTTCGTGGAGGGCGCTGTAGGCCGAGCCGTCCTTGACCCCGTCGAGCACGTCCTTGCTACCGAGGGGGTTCGGGTTGTCGGAGATGTACTGGTACTGCAGGGCGATCGAATCGTCGTCGAGCATCGACAGGAAACGATCGATCTCCGGCATGCTGCCGCCATTCTGGTTCGCGTACTCACCGGCGAAGTCCTGGGTGTAGTAGCTGCGCACCGACTGGCGCATCTTCACGAGATCCCGGCTCGTCACCCCCGTCGCGGCGCGGTAGTCCGCGAAGTGCTTGCGGAAGTCGCGCATCGACTCGATCACCATCGGGTCTTCGGTGAAGGTGATGATCTGGTCCTCGATCGACTGGAAGTAACGTTCGATTCCACCCTTCTTCACCGCGGTGATCGCAGCCAGGCGATCGCCAACCGATTCGCGCAACGCCTTCTCGGATAGTTCGGCGCCGCTGCTCATGGCGGAGTTCGTCCGCGTCATGATCAGGGCCGACACCGCGATCAGTGGAAGCACACCGGTTCCCAGGAATAGAAGCAGGAACTTCTGCCCGAGCATCAGCTGTCGGAAGGACTTCATTTCACATACCCCTCTTGCGTTCACACGCTCCGCACGCGCGCCGCGCGGATAGGAAGAATCGATTCGACGCGCTGACATAGCGACCCGACATCCAAATCCCTTGAGCGGATGCGGGGCGCCGCGCGTTCGAATGAAGAGAAGCCCATACCGGTGTCGGGCTTTTCATTGAGCAGCGCCGGTTGGATTCACCCGTGCAGAATCAGCACACTACGCTCAAGGCTGTAGGCGCCGCACACTCCACGAAGACCAGCCGCCATCGGCCACCGGTGAGCGGGACCACTGCGCGCGATCGTGGATGCGAGCCGGACGACTCGCCCAGAGTTCGACCACGTCGGCGGTCAAGGTGAAGCCCCCCCAATGCGGAGGGCGTGGGATGTCGGCATCCGAAGACCCGTCGAGGGTCACGCCGAAGCGCTCCGCTTCTGCATGCACCTTCTCGACGAGCGCGGCACGCGATTCGATCGGTTCGCTCTGGGCACTCGCCCACGCACCCACCCGCGCATCCAGGGGACGCGTGGCGAAGTAGGCGTCGCACTCGTCGTCGGGCGTGAAGGCGACGCGCCCCTCGACACGCACCGAACGATTCTGCGGCGCGAAGTGGAAGACGATCGCCGCGCGCGGGTTCGCCCGGATCGCGCGCCCCTTGCGACTCTCCCGATTGGTGAAGATCACGAAGTCGCCGCGCTCGGCATCGACGCGATTGCAGAGCACCGTGCGAGCCGAGGGCCTTCCGTCGGGGTCGACGGTGGCGAGGGCGACCGCGTGCGGATTCGCCTGCAGACCCGCCTCGAAGGCCTCGCCGAGCCACCTCTCGACGATGGCGCAGGGTTCTTCGGGAAGCGGATCGCGGGCCAGCCAGGCATCGGGAAGTTCGGCATCGGACATGGGGAGCACGCTGGCAACGCGTGATCGCCGATGCAACCCTCTTTCGTCTGCCCACCCCGGACGCGCCCGTCTGCCCAGGAGCCCCCGAATGAACCCCTTCCGCTTCGGCGTGCAGTGCGCGCACCTTCCGGTCGATCGCTGGCAGAAAGCCGCGCAACAGATCGAAGCCCTCGGCTACTCGACGCTGTTCATTCCGGATCACTTCAGTCCACAGTGGGATCCGATGACGGCCCTGCCCGCCTTCAGCGCCGTGACGCAGACGTTGAACGTGGGCTCTCTCGTCTACGACGTCGACTATCGCCACCCCGTCATCTACGCCAAGGCGGCGGCGACCCTGCACCTGCTTTCGGGCGGACGCTTCGAGTTCGGCATCGGCGCCGGGTGGATGGAGACCGACTACGTCGAGGCCGGCATGACCTATGACCGACCGGGGGTCCGCATCGCCCGTCTCGAGGAGGCCCTCGAGATCATCGTGTCGATGTGGCGCAACGAACGCACGAGCTTCAGCGGCGAGCACTACGAAATCAACGAGATCGCCCAGGCGGCCGCATTGCCGGAAGGCGAAGAACCGAAGATCCTGATCGGGGGTGGCGGCAAGCGATTGCTTTCGCTGGCCGGACGCTACGCCGACATCGTGGGCATCAACCCGGCGATCCCCGAAGGCCGTGTCACCGCCGACACCCCGGCCGACTCGTCCCCGGAACGGACGCGCGAAAAGATCTCCTGGGTGCGCGAAGCCGCCAGCGCGGCGGGGCGCGACCCCGATGCCATCGAGTTCAACTCCCTCACCTTCGTCACCGCGATCACCGACGATCCGAAACCCCTGCGCGAGAACCTCGCGAAGTCGTCGGGGATGACGGTCGAGCAGGTCGCCGATTGCCCCCTCTTCCTCACCGGCTCGGCGTCGGAGATCCGCGACCACCTCGAGGGCAGACGCGAAGAGACCGGCATCAGCTACACGGTGATCCAGGCCGGCGACGAAGCTCTGCTCGAACGGTTCGCGCAGGAAATCGTGGAACCGCTCGCGGGTTGAACCCGCACGAACGCGCCGCAAGGAAAGGTGGGTCATGCGGATTGGAATCAACGCTTCGGGCATGCTCGGCAACCCCGATCTCGCTCGCCTCGAGGCCCTCGCGCGGGAGGCCGCCGAGCAGGGCTTCCACTCGTTCTGGCTCGCGCAAGCGACGACGATCGATGCGCTCACGGTGATCGGCGCCCTCGGCCGCGGCATCCCCGACATCGAGTTCGGCACCGCGGTCGTCCCCACCTATCCGCGGCATCCCTCGATGCTGGCCGCCCAGGCGATGACCACCCAGGCCCTCGTCGATGGACGCCTCACCCTCGGCATCGGGCTCTCCCACAAGGTGATGATCGAGGGCTACTACGGTCTCTCCTTCGACCGCCCCATCCGGCACATGCGCGAGTACCTCTCGATCCTGATGCCGCTGATCGACGCGGGCTCGGTCGACTTCGAGGGCGAGACCCTCACCGGGCACGGCGCGATCACGATGCCGGCGGAAACGAAGCCCTGTGACGTGCTCGTCGCAGCACTCGGTCCGCAGATGCTGCGTCTCGCCGGACATCGCACCGGGGGAACCGTGCTCTGGATGGTCGGCGAAAAGACGATCGCCTCGCACATCGCGCCGCGAATTCGCGAAGCCGCCGCCAGGGCGGGACGCAGGGAGCCGCGCATCGTGGCCAGCCTGCCGGTCTGCGTGACCGACGACGAGGCCACGAAGCGAAGCCGCGCCGACCGCGCCTTCGCGATGTACGGCCAGCTGCCGAGTTATCGCGCGATGCTCGATCGAGAGGGTGCGGCGACGCCAACGGATGTCAGCATCCTCGGCAGCGAGTCCTACGTGCGCGATCGCCTGAGCGCGATCGCCGAAGCCGGAGCGACGGAATTCTCCGCGGTGGAGTTCTGCCGCACCGACGACGAGCGCGAGCAGACCCGCGAAGTGCTGCGCTCGTTCCTCTAGACTGCCCCCCTCCCCTCACCCCCCACGCCCGACCCCCACCGGAGTAACCGTGTCCTACGCCTGGCTGATGGTGGCCATCACGTTCCTCACCCACTTCCTCGTGATGGGCTTCGTCTTCTATTCGGCCGGGGTGTTCCTGGTGCCGCTGCAGGAGGAGTTCGCAGCGGGACGCGCCGAGGTCTCGGCGATCGGGGCGGTCATGAGTGCCGGGGCTGCGGTCTCGGCGCCGTTCATCGGACGTTGGGTGGCGACCCATTCGATCCGCAACTTCATGACCCTGGGCTGCATCGCCCTGGGCCTCGCCTTCCTCGCCGGTTCCCGGGCCACGGCGATCTGGCAGCTCTTCGTGATCTTCGCGCCGCTGGCGACGATCGGCATGACCACGATGGGCGGGGTCACCACACAGACCCTGGTGGTCAACTGGTTCAAGGACGACCGCGCGATGCCATTGGGCATCTCGATGGTGGGCATCTCGGCGTCCGGTTTCGTGATTCCCCCGCTGGCGAGTGCCATCACGGAAGCCCAGAGCTGGCGCGAAGCGTACGAGGTGATGGGCCTGGCCAGTCTCGCCCTCACTCCGATCGTATTCTTCACCGTCGTGAGCCGCCCGGAAGAACGCAACCCGGAAGCCGAGCTCGAGCCCGTGGAGACGGCGGCCGACGCCGAAGCCGAGGCGCCCCCGTTCGCCACCCGCGAAGCACTCAAGGAGCGCAACCTCTGGACGATCGCCAGTGCGAGTGGGCTGTCCTTCATGGCGACGAGTGCCGTCATGCTCCACATCGCTGCGCACGGCCTGGGCGAAGGGCTGGGGAGTACCGACGCGGCCTTCCTGATCTCCGCAGCCGCCGCCGGCGCAGCCGCTGCCAAGATCATCTTCGGTTGGCTCGGCACGAAGATCGGAGAGCTGCGCGCGATCCAGTTGGCCTTCGCGGCGCAAGGCCTCGGTACGCTCGCCCTCAACTACGGAACCGACGTCGAGTTCTTCATCGCGGCCGCCGCCGTGTGCGGACTCGGCTTCGGTGGCGTGGCTCCGCTCGGTGCTGCGCTTCTCGCGCGCGCCTTCGGCCCCGCTCTCTTCGGCCCCATGATGGGCTTGATGACGCCCATCATGATCTTGTTCCAGGTGATCGGCGCCCCGGCGGCCGGCGCCGTATTCGACTTCACCCAGAGCTACGAGTTGGCGTGGTATGGACTCTCCACCGCGATGCTCGGCGCGATCGTCGCCGTCTCACTCACGCGGCTCCCGGCCGAAGACATCGCGGAATCCGCCGCCGAAGCAGCGCCCCTCGAAGCCTGACGCGACGCCGCTGGATCAAGCGCCGAGCCTTCTCCGCAATACGTCGATGACTTCCTGTGCGTTGCGTCGCGACGCGTCGGCGTGCGGGACCAGCGACGAACCGTGGAAGGTGCCGGCGAAGCTGTGCAGCTCCACCGAAACCCCCGCGTGCATCAGCGCCATCGCATAGAGGATCCCCTCATCGCGCAGGGGGTCGAATTCCATCGTCGAGATGTACGCCGGCGGTAGACCCGAGAGGTCGGTGGCGCGCGACGGCGCGGCGTAGGGTGACACCTCTCCCGAGTGATCGGGGCCGAGGTAGTGCTTCCAACTCCAGCGGGCGTTCGGGAGGTTCCAGAGCGGCGTGTCCGTGAAGGCCTTCATCGACTCGGTTTCGAGGCGGTCGTCGAGTTCGGGGATCTCGAGCAGCTGGAAGCAGAGCTTCGGCCCACCGCGATCGCGCGCCATCAAGACGCAGCCGGCCGCAAGCCCTCCCCCCGCGCTCTGCCCCGCGATCGCGAGGCGGTAGAGATCGATGCCAAGGTCCTCGGCGTTGTTCGCCGTCCAACTCAGCGCCGCGTAGCAATCCTCGATGCCGGCGGGAAACGGGTCTTCCGGCGCCAAGCGGTAGTTCGTCGAGACCACGACCGCGCCGAGATCACCGCAGACCCGCTCGCACCACGGATCCATCAATTCGAGATCGCCGACCATGAAGCCACCGCCGTGGATCTCGAAGACACAGGGCCGCGCTTCGCTCGTCTCCTCGCGCGGGCGGTAGATGCGCACTTCCACCTCGGGCGCGCCCTGGGGGCCGGGCACCGTGCGGTCTTCGCTCAGCACATCGTCGCGCTTCTTGGGCGGCCCCCCATCGTCGAAGACCGCGAAGCGATCCATGCTGCGCAGCTTCTGCACGTTCTCGACGGTCGAGAAGTCGTTCACCGTCGGAAGCAGGGGGAGGATCTTCTCGAAGTCGGGGTCGTACTGTCTCTTCGTCATGACGATGCAAGCTAAGCCATCCGCCCCGTGCTTTCACGCGCGTTCATGTGTGCGCGCCGGGCGGTGGTAGACTTCCCCTCACGACCCAGGCCGTCGAGCCCACACCCCGCCACTCCAGGAGATTCCTTCATGCTGTCTCGCTCCCGATTCGTTTCCCTCGCGATTGCGATCACCCTTGCCATGACATTCGGCCTCGCGGCGGCAGTGCCCGCACTCGCCGACAGTCACGGCAAACAGGAGGCCATCAAGCTCGGCGGTGACGATCTCGGCAAGAGCCGCGAAGAACTCGGCGATCGCAGCCTCCCCAGGGAAGAAGCCAGCGAGCAGGAGGAGCGGAGCGAGAAGGGCCGGAAGCATCGCAAGCACGGCAAGAAGGAGAAGTGCGAGGACTGCGATCACAAGGGCAAGTGCAAGGACGGCCAGTGCCATCACGGGAAGCACAAGGGCAAGCACCGGGTGCACGGCTACAAGCAGTGCCTCGAGAAGTCGATCCGCGCGGGCAACGACTTCGATGAATCGTCGCGCGTATGCCGTGCCGTGTTCCCGGGCAAGGGCGGCAAGGGCATGAAGAAGGACCAGCAGGAATAGGTGAGCGACATCACCACCGATCATCCGATCGCGCTCATCGGCGCCGGGCCCAGCGGTCTTGCGGCCTGCAAGGCGCTCCACGAAGCCGGCCTCGCCTTCGCCTGTTTCGAAGCGGGGCCGACCGTGGGCGGCATCTGGAACGTCGAGGCGGAGCGCAGCGGGGGCTATCGCTCCCTCGAGACGAATACGTCGAAGCCCAAGATGGCGTATTCCGACTTCCCCTTTCCCGACGACGCCCCGGACTTCCCCGATCACCGCGCCATGCTGCGCTACTTCGAGGCCTATGCGGAGCATTTCGGCTTCCGGGACCGGATCCAGCTCGACACGCCGGTCGAAGCCGCCGAGCCCATCGAGGGCGGCGCCTGGCGGCTGCGCTCTGCCGATGGGCATGAGCGCAACTTCTCGGCTTGTGTCGTAGCCACCGGGCAATACGGCACGCCGCGCTGGCCCGATCCGATGCCGCCGGGTTCCTTCGCCGGTCGCCAACTCCACGCCTTCGACTACCTCGACCCCACCACCCCGATCGACCTGCGCGGGCAACGCGTCGTCGTCGTCGGCCTGGGTTCGACCGCTGCCGAACTCGCAACGGAGCTGGGCGGCGGCAAGGCGGGGCCATCGATCGCGAAGGAGGTCACGATCTCGGCGCGCTCGGGTCGCTGGATCCTGCCGAAACGACTGAACGGCCTGCCCCTCGACAACAACACGCCCCATCCCGGCACGCCCCTGCCAAAGGCCGCGCGCTGGATCCCCGAAGCCGCGAAGAAGAAGTTGATGCAGACCTTCATCAGCAAGGCCTTCGGAGGCATGGCGGAGCAGGTCGGGAAGCCCGAGACCTGGAACCTGCCCAACCCCGCCTTTCCTCCCTACGAAGAGCGCCCCACCCTTTCGGATGGCTTCATCGATGCCCTCGAGGCGGGTCGCGTACGCGGGCGCCCGGGCATCTCGCGCTTCGACGGCAAGCAGGTGATCTTCAGCGACGACTCGTCGGTCGAAGCCGATGTCGTGATGTGGGCCACCGGCTACCGGCTGGCCTTTCCGTTCTTTTCGCAGCAGGTACTCGGCTGCGAAGCTCCCGACCTCGCCCTCTACCGACGCATCGTGCACCCGCAGCAGAAGAACCTCTACTTCATCGGCTACACGCGCGTGCTGTGTTCGCTCTGGCCGATCTCCGAAGTCCAGTCCGTCTGGCTCGCGAAGCTCTTGAGCGGGGCGTTCGAGCTTCCACCTCGAGAGCGCATGCAGGCCGAAGCCATCGAGGTTGCCAGGGCCCTACCCGTCTTCTGTAACCTGCACGCTTCGATGCTTCGGGAAGATTTCGAATGAACCCGCGAATGCAGCGCATCTTTCTGCTCGCCCTCACCCTCACCGCCGCGAGCGAGTGGTTGATCCTCTTCTGGGCACGGGGGCTCGGTACGGCGGGGACGCCTTCGATCCCGGTCGAACTGGGGATCTTCGTGGGGCTCTGGATCGTGAACGCCATCGGGCTGCCCGCGGCGCGTCGACGCATCCACGACACGGGACCCTCCCTCTGGTTCAGCCGGGGCTTCACCCTCGGCAGCGTGACGCTGTTGATGACGGGGCACGTGCTGGCCGCGGCCCTGGTCGTGGCCACCGGCCTGGCCTTCGCCCTGGACATCCCGAGCCACGAACAACACGCCTGGCTGAACGCCTTCGGCAGCGTGGCGGTCGCCTTCGGGCTCGGAGCCGGGCTATGGGGCTCCACCGTGGGAAATCAGCGGGTTCGCGTCGATTCCCTGAGTGTTTCCTTGAAGGATCTGGGCGAGCGGCACCCGGGCCTCGAGATCGCCCACATCAGCGACCTCCACATCGGCCCGCTGTTGCGCGGACGACGCCTCGAGCGCTTCGTCGCCCATATCAACCGCCTCGAAGCCGACCTCGTCGTGATCACCGGCGACATCTTCGACTTCGACCCGCGTTACATCGAAGAGGGCTGCAAGGCCCTGGCCGAGTTGCGCGCACGCCACGGCGTCTTCGCCGTCCTCGGCAACCACGATCACTACACGGGCACAGAACGCGTCGTCGCCGGCTTGCAGGAGCTCACTTCGATCACCCTGCTGCGCGATAGCTGGGAGCACCTCGTCCTGCCCGGGGGCGACCTTGCGATCGCGGGGCTCGACGATCCCGTCGATGGTTGGATGGACAAGCACGCCGAACACGACGAACTCGAGCGGCTGGCGCGCGAGATCCCGGCGGAGCTACCGCGCCTGCTCCTCGTACATCGACCGAGCTACTTCCATCACGCCGAAGAACTGGGCTTTCCCCTCGTGCTCGCGGGGCACACCCACGGCGGACAGATCGCACTGCCCTTCGCGACCAACGCGAACGTCTCGCGCATGATCAGTGATCGCACGCGCGGCCTGTTCGCCCACGGTGAATCGAAGATGTACGTGAACCGGGGCCTCGGCATGGCGGGCCTGCCCCTGCGCATCAACTGTCCGCGCGAGATTGCGCTGATTCAGTTGTGCCCGTAGCCGTGCTCGGGGAATAGAGCACCGGCTCTTCGCGCGGCTCCGCCTGGCGCTTGCGCCACTTCAAGAACTGCCAGCCGCCCACGACCGCAATGCAGGCCAGCGTCGCGGGGCCCTGCCACTCCCGAATGATCTCGAGCAGCCAGAGGATCGGCTCCCGCAAACTCGTGGCCACCAGCGAGAGCAGGGCCAGTCGCGCCACGATGCCCACGATCGCCACGGCGAAAAAACCCGTGGGACTCATCTGCGCCATGCCCGCGATGGCCGCCATCACGCCCAGGGGAAAGACGAAGACGGCGAAGTAGCCCCAGCGGTTGAAGAAGCGTTGCAGCCAACGCACGAAGCGCCCGGTCTTCTCGGCGCGCGCTTCGAGCCAGCCGATGCCCGGCTCACCGATGGTTCTTCCGAGCCAGAACGAAAAGCCCGTGAAGAGCAGATGGCGAACGCTCGCGATGGCGATCATCACGAGCCCCCCGACGATGGGCACCACGAGCACGATGTGGCGGCTCACGGGCGCAAGCGCGATCAAGAGCAGCGGGTGATTGTTTACCAGGTATGGCGCCGTCGCGATCCCCGTCCACATGCAGATCGTGAGGGCCCCGAGCACGCTGAAGCAAAGGCGAACGATGCGGCGGTCGTCGGAGTCGAGCAGCATCGGTTCGGGTGAGGTCACGGCAGACTCGTCGCGGGCGCGTGTCGGGTGAGGAAGGCGAGGATCGCCCAGCGGCCAAATGCGAGCAAGCAGAGCGAGCGCTCTGCACCGGCCCACCCCGGGCCGGCGTTAGACTGCACGGCGATTCGCATGCACTGACTGGAGTCTTCCCTGAACGAAATCCCCCGACGCGCGAAGGACATCGACGCAGCGTGGCTCGAAGCCGTGCTGCGGCCGCACTTCGACGACGTGCGCGTGGCCGCGGTCGAACTCGTCGATCGCACGGAGATGACGAACAGCCACGCACGTCTTCGCGCGCACTACGACGAGCCGGCGGGGGCGCCCGAGACCTTCTTCTGCAAGCTGCTTCCCCCGGATGGCGTGCGACGCGAACAGATCGCCCAGACCGGCATGGGCCCGCGTGAAGCGCGCTTCTACGACACCCTCGCCCCGCACCTCTCGATGCGGATCCCGACGCCCTACCACGCTGCCCACGACGCCGACGACTTCGCCTTCGTGCTCGTGCTCGAAGACCTCGTCGAAACCGGATGCACCATCTCGGATGGCACCGTCGGACTCACCCCCGACGCCGCCGCCAGGGCCCTCGAAGACCTCGCGGATCTCCATACCCGGTGCATGCCCGGCGGCCCCCTCGACCAGGCGACGCGCTGGGTCGCGGGCCCCCTCGACAGCGACTACGGCGCGTTGATGCTGCAGACTGGCCTCGATCATCACCGCAACAGACTCACCGATGTCTACGCAGAGCACGCCGCCCTCTATATCGAAAAGCGCCGTGCTCTCCACGCCCTCTGGCACGAAGGCCCACACACGGTGATCCACGGCGACACGCACATCGGCAACCTCTTCGACGACGGCGAGCGAACGGGCTTCCTCGACTGGGGGATCATCAACCGCTCCACGCCCCTGCGCGACGTGAGCTATCTGCTCGTGATGGCGCTCTCGATCGAAGATCGCCGCAGCCACGAACGCGCTCTTCTGAAGCACTACCTCGAAGCACAGCGGGCACTCGGTGGTTTCGATCTCGACTTCGACGAGGCCTTTCGCAGCCACCGTATCCAGGCCGCCTACGCGGTCCCCGCGAGTTGCCAGATCGTGACCTTCCCCGAGAAGACGACGCCGGCGCGCGAGACCTTCGCGCGTGCATTCCTCGCGCGCGCCGAGGCGGTGCTCGAAGATCTCGACGTCCGCGAAGCGCTGCGCGACGCGGGCCTCTAGCCCGCCGCGCTTCGAGGGACGCACGAGCGTGATACGCTCGCGGGCCAACCACTCGGAGTCATCGCTCATGGCAGGCGCGCTTTCCGGCTATCGCATCATCGACGTCACCCAGGTGATCTCGGGCCCCCTCGCAACACGCGTCCTGGCGGACCAGGGAGCCGACGTCATCAAGATCGAACCGCCGACCGGCGACATCCTGCGTCACATGGGTGGTATCGAGGGTCTCGCCCCCACCTTCACCACGATCAACCGCAGCAAGCGTTCGGTGGTGCTCGACCTCAAGAAGGCCGAAGCCATCGAAGCGTTGAAGCGCCTGGTGAAGGACGCCGACGTCTTCATCCAGAACAGCCGCCCGGGGGCCGCCGATGCGATGGGCATCGGCGAGAAGGTGATCCGGGAGATCCGCCCGGACATCGTCTACGTCTCGATCTCGGGGTTCGGTGAAGAAGGCCCCTACTCGCACAAGCGCGTCTACGATCCGCTGATCCAGGGCATGTCGACGCTGACCGAGATCCAGGGCGGGCCGGGCGGTCGGCCCAGCCTGATGCGCGTGATCATTCCCGACAAGGTGACGGCGCTGACCGCTTCCCAGGCGATCACCGCGGCCCTGCTCGCACGCGAACGCACGGGAGCGGGGCAGCACGTCCGCCTCTCGATGCTCGACGCCGTGCTCGCCTTCACCTGGCCGGAGGGCATGGCCTACCACACGTTCGTCGCGGACCACCTGCCCAAGCCCAAGCCGGTGGCGCGACGCGACCTCGTCTACGAAACCAGCGATGGCTACGTGATCGTATCGACGGTGGCCCACCGCGAGTGGGAGGGTTTCTGTCGCGCCGCCGAAAAGCACGAGTGGCTCGAAGATCCGCGCTTCCAGGACACGGCGGGTCTGGTGAAGAACGCGAAGGAACGCCTCGAGATGATGGCGGAGGCCCTGCTCGAAAAGCCCACCGAGCACTGGCTCGAGGCCCTCGATCGCGAAGACGTGCCCTGTGCCCCCGTGCTCTTCCGCGACAACGTGCACCTGCACCCGCAGGTCGTCGCGAACGGCATCATCGTCGAGGACGAGCACCCGGTGGTGGGCAAGGTCCGCCAGACGCGCCCCGCGGAACGCATGGACGGCACCCCTTCCGAGATCTCCCGCCCCGCCCCGACCCTCGGCCAGGACACCGACGAAGTGCTCGCGGAGTTCGGCTTCGCCGAGGGTGAGATCGCGGCGCTACGTGAGATCGGCGCCCTGGGAAAGGCGTGAGCCGGGCGATGGCCGAAGCGGTTTCCGACGCCAGCGAAACGCCCTGCATCTGGGGGGTCGGCACCTCCCGCACGATCCGCGCCCACTGGACGCTTTGCGAACTCGGTGTCGACTACACCTGGCACGACATCATCCCGCGCACCGAGACGATGGAAGACCCCGCGTTTCGCGCGGTGAGCACGCGGGGGAAGGTTCCGATCCTCGTGCATCGGGGACGGGTGATCGGGGAGTCCGGCGCGATCGCGCTGCACCTCGCCGATCACTACCGCGACCACATGGCGCTCGCCCCCGAGCCTGCGGGTCTCGACCGGGCGGTCTTCATGGATCGCTACTGCTTCATGCTGATGGAACTCGACGCCCCCCTCTACATCATCAGGCGACACGAAGGCCTGGCCGACGTCTACGGGGAATCGAAGGTCGCGGCCGCTTCCGCGCGCGAGTACTACCAGCGTCAAGCGGGTGTCGCGAGCGAGTGGCTCGAGAAGACGGGCTTCGTCTTCGGCGAGAGCTTCAGCGTGGCCGACATCCTGCTCGCCAGTTGCAGCGCCTGGGCCGAGCTGGTCGGCGTGCAGCCTCGCGAAGCGATCGCGCGGCACCTCGAACGCGCGAAGACGCGCGAAGCCTTTGCCCTCGCGGCGCAGCGCAACTTCCCGCCCGCCGCCCTCGCGATGCTCGCCGCCCAGGGCAAGCCGCCGAGCGACGCGAACGCGTAGCTCAGGTTTCGCCCGCGAGCTCCGGGTGCGTCAGGTAGTGGCGCACCAACTCGAAGCGATCGTTTCCCCAGAACATCTCGTCTCCGACGAAGATCGTGGGCACCCCGAAGACGCCGCGCGCGATTGCCTCGTCGGTATCGCGTTCGAGGCGATCCTCGAGTTCCGAAGAGTCGGCCCGTTCGAGGGCCGCGTCGGCATCGAGCCCCGCCTCGACGAGCAGGCGATGCAGCAGCGCGCGATCCGAGGGATCCGCCGGTTCGGCCCAGCGCGCCCGGTACATCGGATCGTGGAACTCGCGAAAGCGCCCCTCGTCCTTCGCCACCAGCGCCGCGCGCAGGGCGAGGGACGTATCCGTCTTCATGAACTGCCGCGCGTCCGGCGAGATGGGGGCCCCACAGAGCTGCGACCAGTGGCGGACGCTGTTCTGGTAATCGTGGCTCTTTCGCTTCGACATCGTCGGCCGCGGACCGGCGGGCTCTTCACCGGGCGCCGGTTGCACGAGCTTGCGCAGCTTGACCGGCCGGAAGTCGAACTCGACGTCGAGATCGGCGAAGTAGGCATCTAATCGGCAACTGCCGAAGTAGGCCCAGGGTCAGGCGTAGTCGTAGTAGAAGGGAAGCGTACGCATGGCGGTTCTCCCGGGTTTCGCTCTGGACCGATGGGTTCACCGCGAACCGAATCGATTCGCACCCCCGCGAGTCTAACGAGCGGCGCGATCACTCCGCCAACCCTCGAGTCGGGCGGCGAACGCGCCGAAACGCTGGACGCGGCGCCCGTCGCATGGAAGGATTCCCGCCGCGCGACCGTCGGCGTGTCGCGCAGCAAGGAGTCGAGTCACAGTGAACGAAAGCCAGACCCAACGGAATCATCCCGAAGCGAGTGGCCCGGCTGGTAGAACGGCCTCGGCCTTCGCCCTCTTCGCGCTCCTCGTCGTCCTCATCGGCGTCGCCGGTGTGGCCCCTGCATCCGAGCCCCTGACCCCGAGCCTGGAACAGCGACGTACCTCGGCAGAGTTCCAGTACTCGTACAAGCAGCGCCCGACCGTCGACAGCCTCGTGATCGCCTGGACGAGCAACAAGATCGTTGCGAAGGGGAACAAGGGTGGCCCGTTGAATCTCGAAAAGCTTCCCCAGGGCGTGCGCTTCCGCCTCGAACGCCAACTGCGATTCTTCGCGCGCGGCATCATGCCGGTCGAACGCCTGCCCACCCGAAGCATCATCCAGGAGTTGGTGGCCGATCCCGAACTCGCCAAGACCGCCGACTTCGACTTCGATCCCCAGTCGGGCGAGATCGAGCTGCGCATGAAGGAAGAGCTCTGGAGGGCGACGCTCCGCTTCAACGCCTACCAGCTGGGACACGCGATCCGTACGACCGGTCGCTACGGGCTGGGGCGTGCCGAAGCGCTCGAGCCCTAGCCCTCTTCTTCCAGATGTCCCGTGCCCTGTCGGGTGAGCTTCGACAGGCGCTGGATGTGGCCGGAGAGGCTCGGCCGTGCGTCGAGCATGTCGGCGGTGCGGGGCATCGGCCCGTCGCGCATCACGAGCATCATCCCGAACACGGCGAGGTCGGCGACGCTCATCTCGTCGGCGTAGAAGAACTCGCGGGTGCCGAGGAAACCGACGAGATCGTCCATGCGGTTCTCGAGTTCGGAGAGGATCGAACGCACACCGGGGATGTCCTCGACCGGAACCTCGTGTTCGATGCCCAGCCGCTGGTCGACGTGCTGGTGGATGCGTGAGAGCAGCCCGGGGGTCGCGTCGCGTTGCTGCCGCTCGTGCTCTTCGATCACGGCGAGCCAGCGATTCCAGTAGAAGGCAAAGCTCGAGTCGGACCATTCGGCGAGGCTCTGCTGCCGCCGCTTCACGTTGGGATCACTCGAGTACAGCGACGGCTCGGGATAGAGTTCGTCGAGCCAGCCGATGATCTCGTTCGAGCCGGAGACACGCTTCCCATCCACTTCGAGAACCGGAAGGATCTGCTTGTCCGGACTCAGCCGCTTGATCTCTTCCGAATCGCTGACCTCGCAGCGCAGGTACGCGACCTGTTTCAGCGCGAGCGCACAGGCGACCTTCTCCGTGAACGGATTCATCAGCTGCGAGTAGAGCTTGACGCTGGTCATGGGACCCTGGGCATAGGGGGCGAACTGGCGCGGTTCGCCGATCCCCCTGAGGCCGATCCACCTGGCATCGACCGGGTGGATTGGAAGGCGGGGGACGCAGTCTACCGCTCGCGCCGCCCGAGCGCGAATGCCAACCCATGAGAGATTCGTTTCTCATTTACGGAAACGAATCCCACAATGCGACTCAGCGTATTGCCCCGCTCGCCTTCAACTGCGCGACACGGTCAGCGTCGAGGCCGAGTTCGTCGAGTACTTCGTCCGTGTGCTCACCGAGGCGGGGTGCGTGGCGCGCGATGTCGGCGGGGGTGCGGTCGAAGCGCATCGGGGGAGCGAGGTACTTCACGGCACCGAAGCGGGGGTCTTCGAGATCGACCACGCAACCGCGCTGCTTCACGTGGGGATCGGCGAGGAAGTCATCGATGTCGTTCACCGGCGCGAAGGGCGCCCCCTCGCGCCGCGCCGCTTCGAGGAACTCCTCGGTGGGGATCTTGCGGATCTCCTCGGCGACGATCGGGACGAGTTCGAGCCAGTTGTTGAAGCGATCCGCCATCGGAGCGAAGCGCGGGTCTTCGGCCAGGTCGGGGCGATCGAGCACCCGACACAGCCCCTGGTATTGCGCGTCCTGGATGATCAGGCCGACCACGAAGCCATCCGCCGTCTCCCAGCTGCGAAAGAAGTCGCGGCCCACGCTCACGTCGTTGCGCAGCGGCGGGAAGCTGCGCTCCATCATCGGCTCGGTGAGGGAGAAGGCGCTGAAGGCGTCGATCATCGCCACCTCGACGCGCTGACCGCGCCGTTCGGGATCGCGCTCACGCGCCAGCAAAGCCGCGAGCGCCGCGCCGAGGGCCGTCATCGAAGTCGACTTGTCGGCCACCGCCCCCTGCACGAGTTGGGGCGGGCCATCGCCCCCCTGCTCGGGCATGCGCCCCACGATCCCCTGCAACACCTGATCGTAGGCGGGCCGGTCGGCGTAGGGCCCCTCGCTCCCGAAGCCGTTGATCTGGAGATAGACGAGCGAAGGGTTGCGCTCGGCCAGGGCCTCGTAGCCGAGCCCGAGCCGGTTCATCACCTCGGGCCGGAAGTTCTCCGCGACGATGTCGAACTCGCCCACGATGTCGAGAATGAGGTCGCGCCCCTCCTCGCTCTTGAGGTCGACCACGATGCTGCGCTTGTTGCGATTGAACTGGGCGAGGAAGCCCGAGAAACCCGGTTCTCGAAAGGGAGCGCCGCTGTAGCGACACGAATCGCCGAAGGGAGATTCGACCTTCACCACGTCGGCCCCGAGGTCGCCCAGGGCCTGGGTGGCCATCGGCCCGGAGATCACGGTGGTGAAGTCGAGCACCTTGATGCCCGCGCAGGGCCCGGTTCGCGCCGTCTCGTCACCCATCGGTCGCTCCCTGTCGTTCGAGTTCCGTCGTCAATGTCTCGGCCAGCATGCGCAGGGGCCGCGACCAGCCGCGATCGGAACCGGCGCGGTCGAGATTGCGTGTCGACGCGAGCCCCGAGAGCACGGCGACAGTGTAGAGCTGGAGATCGATGGTCTGCGGACCCTGCGGATCGCTCTGGGGAAACCAGCGCGCCCAGATTCGACCCCAATGCCCCAGCATCTGGCGCTGCCACGGCACCTCGATCTCGTCGGGAAGGTTCTGGAGGATCTCGAAGGTCGTGCGGTACTCGGCGCTGCTGAAGTGTCCCCAGGCGCGCTCGACGAAGAGGCCCACCCGCTTCTCGAGTTCGGGTTCGTCGGGAACATCGCCGAGGCGTTCGGCGAACCGATCGAAGGAGGCCTCGAGCACCGCGGCCAGGATGCCGTTCTTGTCGCCGAAGTGATGTTGCACCGCACCCCAGGTGACGCCCGCGCGCTTCGCGATCTCGTTGGCGGTGGTGCGGCCGAAGCCCACTTCGTTGATCGCCTCGACGACCGCGGTCATCACCCGGTCGCGGGTCTCGGCGGTGCGTTCGGCGTGGGTGCGTCGCGCCCGGGCCGGGGTCATGCCCCTTCCTCTTCTTCGATCACACCGTAGAAGCGCGCCATCGACTGCGAGACCAGGCCGGCGACGGGCAATCTCAACCCGTTCGTTCTCGCGAGCTGCAGCACCCAGGTGAGATCCTTCTCCGCGATCGCCGTGTGATTGCGCATCAGGGCCTGGAAGTCTTCGTTGGAACGCACCTCGGGCGGCAGCTTCAGGCCCGTCATGTACTGCTGCATCATCGGCGTGATCTGCCCGTTCGACTTTCCCGCCGCTTCGAGGACTTCGACCGGGAGGCCCGCGGCCTTCGCGAGGTGCAGCGATTCGTACGCCGCCGCCCACTGGATGTAGGTGATCAGGTTGATGCAGAGCTTGAGCTTCGCGCCGTTGCCGAGTTCGCCCGCGTGGATGATGGGGACTTCGGAGGTCGCCTCGAAGTATGGGCGCGCCTTGTCGACGGCGGCTTCGTCGCCACCGATCAGGTAGGTGATCTGCTTCACCTTGGCGCGTGCCTCCCCGCCCGTGACGCAGGCATCGACCACCGCGATGCCCTGCTCCTTCGCCGCACTCTCCACCTGGCTCGCGGTATCGGGAAGCACGGTGCTGTGGATCAGGATCACGCCACCCGGCGACATCCCCGCCAACAGGCCGTCTTCGCCGAGCACCACCGCGAGCACGTGCTTGTCCTCGGGAACACAGATCCCGACGACATCCGCGTTGGCCCCCACTTCGCGGGGCGACTTCGCGGCCTTCGCACCGTCGGCCGCAAGCTCGGCCATCGGTGCCTCGACGACATCGTAGACGGTGGTCTCGAATCCGGCGGGGGCGAGGTGGGCCGCGATCGGCTTGCCCTGGTTGCCGAGGCCGATGAAGCCGACGCGAAGTGAAGGCATGAGCGGGGGTCTCCTGGCTGAAGCGACCGGAGCCCGTACGAGCACCCGCGCCACGGTCCCTGTGAATCGATGCCGCACATTATCTCAATTTACCTTGCACATGCAAGGTAAATGTCGTAGGGTGCGCCGCCATGGTCGAGTTCTCCCCCTATGCGTACGAGTTCCACGAAGACCCCTTCCCCATCTACGCACGCCTGCGCGAAGAGGCACCCGTCTACCACAATCCAGAATTCGCTTTCTGGGCGCTATCGCATCACGACGACGTGCTCGCCGCATTCAAGGACGTGGCGACCTTCTCGAACATCCACGGCGTCTCGATCGATCCAACGGCCCGCGGGCCCCATGCGCGAACGGGAACCTCCTTTCTCGCGATGGATCCGCCCGAGCACACCCGCTTCCGCAGTCACGTGGCGCGCAGCTTCACGCCCAGGCGGGTCGCGGCCCTCGAACCGCGCATTCGCGAAATCGCAGCGATGCGCCTCGACGAGTTGAAAGGGCGTGAATCATTCGACTTCATTGCCGACTTCGCGGGCAAGCTCCCGATGGACGTGATCAGTGAGATGATGGGCGTGCCGGAACCCGACCGCGCCGAACTCCGCAGCTGGGCCGACCTGATGGTCCACCGCGAAGAAGGCATGTTCGACGTTCCGCCGGAAGGCGCGGCCGCATTCGCGAAGATCCGCGCCTACTTCGAGGAACACCTCGCGGAGTTGCGCCGCGAGCCCGGTGACGACCTGCTGTCTTCCCTTCTCGCACTCGAAAGCGAGGACGGCGAGGCGGTGCTCGATCAGGACGCCATGCTCTCCTTCTGCAACCTGATGATCACCGCGGGCAACGAGACCACCACCAAGCTCCTGGGCAACATGCTCTACTGGCTGTGGCGCAACCCGGAGACGAAAGCGCGGGTGGCGGGAGATCCCAGCCTGATCCCGGCGTGGGTCGAGGAAACGCTTCGCTACGACAATTCGACCCAGGCGCTGATGCGGCTCACGCTCCGGGACGTGACGATCCGCGGTGTGACGATCCCCGCGAATCAGTACGTCCTGTTGCTGGTGGGGAGTGCGAATCGCGATCCGGCCGCCTTCCCCGACCCCGATGTCTACGACATCGATCGCGACACGAGCGACCTGCTCTCCTTCGGCCGCGGCAACCACTTCTGCATGGGGGCGGCCCTGGCCCGCCTCGAAGGCCGCGTCGCCTTCGAGGAGTGGTGGAAGCGCTTCTCCGACTACGAGATCCAACCGGACGGCATCGCCCGCGTCCATTCCGTCAACGTACGCGGCTTCGCCGCCCTCCCCGTCAAGGTCTGAAGTTCAGCACGCTTCGAGACCCGAGGTACGAAATGGCCCTGCCCCCGCTCGCTCCCGAAACCCGCAACCTGATCGACGGTGTGCTCTGCGACGCCAGCAACGGCAACACCTTCGACAACCTGAACCCGACCACGGGTGAACTGCTGGGCCAGGCGGCCGACGGCACGAAGGACGACATGCTGCGCGCCGTCGAGGTGGCCCGCCGCGCCTTCGACGAGACCGACTGGAGCCTCGATCACGACTTCCGCAGCAAGTGCCTGCAGCAACTCTACGAAGGGATCCTCGAACAGAAGGAACAACTGCGCTCGATCGTGGTGCACGAAGCCGGCGCCCCGGTTTCGCTCACGGGGTACATGCACGTCGACGATCCGGTCGAGCACATGAAGTACTGGGCCGATCTGGCGGCGTCGTACGAGTACGAGACCCGCATGAGCAACATCCCCTTCCTGGGCCGCGAGAACGGACGCCTGCTCCGCCGTGAGGCCGCGGGAGTGGTCGGTGCCATCACACCGTGGAACGTGCCCCTCTATCTCAACATCGCGAAGATCGGGCCTTCGCTGGCCGCCGGCTGCACGACCGTGTTGAAGCCCGCGCCGGACACCCCCTGGTGCGCAACGCACCTGGGCAAGATCATCGCCGAGAAGACCGACATCCCCGCCGGCGTCGTCAACATCGTGGCGAGTTCGGATCATCTCACCGGCGAAATCCTGAGCAGCGATCCCCGCATCGATGTCGTCACTTTCACGGGTTCGACGGCGACGGGTCGGCGCATCATGGAGTGCGCGGCGCCCACGGTGAAGAACGTCTTCCTCGAACTCGGGGGCAAGTCGGCCAACATCGTGCTCGACGACGTCGACCTCGCCGCGACGCTGCCGATGGCGGCCATGACGTGTGTGCACGGCGGGCAGGGTTGCGCGATCACGACGCGGCTGCTGGTGCCGCGGTCGCGCTACGACGAAGCGAAGGAGATCCTGAAGGCTTCCTTCGAGGGTTGGAGCTACGGCGATCCCCAGGACCCGGCCAACCTGCAGGGGCCCCAGGTGAGCACGCGCCAACAGGAGCGCGTGCTCGACTACATCGAGAAGGGCAAGGAGGAAGGCGCCACCTGTCTCGTCGGCGGAGGGATCGCCGACGGCGACCTGGGCGAGAAGGGATGCTTCGTGAAGCCCACCCTCTTCGTCGACGTCGACCCCGAAATGACGATCGCCCAGGAGGAGATCTTCGGCCCCGTGCTCTGCGTGATCCCCTACGAGGATGACGACGACGCCGTGCGCATCGCGAACAACTCCGTGTACGGGCTTTCGGGCTCGATCCAGACGAATGACGTCCAGCGCGGTCTCGACGTGGCGCGCCGCATCCGCACCGGCACGATCTCGGTGGCGGGCGCGCAGTGGTTCAACGTCGACACCCCCTTCGGCGGTTACAAGCAGAGCGGCGTTGGCCGCGAGAATGGCGTGATGGGTTTCGAGGAGTTCCTCGAGACCAAGATCATCGCGATCCCCGCCGACGCCGAAGTGAAGTAGGTGGCGGCGCCCGAGCTGGAGATTCCGCGCGGCGTTCACGCCGAGCCGACGCCCGAACATCCGGGCGGCGAGGCGCCCCCCGTGCTATCGCGGCACTGGCCCCTGGTCGGTCACCTCCAGGAGTTGCGCAAGGACCCGATCGGCCTGTTCCAACGCGTGCGCGACGAACTCGGGGAGATCGGCGAGATCAATTTCGCCGGCAATCGCGTGGTCATGCTGATGGGCGAAGAAGCCCAGGAGGCCTTCTTCCGCGGTAGCGACGAACAGCTCGACCAGGCCGCGGCCTACCCCTTCATGACACCGGTGTTCGGCAAGGGGGTGGTCTTCGACGGCACCCCCGAACAGCGCAAGCAGGCGCTTCGCAATCAATCGCTCACGGCGAAGTTCATGAAGGGGCACGCCGAGACGATCTCGCGCGAGACCCAACGCATGATGTCGGGCCTCGGGGACGAAGGGGAGATCGACGTCCTCGACTTCTTCGCCGAGCTCACGAGTTACACGTCGAGCGCTTGCCTGATCGGGCCGGAGTTCCGGGAAGAACTCACGCCCGAGTACTTCCGGGCGTTCTACGAGCTGGAGAAGGGGACGGACGCCCTCGCCTACGTGAACCCCTACCTGCCCCTCCCGGTCTTTCGCACCCGCGACCGCGCCCGCGCCCGGCTCGTCGAGTTGCTCACCGGCGTGTTCGAGCGCCGCCAGGCGAACCCCGACGCGAAGCCCGAACTGTTCGACATCCTGCTGCGACTGCGAGACGAGAACGGAAAGCCCCGCTACACGATCGATCAGATCACGGGCATGTTCATTTCGCTGATGTTCGCCGGCCACCACACCACCTCGGGCACCGCGGCCTGGACGCTCATCGAGATGCTCAGACACCCCCACGCCATGCGCGAGGTGGTGAACGAACTCGACGAGATCTACGCCGACGGCCGCGACGTCTCCTACCAGGCGCTACGCGAGATCCCGCAGCTCGAGAACAACCTGAAGGAAGCGCTGCGGCTGCATCCACCGCTCATCATCCTGATGCGCAAGGTGATGTACGACTTCCACTACAAGGGGTACACGGTGCCCGCGGGCAAGCTGGTGGGGGTTTCGCCGGCCGTCAGCAATCGAATGCCCGAGAACTTCCCCTCGCCCGAAGCCTACGACCCGCATCGCTACGACCCCGATCGCCGGGAAGACCAGCAGCTCTTCGCCTGGATCCCGTTCGGCGCCGGACGCCACCGCTGCGTGGGCAACGCCTTCGCGATGATGCAGCTCAAGGCGATCTTCAGCGATCTGTTGCGCGCCTACGAGTTCGAACTGGCGCAACCACCGGAGAGCTACCGCAACGATCACACGAAGATGGTCGTGCAGCTCGAGCAGCCGTGTCGAGTGCGCTACCGCCGTCGCAAGTCGATGGTGGCGGCGACGTCGCCCGCGAAAGCCTCGACGGCCACACCGGGCGAAGGCCCGGAGGGGGACGTGCGCATCGTCGTCGATCTCGACCTGTGCCAGGGGCACGCGGTCTGCGCCGCCGAAGCGCCGGAGGTGTTCCGCGTCGACGAAGACTCTCGCAAGGTGGTGCTGCTCGACGAAACGCCCCATGCGAACCTGCGCGACAAGGTGGACCTCGCCGTACGACACTGCCCCACCCGCGCCCTGACACTCGAGCCGCGCTGACGAGAGCGCGATCCCCGTTCCAACCCATCATCCGAAAGGAATCGAAATGCCCGCCTTCCCCCGAGAAGAGATCCAGGAGATGGTCGACCGCTGGGTCGCCGCCAACGACGAAGCCGGTCGCACGGGCGACTGGTCGCACATGAGCGCGTTCTTCCAGGAAGACGCGATCTACAGCTGGTGCACGGGCCCGAAGTGGGAGTTCGTCGCACGCGGTCGCCAGCAGATCCACGACTGGGCGTTCGGCAGCGAAATGGCCGGCCTCGAGAAGTGGACCTACCCCTACGTGCGCACCCTGATCGACGACCAGAAGGGGGAATTCATCGGCATCTGGCGTCAGGTCGCCCCGATCAAGGATCCCGATGGCGTGCCCTATGAGATCCACGGCACCGGCGGTTCCTGGTTCCGCTACGGTGGCGACTTCAAGTGGGCCTGGCAGCGCGACTTCTTCGATCACGGCTGTGCCGGCGCCACGTTCGGCGCGATGATGCAGAACGGTGACCTCAACGAAACCATGCTCGAGCGCATGAAGAAGGGCAGCAAGATGCCGGGTTGGACGAAGCGCAGCGAGTTCAACTGGTTCGACACGCTGCTCGATCCCGAAGCCTGAGTGAAACCTTTCGACCCCGTCCTCGTCACCGGCGCGACCGGCTTCATCGGTTTCCACACCGCAAAGGTGTTGCGCCAGCGCGGACATCCGGTGCGGGCACTCGTGCGTGATCGCGAGAAGGCCGAGCGCGTTCTCGGGCCGCTCGGGATCCAGGGCGATGACGTCGTCGTGGGCGACATGACCGACGTGGATGCCGTGCGCCGTGCGCTCCAGGGTTGCGCCGGCGTCGTCCACGCCGCCGCCAGCGTCACCGTCACCTCGGGCACGGTCGACACCTCGGCGAACCTGCGCGGCACCGAAGCCGTGATCGGCACCGCGTGCGAGGCCGGCCAATACGCGATCTTCGTTTCGAGTCTCACCGCCATCTTCGATCCGAAGCGCGAGATCACCGACGACGCCCCACTGGCGAAGAGCCGAACCGTCTACGGCCGCTCGAAGGCCGAGTGCGACGCCTGGGTACGCAAGCACCAGGCCGCGGGAGCGCCCGTGGCCATCGTGTACCCACCCGGCGTGGTCGGCCCTGACGATCCGGGCTTCAGCGAATCGGTGAAGGCCTACCGCGCCTTCTTGCGGGGGACGCTGCAGAGCGAAGGCGGCAATCAACTCCTCGACGTGCGCGACCTGGCGGAACTCTTCGCGCGCATGCTCGAAGACGAAACCACGGGACGCATCGTCGCGGCCGGGCACTACTTCGACTGGGATGGCTTCAACGCCCTGCTCGAAGGCGTGACCGGCGCGAAGATCCCGCGCATTCGCGCGCCGGGTTGGGTGTTGCGCGGTGCAGCGCGCGTACTCGACGTCGTGGGCGCGGTGCTGCGTCGCCCGATGCCCATGACCTTCGAGGGGATCGAGATCGCGACGCGCTTCCCCCGCATGATCGACTCACCGGTGATCGAACGTCTCGGACTCCACTGGCGCCCCGCCGAAGAGACCACCGAGGATCTCTTCCGTTGGTTCGTCGAGGCGGGGAAGCTCCCAGCGAAGGTCGTACCCAGGCTGGGCCCCTCCACCTGACCCGGCCTCGCCACGTTTCACGAGGGATTTCGCATTGCAGTTCTACATCGCCGTGGCCTACGCCGATCCCACGCATCTCTGCGAAATCGCCCGCACCGCCGAAGAGGCCGGCTTCGGGGGCCTGATCGTCTCGGACCACATGATCTATCCAGGCGAGTTGAAGACGCCCTACCCCTACACGAGCCATGGCAAGCCGCGCTGGGAACCCGAGACCCCCTGGGCCGAACCGATGGTGGCGATCGGCGCGATGTCGGCGGTGACGACGACCCTGCGCTTCGTAACGAGCGTCTACCTGCTCGTGTTGCGCCACCCGGTGCTGGCCGCCAAGGCGATCTCGACCGCGGCGGTGATGTCGAACGACCGCCTCACCCTCGGCGTCGGCGCCGGTTGGATGCGCGAAGAATTCGACCTGCTCGGCATCCGCTTCGAACGACGCGGAGCGCGCCTCGGCGAATCGATCGAGGTGCTCCGCAAGGTGCTCGCGGGGGGCTATGTCGAACACCACGGCGAGTTCTTCGACTTCGAACCCATCTCGATCAGCCCCGTCCCGACGAAGCCCGTCCCGATCTATGGCGGTGGGCTCTCGCAACCCGCGCTGCGCCGCGCCGCACGCCTGTGCGACGGCTGGGCTTCCGATCAGAACACGCGCGCCGATCTCGAAGTCGCCCTCGGCGACCTGAAGCGCTTTCGCAGGGAGGCCGGACGCGAGGACGAACCCTTCGGCATCTGCACCGCGATGCTCGACGTGATCACCCTCGACGGTTATCGCGAAATGGGTGACCTCGGCGTGACGGAGCTCATTACCGTCCCCTGGCTCTTCTACGGCGGCAAGGAGCAGAGCGCGCAGCAGAAGTGCGACGGCATCCGCCGTTTCGGCGAAGAGGTGATCGCGAAGTTGTAGGGGCTACCGTCGAGGGCGGCGCGCCCGGCGCGCATCGGAGGATCCCATGAGCCACGACACGCTGACCACCGTCACAGGAGAGATCGCCCCCGCCGCCCTGGGCAAGACGCTGATGCACGAGCATCTCGTAATCGGCTACCCGGGCTTCGAGAGCGACACGCTGCACCCCGGTCCGGATCGCGAAGAACGCGTGGCGCGTTGCATCGATCGCATCAGCGAACTCCAGGATCTCGGTTTCACTTCCCTGCTCGATCCCTGTCCGAGCGACCTCGGACGCGACGTCGAACTCACGGCCAGGGTCGCGCAACAGACGGGCTTCCAGATCATCTGTGCGACGGGTCTCTACAAACAGAGCGAAGGCGGTCATCCGTACTGGCACATGCGGGGCCTCTACGGCGATTCCGTCGACGCGATGGCCGAACTCTTCATCCGCGAGATCACCGAGGGGATCGGTTCGACCGGAGTGCGGGCCGGCATCATCAAGGTCGCGACGGGGCTCGGGCAGATGACCGACTACGAGCGCGCGGTCTTCGAGGCGGCCGCCCGGGCCTCGGCGGAAACCGGTGCGCCGATCACGACCCACACCGACCAGGGCACGGTCGGCGATCTCCAGCAACAGGTGCTCACCGAACACGGCGCCGAAGCAAATCGCATCGTGATCGGGCATTCGTGCGGCACCTCGGACACCGACTACCACCTGAAGATCGCGCGCGCAGGTTCCTACCTCGGCTTCGATCGCTTCGGTCTCGAGGTCCTCCACCCCGACGAAGAGCGCATTGCCTCCCTCAAGCGCCTGATCGACCACGGCGCCGGCGATCGCATCGTGGTGGCCCACGACTCCGTCTGGTGCTGGCGCGGCCAGCCGATCCCGGCTGTCATGCTGCAGAAGATGGAAGAGACCTGGAACCCCTCCCACTTCAGCCTGCGCGTCGTGCCGAGGCTGAAGGAGGTCGGCGTGAGCGACGAGCAGATCGACGCATTGCTCGTCGACAATCCGCGGCGCTTCTTTGCAGGTGAGAAGCTGCCAGCACTCTCCTGAGCGAAGCGCTCCGCCTAGAAGTCGTCGAAGCGCGCGCGATAGCGCGCGAAGCCCTCGTCGACCTGCCCGGCTTCGAGTCCCCACTGTTCGAGGGTATATCGATGCAGCGCGGGGCCACTCTCCTCGCGGTACGCCTGCATACGGGAACGCACTTCGTCGGTGAGATCGAGATCGAAGCGCCGGTAGATCCCTTCGATCACAGCGATGGGATCGGCCTTGAAGCGCGAGAACGCGACGTCGTGAAAGCGTTCGTCGCCGACGCGTTCGCGCACGTCGAGAGCCCGCTCGACGGCGCCACGCCATAGATCGAAGGTCTCGCGTCCGTAGACCTCGCGGGACTCCCCGGTGTTCAGCGTGTGCCGCGCTGCCCAACAGAGGCTGCACACCGAGGGAATCGCGCTCAGCGGATCGCGATGGGTGTAGATCACACAAGCGTCGGGATAGACATTCAGCAGCGCGTCCAACGCGAATAGATGCGTCGAGTCCTTCAGCAACCAGCGCTTGCCCGGGGTGCGCGAACCGATCAGCTGGAGGTTGCGCCGATGCCGCGCATACACCGGCCCCATGTCGTAGTCGGCCCACCAATCGCGGTAGCCGGGAAGCGGCGTCTGCGCGAGCCAGCTCGAGTGCGCGAAGCTCTGGGCCGTGAGGTTCCAGCACTCGTCCACCTTCCACGCCTCCATCTTGTGGATGGCGTGCAGCTCGCTCTGGTGCTCACGGATCACGTCGATCGAAGTCGCGCAGGCCCGATAGTCGGCGTCGTCTTCCCAATCTGCGCGGTCGGGGCGCGGCTTCGGCGCACGCGCGAGCCAGAGTTCGACGCCCTGGAACTGCGGATCGAGGGCGAGCATCTCCTGCAACGCTGTGGTTCCCGTACGCGGAAGCCCCACGATGACCAGCGGCTGCTCGATCGGATGCTGCTCCGATTCGGGGTGATCGCGAAAACCGCGCTGCGCGATCAGGCGGGCCGAGAGGTCGCGCAGGATCATCTGCCGGATCGCAAAGGCCCCGATCTCGTTGAGCAGGGTGTTCTCGGCGAGAGCGTCGAGCAACGCGCGCAACCCCGGGCGAAACTCACCCGCGCCGAAGTCGTCGAAGCCCGTCTGCGCGGCGGCCGCGTCCAGGAGCTCTTCTTCGCTGGCCGAGAACTTCCCCATCGCCGCGTCGTATTACCCGAGTTCACCCAGCTTCACGACTCGCGTCGCGGCCTCGGGGATCTCCTTCGCACCGACGAAGCGAAGCGCGAGCCCGCCGCGTTCGTGTCCCGCGGTATCGAGCCAGTTCGCCACGCCGGGATCGCGGCGCGCGATCACGATCCGCACCGATCCATCGTCTTCGGACTGCACGGTCGCGTGATTCACGTGGGTGTCGTAGTGGAGATGGTCGAGGGATTCGAGCCAGTGATTGCCGATCTGCAGGTTCCAGTAGTCGCAGACCGGCGGCGTGAACTCGATCACCATCACTTCGTCTTCGGCGAGATCCCAGTAGCTGTAGAAGTAGCGGGTGTTGGGATCTCCCTGGGCGAAGGTGAGGAACTTCGGGTCGAGTTCCCGGATCTCGTGGGCGTGCTCGCGAAACGCCTCGGTCCAGGCGAGGAACTGCCCCACCACCGCGCGCACCATGCCACCCGCGCGGGCGAGGCCACCGAGAAAACGCTCGGGGTCGAGGGGCGCCGGTGGCGCACCGCCGTCGACGCGTACGAGCACGAGTTCGGCCGGCGTGTCGCTGCGGCGTCGGAGTACGGTCTGCCGGACCTGGAGTTGGTTCGTGCCCTCCTCCATCGGCAGCCAGTTCTTCTCGCGGCGCTCGCGCGAGATCGCGATCACGAACGAGCCGTCTTCCTCATAGACGAAATCGTTGCTGCTGAGATAGCCGTCGTTGATCAGCCCTTTCGGCGTGCCCAGGCCACCCGAGTAGGTACCCACGCCGAAGAGCGCGGCGTCGTTCGCGCGCCCGCGCAGGCGGTACTCGAACGCGCTCGACAACCGCGCGCTGCCGTAGACGTAGTCGGGGTTGTCGAGGCCGATCTTCGGCGACTCGAGGTTGAGTCGCGCAAGCGCCGGATCGGCGTCTTCGAGGGTCGACCGCATGAAGGCGCGCGCGAGTCGCGTGACGTAGCGCAGGCCTTCGGCCCGATCGAAGGCGTTGTCGGGTGCCGCTTCGAGAGCCTGGTGTCCCGCCGCCCTGAGTTGGTCGCAGAAGGCATCCCATGCCTCGGTATCGGCGGCTTGCGTTGCTTCGTGTTTCGCCATGGCGATCTCCTGCTGCGACGGTGGCGCAGTCGGCGGTCGCGCGCCGTCACGGGGCAGTGTCGCCACCTGCTCACGACGAACCTCCACCTTGGCGACCGCGAAACATCAAACCGTGTTTGATGTTTCAGTTCTCGCGCGTTTTCCTGATGATTCGCTTATGGGCGCGTGCGAAGGCCTTTCCATCCGGCCTGATGCACACAGTGCTGTTGAATCACAACGATGGCGCGGACATAATCGCCGGCATCGCCCCTGTGTCGCGCACCGCCACATCCTTGGCAAAGCGTTGCGACCGAGTCGGAACAGGACCTGCCGCGAAATGTCTCGCTCTGCGCTTGCCATCATCGCGATCGCACTGGTCGGAATGGCAACGCCCCCCGGCGCGCACGCGGGATGTCTGGTGAGCGAAGTGGGATCGCGACTCTTCGGCGAGCGCATTCGCGATGTCGAGGTCGTGGGCAACCACGCCTACGTGGCCGCCGGCTACCAGGGGCTGGTGATCCTCGACATATCGAACCCGGCCGCGCCCACGATCGACGGCGCGCTGGGCTTGTCGGGCTACGCGCAGGACGTCGAAGTGGTGGGCGACACCGTCTACGTCGCCGCGAGTGACTACGCGGGGAGTGCCGGGCTCTACGTCGTCGATATTCTCGACCGCACCGCGCCGGCGCAGCTGGGCGTCTACACGGGTTCGTTCAATGCGGTGGTGATCGACGGAACCACGGCCCATGCGATCGACGCCGAGACGGGCCTCCACATCATCGACGTGACCACCCCGACGGCCCCCGCTTCGATCGCGAGCCTCGACCTCGCCGGAAGCGAACTCGCCCTCGACATCGACGGCCAGCACCTCTTCATCGCCGCCGCGGGCAACGACCAGAACTCGGCACTTCGCATCGTGGACGTCACGGTTGCGACGGCGCCCGGTGAGGTCCACGCAATCGACCTCGGGGAACGCCTGCCGGTCTCGGTCGAGATCTCGGGGGCCACGGCCTTCGTCTCGGTCAACGGCGAGATCTCGCGCGGGCTCGCGACCTTCGACATCACCACGCTGACGGCTCCGATCGAGCTCTCCTTCCTCTCGCAACCGAACGCGCGAGCGGTCGAGGTGATGGGTGGGCGGGCGTACTTCGGCTTCGGAACCGACACCAACTTCGGCGGTGGTCTCGGGGGTCTTCGCATCCTCGAACTCTCGGACCTCACGACCCCGGTTCCGATCGGGAGCGCCGACACGACGATCGACGAGTCGGCCGCACTCGCGATCGAGGCGGCCGGGGCGATCGATCGCGTCTATCTCGCGGTCAGTGGCGCACAGGCGGGGCTGCGGATCTTCGAGGTATCCGATTGTCCGGACGTCCAGCCCATGGACATCATGCCCGCGGTCGCCGACAACCCGGTACCCCTTTCCCTCGATGTCGAGATCGAGGTCGTGCTACCCGGTTCGGCTACATTCGACGTTACGACCGTCGATACGATGAGCCTCGCCTTCGGTGACCTCGGGGCGGCCGCGCTCACCGGCGGCGGTTTCGCTCCCACGATCTCCGAGCGCACCGGCGATTCCGAGGACGACCTGACGCTCTGGTTCCAGCAGAGCCTGGTGGGCATCGACGAGTCGACCGAACTGCCATGCCTGAGCGGATTCGCGGGCGGGAATGCCTTCGTGGCGTGCGACTGGGTCGCGCCCAACCTTCCCCCGGTTGCGCTTCCGGCCGTGAACCTCAACGGCTCGATTGCCCCGGTTACCGTCGAACACTTCGGATCGGCGAGCTACGACCCCGAAGGAGCCACCCTCAGCTATCTCTGGATCTTCAGCGCCGGTCCTCCTGACACCGGCGACTACGTCACGCGCTACTACACCACCTACCAGACCCACGTCGTCACCCTGATCGTCACCGACGACCTGGCCCAGACCAATGCCCAGGTGGTCGAGTACACGATCTTCCAGGACTCCGATGGCGATGGCATCCCCGACAACATCGAGCAGGGGCCGGATCCCCTGAACCCCGTCGACACCGACGGCGATGGAACACCCGACTACCTCGACATCGACAGCGACAACGACGGCCTGCTCGACAGTGAGGAAGACCTCAACGGCAATGGCCTGCTCGACCCGCCCAAGTACGGGCAGATCGAAACCAACGCCCTCGATCCCGACACCGACGGCGACACCTTCTCGGACTTCTTCGAGGTGACGATGGGCTCGGATCCGAACGATCCGCTCTCGATGCCGTCGATCCCCGCAGCACCCGGCCCGTCGAGCGCAACGCTCCTGCTGATCGTGGCGACCCTCGCGGGGCTCGGTCTTCGGCTCACGCCGCGTCCACGCCGCGAGGCGGCCGCGCGCGGATCATGATCGCTGCGGTCCCTTCGACGAGGGGGCCCGCCTCGGTCGAGACCTCGATGGCGAATTCGACGATCGCCATGCCGAGTTGGCTTCGCGAGTGGGTGAGCGACGAAGCCTCGAAGTGCACCTGGAGAGGTTCGCCGAAAGCCGCTCGCCGATGGGCGCGCCAGCGGTCGCCCAGATGACCCGCGGAACCCGCCGAGGGAAGCGGGCAGTCGAGCAACGCGGCGAGGAAGGCGGCAAAGCCGCGCGCGAAGAGCAGTGAGGCGGGGATCTCGGCGTCCCCGGTCGTGACAGCGCCGAACAGCCCGCGAAATCGTGCGGCTTCTTCGCTGGTCACGCCCGGCAATGCGCGCTCGCCCGACTCGAAGTGGAGCATCACGTCCTCGGCGTACCAGACATCACCGGGAGGCGAGTCGGCGATGCGCGGCGGGATTCGTTCGTCTGGCTGTGACGCATCGAGGGAATGTTCCGCTGCACGCCCGCGAGCGACCACACTTCCGTTCTGGTTGCGGACCTCGAACCCGGTCACCCCTCCCGTCTCCGCCGTTGCGGTGCACTGCAACTCGTCGTCCGTCACGACGGGTTCGCGAAACCGCACTTCGAAGTGCCTGGGCGCGTCGACCGATGAACGCCCGGCCAACGTGCGCTCCGCAAGGGATGCGATGAACAACCCCTGGGCGATCGGCGCCGCAAAGCCCGCCTCCCTCGCGAAGGCCGGGTCGGCGTGGATCGGCGCATCGTCCCCGGTGAGCTCCGCGAAGGCTCGAATCGCCTCGCGTGAAACGATCACGCGACCGGGCCCCGCTTCGAGGCGGTCGAGCGCGCGACCATCACTTGCTCCGATACGGATGGTGCCAGACGACTTCCTTGCGCGGGATCTCGGCGATCTCGCCCGAGAAGGCGGCTTCGTGGGCACGCCACGCCTTCACCACGGCGTCTTCGTGTTCGTAGTCGAAGGGATCGCCGAGATTCAGTTCGGCCTCGTCGCCCTCGGGCAGCGGGTTGTCGGCGTACCAGCGCACGGTGCGCTCGACCGCATCTTCGAAGGAGACCACGTCGCGATATCCGAGTTGGGTCTTGAGCTTGTCGATGCTCGGGAACCAGTGGTGGCGGTAGAGCAGCTGCGGAGGCGACGCCCGGAAGCCCTCCGGAAGCAGGTGGAAGGGGATGTGGATGCGCTCGAACTCGTGCCCCATCACCTCGCACACGCGATCGACCCACTCGAAGTTGTACTGGATGCGATCGTCGCGAACGTTGTAGACCTGCCCTGCCGCCGCGTCGGGGTTCTCGACCGCGAGCATGATCGCGTGCCCCACGTTCTCCGCATAGCCGCGCGCCACGATGGTGAGCCCACCGCCGGGCACGATCAGCGTGCGGCGACCGTCGAGCACCCGCCGCACGAGCCCCCATTCGGCGGGACAGATGTTCTGCGGCCCATAGACCAACGGGTAGCGGAAATGAGAGGCGTTGAAGTCGCCGCGCTGGTGGGCGGCGAGCACGATCCCCTCCATGGCGCGCACGGCATCTGTGAACTGCAGCCCGGTGTCCGCACTCGCGAGATCGTGGTCCTCGGGCAGGTCGAGGGGGGTGTGCTCGGTGGTCTCCCACGGGTTGCGGGCGATCATGTCCCCCCAGCCCTTGTAGATCGGTGCGAGCCCTCCGACGGAGATGAAGCGATCGGTCTTGCCGGCCACCGCCTTCACGACGTGCTTCAGCATTCCGTAGGTGGCGATGACGAGCTCGAAGCGGCGCCCTTCGAGGGCCGCTTCCAACTGGTCGAGCTTGTAGGGACTCGTATGGATGTGCTCGACATCTTCGGGAAGATCCGGCTCGTGACTTCCGGTGTGGAGGATCGACACCTTGAAGTCGCGCTTGCGCAGCGCATCGACGATCACGATGCCGGTGGCCCCCGCGCCACCGATCACCAGGGCTTCACTCATGGATGGTCCTCGCTGCTCGCATTCGAACGCGAGAGATTCGACGATCCGATGCCTCGTGTAAAGTTGCCGGGCGCCGCTCGAGAACGTTCGGTACGAGGCGGCGGGGAGACATCGCGCGATGCACGGACTCACCGGCGTACGCGTCGTCGATCTGACGACCCAGATTGCGGGGCCCTACTGCACGAAGCTGCTCGCCGATGCGGGCGCCGACGTGATCAAGGTCGAGCCCCAAGGCGGCGATCCACTTCGCTCGTGGTCGGCCACGCGCGGGCACCTCGAAGGAGAGACCGGTGCCCTCTTCCGCTTCCTGAACGCGTCGAAGCGCAGCGTGGTCGGCGAAGCGACGGATCCCCACGTCGAAGCCCTGCTCGCCGAAGCAGATCTGCTCGTCGAGGACGGGGGCGTGGGCAGCGACCTCGACCGTGAAGCCCTGCGCGCCCGATACCCTCGTCTGGTCATTCTGTCGCTCTCGCCGTACGGACTCACGGGTCCCTATGCCGAGCGGCCGTCTTCGGAGTTCACCCTGCAGGCGGAATCCGGCTCGACCGGCGGACGCGGCGTACCCGGCCGCGAACCCTACAGCGCCGGTGGGCGCCTCACCGAATGGGTCGCGGGCACCTTCTCGTCGGCAGCCGCACTCGCGGCAGTGCGCAGCGCGCAGCGCAACGGCCGCGGCGAGCACATCGACTTCTCCCTCCACGAGGGGATGACCCACGCCGCGACGATCTATCTCGATCTCATCTACTCGCTGCTCGGCCGTCCCGACTTCGGCGGTGCCGCGGCCCAGAGCATCGAGACGCCTTCGATCGAATCCACGAAGGATGGCTACGTCGGGTTCAACACGAATACCGCGCAGCAGATCTCCGACTTCCTGCTGATGATCGAACGCCCGGAGTTCCGCGAGACCGAGGAGTTCAACCTCGCGATGCAGCGCATGGGGCGGCTCGACGAGTGGCAGGCCATCGTCCGCGAGTGGACAGAGCAACACACCACGGCCGAGATCATCGACCACGCCCGGCTCCTGCGCATACCGGTGGCGCCGATCGGCAACGGCGAGACCGTGCAACAGCACGAACAACTCGTGGCCCGCGGCATCTATCGCAATTCGCCGGAAGGCGACTTCAAGGCCCCCTGCCCTCCCTACCGCATCGACGGCGAGCGCCCGGGCCCACCGCGCGCGGCCCCCGCCCTCGGCGCGGACGACGGCGCGCGCTTCGAAGGCGAGCGCATTCCCGAACGCGGCGAAGCGAATGCCCTTCCCCTCGAAGGCGTTCGCATCGTCGACGCCACGACCTGGTGGGCCGGCCCCTCCGCCACCCATGCACTCGCCTGCCTCGGCGCCGACGTGATCCACATCGAGTCGATCCAACGACTCGACGGTGCCCGCACGGTGGGCGGCATGTTCTCGGGCATGCACGAAGATTGGTGGGAGGCCGGCAACATCTTCCTCTCGGCCAACACCAACAAACGCGACCTCACCATCGATCTCTCGAGTGAAGCGGGCCGCGCGATCCTCGACGAGCTGATCGCGGGCGCCGATCTGTTCGTCGAGAACTTCAGCCCGCGCGTGATGGATGGCTTCGGCATCGATTGGGATCACGTTCGATCTCTCAACCCGAATTGCATCATGGTGCGCATGCCCGCCTTCGGGCTCGACGGCCCCTGGCGTGAGAGCGTGGGTTTCGCCCAGACGATGGAGCAGCTCTCGGGGCTGGCGTGGGTGACGGGGCACCCCGACGATCAACCGCGCATTCCCCGGGGCCCGTGCGATCCGCTCGCGGGGATGCACGCCACCTTCGCGATGCTCGTCGCCCTGGCCGAGCGCGATCGCAGCGGACACGGACACTTCGTCGAGTGCGCGATGATCGAAGGTGCGCTCAACGTCGCGGCCGAGCAGGTGATCGAGTTCACCGCCTACGGCCGCCGCCTCGACCGCATGGGCAACCGCGCACCCCACGCGGCGCCCCAGGGCCTCTACCCCTGTGCCGAGCACGATGCGCTCAGCAAACCGCGCTGGCTCGCCCTTTCGATCGAGACCGACGCCCAGTGGAGCGCGCTGCTCGACTGGTTGGGGAATCCCGCCTGGAGCGAACCCCTGCGCGACGCCGATCTCGCCGAACGCACCCGCGCCCACGACAAGATCGATGAATCCCTGCGCGCGGTCTTCGCCGAGCGCGAACTCGATGGCTGCATCGAAGAGCTACTGGCCCGGGGCGTGCCGGCCTCTTCCCTCCCCGATCCGCGGGAGATCCACAGCCATCCCCAACTCGTCGCGCGGCGCTACTTCGAGGAACTCGAGCATCCGGTGGTCGGGCGGCATCCGATCGGAACCCTGCCGTACCGCTTCGCCTCCCTTTCGCGTTGGCTCCGCTCGAACGCCCCCACTCTCGGCGAGCACAACCACGAAGTGCTCCGCGAGCTGGGGAAGAGCGACGAAGAGATTGCCGCCCTCGAAGAAGCCGAGGTGATCGGCCAGCGACCGGCCGGCCTCTAGGCGGCCGATCGCCCTATCGCTCGATGAACGCCTTCGGGATCACGCCCTCGCCGTACTTCAAGGGGCCGCGGGTATTCGCCCTGGGCCAGCCGCGGCCGTTCGGCGCACGCCCTCCCTTCTCGTAGCCGAACTCGGGCGGACGGTAGAGCACCATGGGCGAGTTGTCGGTGATGCCGAAGCGCTCGAAGTACTCCTCGGCCACGAAGAAGAGATTCACCGCGTTCTTCTCGCAGTAGACGAGTTCGTAACCCTTGCGCTTGCCGAGTTCGTACAGCGACTGGATGCTCGCCCCATAGAAATCCGTCGAGTCGGGGTAGTTCATCGGGTGGTAACGCACGACGGCCCGCTGGGGTGGAGCGAAGGCCGCGTTGTACTCGATCTGCACGACCTTCGGTCGATACTCGTGGATCACCTTCCAGACCCAGTAGTCGTTGCTGTCGATGTCGATCACGAGCAGGTCGAGATCCTTCGGCACTCCCGTGATGTCGAAGAGGTGCTCGATGTTCCCCGGCCAGATCCACGCCTGCATGTTCTTCACCTGGGGAAACGGCTTCATGTTCTCGACCAGCTGCGCGAACTGGCTGGGGTCGCCTTCGATCTGCAGCCCCGCCCACCCCTGTTCGTAGAGCCGGCGCACGTTGCTGCCCTTCAGGCCATCGGCGGCGCCGAACTCGACGGCGTACTTCGCGGTGGGCTCGATCAACTCGAAGAGCTTCGCGATCACGCCATCTTCACCGCCCTGGGAATACACCCGGGCTTCGGCGGCCTCGAAATCCACGGGTTCCACCGCACTCGCGGTGCAAGCCATCGTCAAGGCGATGGACGCCATCGCAACGGCGAGGGCCGCGATTCTTGCAGACTCAGTATTCGTCGTCATAGTCGTCGTAATCGTCGTAGCCGTCGTCGTCACCACCGCCTCCACTGTCGGCGTCGAACTGATCGTCATCCGCTCGGAAGAAGAAGCTGAAGTTGAGACTCGGGCGACCGTGCCAACCGCGATCGAAGATCGTGTCGACCGGCTCGTACACCTTCTGCGCGGTCGACTCGAAGGTGTATCGCGCGGTCACGCTCAAGGTGAGCCGCTCGTCGAGGTGATAGTTGAGACCGAACTCGGGGCCGAGCCCGATGCTCGCCTGATGGGCGTCGGCGTTGTCTCCCGGCCCCGCGCAATCCCCGCAGATGAGATAGCTGGCGCCGATACTCGGCCCCAGCCACACGCGCATGCGCTCGTCGCGCACGAGCCCGAAGCCCAGGGTGAACTGCCCCGAGATACCGGTCAGGTGAAGCTCGTCGTCTCCTTCGGAGGGGATGAGCTGACGCAAGCCGATGTTGACCCGGTAGTTCAGCAGCTTGTCCATGGCCAGGTTGTCGTCCCAGGCCACGCCGAGACCGATCGCGTGGGCCTGGTCTCCATCCTGAACGAAGCCGTCGTCCATCCAGTTTGCCGCGTATTGGACGAGACCGTATTCCACGTAGCCACCGAGGCCGGCGGATGCGGGCGTTGCCACCGCAAGCGTGATCGCGAGGGTCAGGGCTCGTGCCATCGCGACCCCGCCCGCTCTCTCGTTCCGCACTCCGTTCCCCGACTTCGAGCCCATCCGCATTCCTTCCCCCAAGCGCACCGGATCCGCCGCGGAAATTAGGTCAGGCCCCAGGAGCGAGCCAGCGGAGGTGACTCCGAGCCATCTATCCGAATGGATCAAGGCGAACGGATCAAGCGCCTGCGAATCCAATCCTGCATCGGCCGTTCGAACATGTGCAGACTCGCCACAGAGATCGCGACCACGCACGAGGTATAGAGCACGAAGAAATCGACGGAGAAGCGCCGGAACCCCAACCCCACCGATTCGTCGAGGGTCACCAACACGAGCTGCACGGGGAAGTGGAGCATGTAGACCGAGTACGAGATCTCACCGAGGTAGGCGAGTGGTGAGATGCTGATGGCGCGATTCAACGCCGGGAAGTTGAGCACGAGAAGCACGAGGGCGGGAAAGATCACGAGGGAATGGACGACCAACGTGCTGGTCGACCGGGGATAGCCGGCCACCGCGTAGTAGCCGATCACCGCTGCCGCGACGATGGCCGACACGATCGCGACCGCCCTCGACGCACCCTTCTCCTGGCCCTTGCGGTGCAGCTGGAACGCCAGCGCGCCCCCGAAGAATCCGACCAACCCGCGCGACACGTCGAGATTCAACACGTGGGTATCGAAGCCACCGAGATTGATCACCACCCCGAACACCACGAGCGCCGCGAAGGCCAGGCGGAACGATCGGGCGAAGTAGTACATGCACACGAAGAAGGCGAAGTACGAAACCTCTTCGATCGTGAGCGACCACGCCGGCCCGTTGTACGAGTAGACCGTGCGCACGACGCCCTGCTGCAGGAACGCGAGGTTCAACAGGAAGTGGAAGGCGTCGTTCGCCTGATAGACGAAGGTCTCGAACCCCGCGCGCGAGCGCCACATCTGCAGCCCCGCGACGAAGAGCAGCGACACGAAGTGCAGCGGGTAGAGCCGCGAGAACCGCAGCACGAAGAAGTTGAAGGGGCGCACTGCGCGTCGAGCCAGGGCTTCGAGATAGACGTGACTCAGCACGAAGCCCGAGAGCACGAAGAAGAAGTCGACGAGCATGAGCCCGTAGCGGTAGAGCCAATCCGCTGCGAAGCCCTCGAACACGCGCCCCGGCCCGAAGTGGGAGTAGTGCCAGAAGAGCGTCACGCCAAACGCCGCCAGCCCGCGCATGGAATCGAGTGCAGAGATGCGTTCGCGATTCATCGCGGCGTCGGCGCCTTCCCGCGCTTGCGGGCCAGAGAGATTGCGAGGGCGATCGTGATCACGAGTGCGAAGATCGAAATCCCTGCCCCCAGGCGAAACGAGCCGGGCGAGAAGCGAAGCTCGACCTCGACCGGGCCAGCCGGAACCTCGACGCCCAGGAACACGCCGTTCACGCGATGCACCTCGGCCGGTGCGCCGTTCACCACTGCGCGCCAACCGGGGTAGAAGGCGTCGACCGAAACGAGCACACCCTGTGCCCGGCTCTCGAATGCGAAGCGGCGCACTTCGGGGCGGGGGCTCTCCCGCGGGATCACCTCGATTCCCTCGATGCCCTCGAGTCGGGGCCCGGGGGCTTCGACGACGGTCGCGCGCTTCGGCTGGAAGCCGGGGCCGAGGGCGCGATCGACTTCTCCGAGACCCTCGACCTTCACCGTTCGATACGCCACGTATGCGCGTGGAAGCGCGCCGGGGTTCTGGTAGTGGGCGACCCCGTGCTCGCGCAGGCTTCCCACCCGCGAAGCATCGCCGCCCGCGAGGCCCCGGGTTCGATCGGGGCGATTCGAGAGCACGTGCTCGATGGCGGCCGCATCCACCAGCGGTGAGCCGAAGCGTTGGGGTTTGAGTCCACTCACGAAGTTGGTGATCGGTTCACGGGGAAGATGGCGGCCGGAATTCACCCGATACACGTAGTCGAGATAGGAGATCGGCACGAGCGGATTGTATCCCCCGACACCGTCGACGCCGTTTCGCAGTGGCAGATTCACGGGACCGAAGCCGTGGATGAGCAGACGCGATTCGCCGGCGATCTCGCGCAGCTCCGGAACGTGGTCTCGCGACGGGTCGGCTTCCTCGGCCAGCGGATTCTCGCGCAGGACGTCGCGCAACGGGCCGAAGGCGACGAGGTCGATGGCGATCAGCGCGACCCACACCGCGGCCAGCTTCGGCACTTTGCGCAGCGTCGATACCATGATGACGGCCAACCCTGCGAACCCCACGAAGAGCGAGAGCCGGATCGAGTCGCGCACTTCGTTCGTCGAAGCCACTAGCGCGCACAGCGCGACGAACCAACTCACCCACGCCCCGAGCCAGAACAGCGAGCCGCCGGGCGAACGCCGCACGATCCGATCGACGCCGAGGCCCGCCGCCATCGCGAGCACGATCGACACCGGCCCGAGCCCGCGACTCATGCCACGAAAGCCGCCAAACACGGAAGGCCACGCCTCGAACAACCACGGGTGGAGCGCCCCGTGCCTTCCCATGCCGAGCCACACGAGGAGCACCATCGCGACCCCGAGACAGACCGCAAGCCGTCGCTCGATCGAGAGCAGACCCACCAACGCGAGGGGCAGCGTCAGGACCCCTACGTAGAAGGACAGCGTCTGAAAATCCAACTCGGCCGACTCCGCTGCGTCAAGCGCAGTCGCAGCCGGCGCAAAGCCGTGAAGTGCCAGACCCGCGAGATCGTTTCCATGCAGCGAGCCCATCGCGGCGAACTCGTAGGTCATGCCGAGAGCTCGCGCGGTCAGCGGAAGGTGCGCGATCGCGGGGAGCACGACGACCGCCGCCAACGCGAGACCGAGCAGGTTGCCACTCCCCACCGCGAGACAACCCAGCCACGTCTCTCGCGGCTTCCCTTCCTTCAACCCCCGTGCCGCGAGCCCCGCTATGAGCAGCGCATAGAGGAACAACCCGCCGAGCAACACCTGCAGTGTGCCCGCGAACAACATGGCTGCGACCACGAGCGCAATTGCGAGCACGGGACCACGCGAAGGCGCCGCCATGGTCTTCACCGTCGCCCACCACCACCACGGCATCCACGCGAGGATCCCCAGCAAACCGGGGTGCTGCACTTCGTTCGCGAAGAAGCCGCAATGACTCACCACCAGGCCACCCACGACGCCGGCGACTCGCGACCCGCCAAGCGTTCGCGTGAGCAGGTACGCACCTCCAGCGGCGAGCCACAGATGCAGGAGCGTCAGCACCAGATAGCCCGCGCGGGGCCCGAGCCAGGCCACGAGCGGCGTACCGGGATAGAAGATCGCAAGCTGCGGATCAGCGATCAGCGGAAAGCCGAAGTAGGTGTGATCACTCCACAGCGGGAGCCGCCCGTGGGATACGGCGTCCTGCCACGCTTGCAACATGGGCACGTGGTAGTGGCGGATGTCGCTCGTGTAGAGCGAATGCCCCTCGAAGAGCAGCGGCGCGAAGCTCCAAGCGCTGATCCCGATGGCGACCAGGACCAGCGCAGCTGTGAACGGGACGCCTGCGGCCGGGGCCGCGATCGAAGTGCGACCCAAGGGCGCGATCAACCCGGCGTCATCGCGCCGTCGATGGTGTAGACGCCACCGTTGATGAAGGCCGCATCATCGCTGCACAGGAACGCGACGAGGGCCGCAACCTCTTCCGGCGTGCCGTAGCGACCGGCCGGGATCGAAGCCTTCATGAGCTCCTGCGCCGCCTCGGGATCGTCGGCAGACACGCCCTCTTCGAGGGATCGCATCATGCGCGTATCGATCGGCGACGGGCAGATGGCGTTCACGCGAATGCCCTCGGCGGCGTAGGTCTGTGCGCCCGAGCGCGAAAGCCCCACCACCGCGTGCTTGCTCGCCACGTAGGCCGGGATCAGCGCATTGCCGGTGATGCCGGCCACCGAGGCCGTGTTCACGATCGAGCCACCGCCACGCTTGCGCAGCTCCGGCACCACCGCCTTCATGCCGAGGAAGACACCGGTGACGTTCACCGCCATCACCTTCTCGAACACCTCGAGGGGGTACTCGTCGAGGGGACAGACGAGCCCCTCGATGCCGGCATTGTTGAACAGGATGTCGACACCACCGAGCCCCTCGACGGTCTTCGCCACGTAGGCCTCGACGTCGGCGGCATGGGTCACGTCGGCAGCGATCGCGATCGCTTCTCCGCCGGCGGCCTTGGCGGTATCGACGGCGCGACCGAGGGCCGAATCCGCGAGATCGACCGCGGCCACGCGAGCGCCCTCGCGCGCGAAACGTTCGACGGCGGCGAGGCCGATGCCTCCCGCTGCACCGGTCACGATGGCGACCTTCCCTTCGAAGCGATTGGACATCGGAGTCTTCCTTCTATCTATCTATCTACGGGTTCGATTTGACGATCGCCCTGGCGATCGGGTTCGACGCGAATGCCGGGGTGGGCCGCTGCGCGGCGGATCCCACCGTAGCCGATTCGACGGGCGAAGGTGTTCCGCCGTGACTCGCGCTCGAACTGCCGCTATCGCGCCTGATAGTCGCGCACGACCTGCCATGCGATTCGCCGAGCGAAGGCGGCGTCCTCGGCATCGAGCCCGGCCGTGTACTTCGCAGCTTCCGGCGTGCGCCCGTACAGCGTGGCGTAGAAGACGTTGGCCGCGAGATAGGTTCCGAGCAGGGTCGGATGAATCGTGTCTTCGGTATGCAGGATCAGGTCGGGACGCTCACCGCGCGCCCGAGCGAAGGCGAGCCCGACCGGAGCCACGAGTGTGGCGAGACGGTTGCCCACCCGGGTGTAGACCCCGTCGACGACCTGCGTCATCTCCGGTCGATCCGAGTAGGCCCAGGTCATGAAGAGCACCGATCGCGCACCGGCCTCGCGCACCCAGCCGTCGAGGGTGGCGGCCGAGTTCGCGAAGGTCGCCGCCGTGGCTTCGGTAAGTGCCGCCCGACTGTGGCCCTGCAGGACGACGATGTCCCAGGCGCGCTTCGGCTCTTCGACCCCGGCCGAGATCAGACCGCGGGACCCTAGGACGTGTTCGTCGAGACGCCCCCCGGAGATCGTCATCGCGCGAAAGGTGCGCTTCTTCGCGTCATCAGGTTCGAGGTCGGCTGCCAGGTTTCGCACGTGCGCGTGCAGGCTGTTGTTGTAGTAGGTGAAGCTGTTGCCGATGAACAGCACGCGCTCGGGCCGCGGCGCATCGACGATCAGGGGCGCATCGGCCGCCCAGGCGATTCCGGTCGCGGCCGAGATCGCGAGGCCGACCACGAGCGCGAACCACGCACGCGTGTTGGGGTTCGTTCGGATCACCTCGCCTCTCCTCCCGGGTTCGCACGATCGAGCGCGCGCTTGCGGCGCAGCAGTTGACGTTGCAGTGCGCGATCGCCGCCGGACCTCGCCAGCTCGATCGCTTCGTCGAGGGTATCGCGGGCCATGCCGCGCTGGCCCTGGGCCAGCTGGACCACCGCGAGGGTCTCCAGCACCGCGGGCTCCTGGCGATTCGACAACGCGGCGGCGCGCTCGGCGTGACGGCGCACTTCCTCGAGCGTGCGGACCGATACCCGCGACGCCGTCGCGAGATGCCACGCGAGGTCGTTGTGCGCGACGAGCGATTCCTCCTCCGCGCGGGTCGCCGCGCGCAGGGCCGCGATGGCTTCGGCTTCATTTCCTCCGGCGAGGGCGAGCTTCGAAAGCGCGAGATGGGGCGCCGCCAGGTCGCTTCGTAGGGCTGCGGCCTTGCGGTAGCGGTCGGCGGCCAATGCCACGTCGCCCTTCTGCTCCGCCAACGCGCCGAGCAGGACGAGGGCATCCGCGGCGGCGACCGCATCACCGTTCGCGGCGACGAACTCGAGATGGGGCGCAGCCGATTCGAACGCCCGCTCCTCGATCAGCCGCTCGGCCAACGTGGCACGCAGGCCGAGGTCGTGCGGCGCGCGCTCCGCCGCGCGTGCGTACCAGGGTGTGGCTTCGTCCTCGCGCCCCGCGGCATCGAGGGCCCGTGCGAGCCCCACCATCGGGGCCACCCACTCCGGTGCAAGCTCGTGAGCGCGACGGTCCGCCTTCGCGGCGGCCGCGAAGCGCCGATCGCGCTGATACGCCTGGGCGAGGCCGTGTCGTACGAAGGCACTGTTCGGCGATCGGTCCACCATGTGCTCGTAGAGCGTGACCCCGTTCTCCCAGATCTCGAGTTGCCCTCGAGTCGCCCACGCCATCGCAACGACAGTGAACAAAGCAACGACGCGCAAACCCAGCAGCGTACGCGGCGTGTCGAAGACGCGTGTCGGAATCGACCAGACGAGCGCCACGACGAAGCCGATCTGCGCGAGGTGCACGAAACGATCGGCGCGCGCCTGGGGCCCCGCTTGAACCAGGCCGATCATCGGAACCAACACACCCAGGAACCAGAGCCACCCGACGAGGAAGTGCGGGGCGGTGCGTCGTCGCCACCACGCGATCGCCGTCACGAGCGCAAGTGCGCCTCCGCAGAGCACTCCCAGCCCCACCGAAACACCGCGACCCGGATGCGGGTAAAAGGGCGAGAGGTCCGCGGGCCAGAACGTGTCGCGCAGATAGCTCGCGTAGGCGATGGCCGCGTTCGCCAGGCGGTGACCGAAAGCCAGGCCGGCTTCGCTCTCGAGCGCATCCCCCGAAGCCCCCGCGACATAGGTGAGCCCCACCGCACACCCGGCGAGAACGAAGAGCGGGAGCTTTTCGACGATCCGCTTCGACCATGCGACCTGCGTTCGCGCGAGCGGCCATTCGTCGAGCAACAACAACACGAACGGAAGCGTGACCCCACTCGACTTCGACATCAGCCCCAGGGCGAGGGCGACGAAGACACACACGTATCGGCCGGCGCTCGGCCGCGCGACGTAGTGCGACCACGCGAGGAGCGTGGCTGCGAAGAAGAAGGCCGAGAGCACGTCCTTGCGTTCGGCCACCCACGCCACCGATTCGACGTGGATGGGATGCAGCGCGAACACCAGAGCCACGAAGGCGCTGCGCCCGCGCGCACCCGTGAGTGATGCCAGCGCGAGATAGAGCAACGCAGCGCCCGCGGCGTGCCAGAACAGGTTGGTCCGGTGGTAGACCGAGGGATCCAGGCCCCCGATCGCGTGATCGACGGCGAAGGAGAGCCAGGTCAGGGGGAACCAACTCGAGCCGTGGAAGGTCGTGAAGGCCCAGGCCACGGTATCGAGGCCCAGCCCCTGCTGGATGGCTTCGTTCTCGACGACGTAGGGGTAGTCGTCGAGCGTGACGAAGTCGTGGCCGAGGCTCGGGACGTAGACGGTCAGGGTCGCGAAGGCGATCGCGAGACACAGCGCCGCGTCGCGGCGCGTTCGCCCACCCCCCTGCCCGCCCGCTTCCGATCCGCCGCCGTTGACTACGGTCAAGAACGCATCCACCTCGTGTATCGTTGCGCGCCCAGCATACAGCGCATGAAGGAAAGCCATGAGTCCAGAGAAAGCGTCGAGCCCGAACGAATCGTCTTCGGAGCTCCTGATCGGCACCCTCGCCTCCCCCGAGATCCTGCGCAGCCCGCACGCGCAGCGTCTCGCCTTCGCGCGCGCGATCCTCGACTCGGGCATCGATCACGTCTTCGTCGCCGACCACGTGAGCTTCCATGTGGGCGCGGGAATGGACGGCCTGGTGAACGCAGCCAGCCTCACGGCCCTCGATCCGGGGATCAAGGTCTGCGTCGGTGTCTACCTCCTCGCCCTGCGTCATCCGATTCCGGTTGCCCGCCAGCTCGCAACGATCAGCGAGACCTCCCCCGGCCAGCTCATCTTCGGGGTCGGGATCGGTGGCGAAGATCGAAACGAGATCGCCATGTGCGGAATCGACCCGCGCACTCGCGGCCGCCGCACCGACGAATGCCTGGACATCGTGACGAAGCTCCTCGAAGGCAAGCCGATCGATCACAGGGGTGAATTCTACGAGTTCGAGCGCGGTTGGATCGAACCGAAGCCCGACCCGCGCATCCCGATCGTCGTCGGTGGCCGCTCGGCCAAGGCCGTCGAACGCGCCGGACGCTACGGCGATGGATGGCTCGGCACCTGGATCTCACCGAGCCGCTTCGCCAGCGTGGTCGAAGAACTCGCACCGAACTACTCGGCGGAGAAGCCCTCCCTCCACGGCCTGCAGGTCTGGGTCGGCATCGACGACGACAAGGAGCGCGCCCGCACCCGCCTCGCGCGCGGCATGGAGGACTTCTACAAGACGCCCTTCGCCGCCTTCGAGAAGTACAGCCCGTACGGCACACCCGAGGACATCGCGAACTTCCTGCGGCCGTACGTCGACGCGGGTTGTCGCCTGTTCAACGTCATGCCCCTGGCGCTGGATGAAAGCGCCGGTATCGAAGGCGTGGCCGAAGTGCGGCGGCTGTTGCGCGAGGGCTAGTCGCTCTTCCCCGTCAGCAACGTCCGCGCCTCGTCCATTCCGCGCCTGCAAGCGCCGGGATCGTTCGCCGGGGCCTGACAGCGGCGCCAGATCGACATCAGCGCCTGGGGCCGGAACGGCGCGAGGTGCTCGTACTCGGAGCGGTACTTCTCGAGAGCCCGGTTCGCGAAGGCGACGTTCACGGGACCACTGGCCGTCGTGTCGAACAGGGGAACCAACTCGTCGACCTGACGCAGGTAGTCGTCGCGCGTCGCCGGCAGGAAAGCCCCCTTCAGGCGATTGAGCGGCACCGAATCCGACGCGAGCGCCTGCCATTCCGCGAGCATCACGACGCAGAGCTTCGGCCGCGCAGCACAGGCTCGCTGCGTCGCGCGGGCGCGATCGACTTCGCCGAGCGCTCCGCCGCTACGCGCCGCCAATCGATGCAGGAGCGCGTTGCTTCGCCCCGCACTCGCCGGCTCCCCGAAGCCGGTGAAGGGCAGCGAGCCTTTCGCGCCGCGATAGAAAGCACGGCCCGAGAGATGAGCGAGACGCGGATGGGAGAGCGTGTGGAGTGGACCCTCGAGCCCGGCTCGCGACAAGACTCCGGCGGGCACCACCTCGTGGGCGAACAGCGCCGGGAGAGAGGTGACCCCGGTCCGCGCCACCGAGGTTCCGATGTCGCGCTGGCGGATGCGACGATCGACGCGCGCGAACAGATCGGCGGGGAAGGCTCGGTTCGACCCCAGCAGGATCATGTCCGCATCGACCTGCCAGATGCTGACGTCTTCGAACACAGCCAGGAAGGTCCGCAGCACCATCTCGATCGAAGCCTGATCGATCTCGTAGTTCTGCAACCACTGGGCGAAAACACCGCCATCGCTCAAGTGGTTCGAAATCGCCTGCAGATACTCACGTGAGTAGAGCATCTCGACCCCGGTCACCCACGGATTGCTGGGTTCGGAGACGATGACGTCGAAGTTCCGGTCGCTGCGCATCAGCGCCCGATGCGCGTCGCTTCGCACGATCTCGATCTTCGGATGCTTCGATGCGGCGTGGTTCACATCGTCGAAGAAAGGTGCGGCGTTCATCACGCCGGGAGAGATCTCCGCGACGACGACCGACTCCATCGATTCGTACGAAGCGAGTTCACCCGCCGTGATACCGGTGCCGTAGCCGATCACGAAGGCGCTCTCGACTCGCTCGGCGTAGAGGGAGGGCAGCGCCGCCGCGAGCACCATCGTCGAGAGGTCGCGTACCGAATTTCCATCCGACTTGCCGTTGTTCACGATTGAACGCGCGGCGCGTCCACCGATGCGCTGCTCCATCACCGTGACCGTCATCGTGGGGTCGTCTTCGTGGAAGAGCAGCTCGTAGTTCTCGGCCTCCCAGGCCAGCTCGATGACGGCGTCGGGCCCGGCGCCGGTCAGGGGCATCGGTTCGCGTGCGCGGAACAGGCCGGTCGTGAGTTGGCGCGGATCCCAATCGGACGCCAGTGATCCGATCGCGACCACGAGAATCAACGCGCCCGCGACGGCCGCACGCGCGGATCCGTACAGCGCCCCGGCGAGCCACACGGCGGAGACGAAGATCGCCACGATCGCGAGGCGGAGGATCGTGTCGAGATCGAAGAAGAAGAACAGCACGTAGCCACCGAACAGGGCCCCGAGCAGCGACCCCACGGTGTTCCATGAATAGAGCTTGCCCGCCACCGATCCGAGGTCGTCCACCTGATGACGCAGGTGATCGAAGATCAGGGGCAACACCGCGCCCGAAACCAGCACCGAGGGTGCGATCGCGACCCCCACGGCGAGGAAGCCGAATGCGTGGAATGGATAGAAGCTCGCAGCGTCATCGCGGAACCAGGTGCGCACCACGTGGATCCAGTACGGCGCCTCGGGGAGCAGCGTGTAGAGCGCGCAGAGCAACACCACGAGGACGAAGAGCGCCGCGGGCAGCACCCAGCGCGGAATCCTCGAGACCGCCGAGACCGCGAAGCTTCCGATCGCGATACAGAGCACGAAGACGGCGACCACCATCGCGAAGGTGTGTTCCGACGAACCGAAGGAGAGCCCGCCGACGCGGATCACGGCCGTCTGCACCGTCATCATGGCAAAGCCCGTGAGCAGGGCGACCGCGGCATAGGTGGTGAACACCGCCGGCGGCAACATCTCGTCCTTCACCTCGGGCAGTACGCCCGCGCGACGATCGCGACCGAGCCAGAGGAAGACCGCGCCCGCAGCCAGGTTCACGACCCCCATCGCAACCATCACCTTGAACAACCCGAGCATGGGGATCAGCACGAACCCCGCGGCCAGCGCCCCCACGAACGCTCCGATCGTGTTGAAGCCATAGACGTAGGCGTGAAAGCGTGTCGCGTCTTCGAGGTCGTGGGCGAGCGCCTGGGTGAGGATCGGGATCGTCGCCCCCATCAATACCGTGGGCGGCCCGATCAGGACGGCGGCCAGCAGCACGTCGAACGCAAAGCCCAGCCCGCCGGCGCCGTGGGGCACGGCATACGAGAACGCATACACGAGTTGGAAGAGGAGTGGGAAGACGAAGGCGTAGAGCCCGATCCCCCCTTCGAGCACACCGTAGATGAAGAGCAGGCGCGGAGGCTCACCACTCTGCTCGGCCCGCTCGACCCAGCGTCGGGTGAGTGCCCCGAAGAGCGCGTAGCCCACCGCGAGCCCACCGAGGAAGATCGCCAGGACGGCGGAGGTCGCCTCGCTGTGGGAGCCGAGCAGCGTGGCGAGATACTTCTGCCACGTCACCTCGTAGACGAGACCACTGAAGCCGGTGAGGGTCGTGAGGAGGAGAGCGAGCAGTCTCATGATGGGCGGCGAATCGTACAGCGCAGGGGTCGCCGGCGAAACGGCGCGTCGATGGACGGACCGTTTCTCGCCGCTACACGCTGCGACGTCGGATCGAGTGGTCGATACCGATCACGACAGCAACGAGCAAGAGGCCGGCAAGCACGGCCAGCCCGGAGCCCTCGATCAGAGCGAAGCTCTGCGCTTCGGAAAGCGGCCTTCCGGTCGAAACGTCGCGGTAGTTCGCAGCGAAGCGCTGAAGGTTCCAGGCCGCGTGCATCGCGAACGACAGCCCGATGTGCCCGCTTCGCAGGAACACCCAATTGGTCGCGAAGCCGAACAGAAAGAGGGAGATGGAGGTCTCGAGCGGAAGTACGATGCCCGCCTGCCACCATGCGTTCAGGGGATGGAGGGCCGCGAAGGCCATCGCGACGCCGATCGCGAGGCCCAGTCTCGAGCCCATGCGTCTCGACAGCGCGCCGAGCAGGAGACCGCGAAGCACGAGTTCCTGGTGGAAGACCTGGGTCGCGCTGAAGAACGGGCGGTGACCGGAGAGCTCGAGACCCGCATCGTTCGCGATCGCATCCACCAGGAACCCGGTCGCGACCAGTCCGACCCCGAGCAATGCGATGCTGGCCAACCCATCGCGCAGTCCGACAGCGAGCCCCAGGCGCTCCAGCGCATTCCCCCGCCACCGCGCGATCACGATCCCGACGATCAACAGATCGGGGAGCGGATATCGCGACCACAGCACGGGGGTGAACGGCGCGACATAGGGCAGCGCGAAGAGCACCGCGATCAGCGCGATCGCGACTCCATCGATCAGTCGATCACTTCGGTTCTTCGCGCCGGGATCGGACATCGAACGGATCCTACGCCACTCGAACGCCCAACCCGCGGCCGATTCAAGAGGCCTGGGCGGCTCCGAACAACGACTGCACCTGCGCGACCATCTCGGGCGCCGCCTTCGCGGGGCTTCCCGAATCGAAGGGCGGGCTCGGATCGTATTCGAGCCCCAGCTGGACGGCGCGCGCGAGATCTTCACCTGCGATCTCGGCCATCAACGCCAGGCCAAAGTCGATCCCGGCCGTCACGCCGCCACCCGTCGCGCGGTTGCGATCGATCACCCAACGTTCCTTCACGATCTCGGCCCCGAAACCCGCGAGTGCGTCGAGAGCCATCCAGTGGGTGGTCGCCTTGTAGCCGTCGAGCAGCTTCGACGCCCCGAGCAGCAAGGCGCCCGTGCAGACGCTGGTCACCCACTCGGCCGATGCGCCGCGCGCCGACATGAAACTCGTCACCTCCGGATCGGCCATCGCACGCGCCGTCCCTTCGAGGCCACCGCCGGTGAACAGGATCGCCGGAGACTGCGAGGCATTCTCGAAGGCATGGGTCGGCACGACGGGCAGCCCCGTGTCCGTCGGGACGGGCGACGTGTCCTTCCAGACGTACTCGATCTGCGCGCCGGGCCAGAGCGACCACACCTGGGCCGGCCCCACGAGGTCGAGGAGGGTCATGTCGGGATAGACGAGCATTTGGATGAGCATGGATTCTCCAACGGTGGCAGGGGCGCGGACGCTGCGCCGAAGTCTGGCATCATCCATCGACGCCGTCCATCGGACGACCGAAGCGCCGCATCTCCGTCTGGCAAGCAAAGGAGCACCCCATGCCCGGGCCCCTCGATGGCTATCGCGTTCTCGAATTGACCACGACCGTCTCCGGCCCCATGGCGGCCATGCTGCTCGCCGACCAGGGTGCGCAAGTCATCAAGATCGAGCCGCCCTTGATCGGCGACTCGGCGCGCTACCTCGGAAGCCGGCGCAACGGGGTCGCGGCTGTCTTCGCCGTGTTGAATCGCAACAAGAACTCGGTCTGTCTCGACCTCAAGGACGAACGACAGAAGGAGATCTTCCTCGAGTTGGTCGACTCCGCCGACGCCCTGGTCGAGAACTATCGACCGGGGAAGATGGATAGCCTCGGACTCGGCTGGGAAGTGCTTGCCAAGCGCAACCCAATGCTCGTGTACGCAGCGATCACGGGCTATGGCCCGGACGGCCCCTATCAGAATCGTCGCGTCTTCGACCCGCTCATCCAGGCGACGACCGGCGCCGCGGATCTACAGAACAAGAACGCACCCGAGCTGATCCAGATGATCATCTATGACAAGGTGACCGCCCTCACCACGGCCCAGGCCGTGACGGCCGCCCTGCTCCAGCGCGAGAAGACCGGCCGCGGGCAATACCTCCCCGTGCCGATGGTCGACGCCGCCCTCCAGTTCAACTGGCCGGACGCGATGTGGTGTCGAACCCTGCTCGGCGACGACATCGAACACCACGGCGAACTCGCCGAGTACTTCCAGATCTTCGACTGCAAGGACGGCCAGGTCCAGATCATCCTGCTACGCGACGAGTTGATGGAGCTCTTCTTCGTCTGGCGCGGCAGCGATCTCCACAAGGACCCCCGGTTCGCGACGTTGCCCGCTCGCATCGAACGAGCCGAGGAGTTCCGCGCCGAAGTGAGCAAGCTCCTCGCCGACGTAACCTGCGACGAAGTCTGCGAAGCCCTCGACGCCTTCGGTGTCCCCGTCGCCCGCGTGAACACCCTCGACAACCTCCACGAAGACGAACAGATCCGCCACCGCGGCTCCCTCGTCGAAACCGAACACCCCCTCGGCGGCCGCATGCGCATGGCACGCCCTGCGGTGGAGTTCGACGGGCAGGACGTCCGAACTGGCGAGTTTCCGAAGAAGCACTCCCCGATCATCGGCGGGGATACGCGCCGGGTGCTCGAGGAGTTGGGCGTCCCGGGTGCCGAGATCGATGAACTGGAGAAGCGCGATCAGGCGAACGCCGAGGCGTTGAAGGCTGCGTTCGCGCAGCAGGCGGAGGGGACGGCGGGACCGCCGGAGTAGATCGACTGGATTTGAATCCAGTTGAGATGGAGCGCGAGACCGGGATCGAACCGGCGACCCTCAGCTTGGGAAGCTGATGCTCTACCAACTGAGCTACTCGCGCGCCGAGACGGAAACTAGGGCACGGGGCGCGCGGGTGCTAACGGAGCAACGCGGGTCGCCCCGCCCTACTCCTCGATCAGCTCGACGAAGAGGTCGTCGAGTTCGCCGTCTTCGCTCGGGGCGGCTTCGCCTTCGAGGGTGAGGGGGGCCGTCAGGTTGTCGACGCCGCCCGTCATGTCGAAGGGGGAAGGCGGTTCCTCTTCCATGCCTTCGACGCCCGAGCTGGCGTTCATCATCTCTTCGACGGCGCTGTCGAGGTCGTCGAGATCCGAGCCGAGTTCGGGGGCCGCGGTCGTCGCCGGGTCGAGGGTCGGGGCGTCGGCCACCACCGGCTCGGGTTCGGAGAGTGCGTCGGTGGTTACCGCATCGACATCCAGTGAGGCGACGGCTTCCGGTTGGGATTCCGCGACGAGCAGATCGTCCACGCCATCGTCTTCGACGGCACCCTCGCCGGGCATCTCCATCGGCTGGACGGGTTCGGCCGGCTGCTCGAGCGGCGCGGCGGCACCGGTATCGAAGGACGACACCTCGAATTCGGGAGGGGCGACTTCGTTGAGTTCGAAGGTGCTTCCCGGTGCGCCCGGCAACGATGAACCGCTGTGACCTCCCACCTGCGGCATCTCGCTGTAGGTACTGCCCGGTTCGGCGCCGATGCCGAGTTCGCTCGCGGCGCGCTCGACGTCGTGGGCGTTCATCGCGGGGCGATTGGCGAGGTAGGCCTCGAAGAGCGCGTTGTCGGCCACGGTGTTGAGCAGGCGCGGGCGGCCGCGGCCGAACTTGAAGAGGGCCGCAACGGCCTCGTCGGGCAGGATCGAGGGATCGCCCTCCGCGATCTGCAGGCGATGGCGCAGATACTCTGCTGTGTTCTGGAAGTCGAAGGGCTCGAGGCGCGTGCGCACGTCGATGCGCTGGCCCAGCGAGGCTTCGTGGCTGAGGGTCACGTCGAGCTGCGGAAGGCCGACCAGGAGGAGCGAGATGAGTCGGCGGTCTTCGTACTCGAGGTTGAGCAGGCCGCCGATCTCGGCGAGATCGTCCTTGCTCAGCAGATGGGCGTCATCGAGCATGAGCACGCTGTGGCGGCCGTCTTCGCGCACGATCGCGAGCTGCTCGTAGATCTGTGAAAGCAGCGCCGGGCGATCGTTGTCCATCTCTTCCACACCGACCATGCGCGCGTAGCGGCCGAGCACACTTGTGGCGTCGGTCGCGCCCGGCATCATCAACATGAGCTGGGCGTCGAAGACCTCTTCCTCGAGGCTGTCGAGCAGGCGACGCGTGAGCAACGACTTCCCGGTCCCCGCCTCGCCGGTCAACACGCACAAGCCCTTCTGTTGACGCAGGCCGCGCTCGATGCGGCGACGCGCGGCGATGTGCGAGACCCCTTCGAAGTAGAAGCGCAGATCAGGCTCGTTCTGGTAGGGGTCCTGGCGGAGCGAGAAGTGTTGCAGGTGTTCCACAGCTTGTTCCTCTAGAGCAGCCGATCAGACGAAGGAGATCCGCTTCTTCTTTCTCTTCTTCGGGGGGTCGGCGGGGCCATCCTCTTCGACGACTTCGGCGGTCTCGGCGACGACTTCCTCGGCCTCGACTTCGGCCACGACATCGTCGAAGGACTCGAAGGTCTCGGCCTCGGGCTCTTCCTCTTCGGCCTCCACCTCGGCGACGAGATCGTCGAAGCTCTCGAAGCCCCCTTCGCCCTGGGTCTGCGAATCCTCGGCGAGTTCGACCGGCTCTTCGCCGTTGGCGCGTGCGGCGACGCGTTCGATGCACTCGTCGATCGTGGGGATCGAATCGTCGATCGCCTTTGCGGCTTCGAAGGCTTCCTTAGCGCGTTCGAAGTCTTCGGCGCCCTCGAAGGCGCGGCCGAGGTCGAAGCGCAGCCCGGCCTGCTTGGGCTCGGGAACGTCCTCGCTGGCGAGGGCCTGTTCGAGGTGGTTGGTCGCGTCGCTGAAGCGGCCGAGGTCGATCGCGCAGAGCCCCATCATGTGCAGGCTCTCGAGGCGATGGTTCGGGCTGTCGAGGCAGATGCGGAACTCGCCGAGGGCATCGTCGTAGAGTTCCATGCCGCGGTAGGCGATGCCGAGATCGAAGCGCGTCTCGAAGTCGTCTTCGCCGAGGGTCTTCTCCACCCCCGACTTGAAGTCCTTGAAGATCGAGGCAAAGCCCTCTTCCTCGGAGGTCGGCTCGCCCGAGGCGGTGGTTTCGCCTTCGGCCTCTTCCTCTTCGTCTTCGAGGCTCTCGCGCAGCTCGGCTGCGAGATCGAAGGAATCGTCGTCGTCTTCCTGGGCTGCGGCGACCTCTTCCTCGGCCTCTTCGTCTTCATCGACCGCGACCTCGTCGTCGACCTCGAAGGCGACTTCGTCTTCGGTCTCGTCTTCGATCGCGCTCTCGGCCTGCACCAGCGGCATCGTGTTGTCAGCCGCGGAGAGATCGACGCTCGCTTCCTCATCATCCGACTCGGTCACGTCGAGGGCGTCGTCGTCGAGTTCGACGCTGACCTCGACCTCGGAAGCGTCGTCGTCTTCTTCGTCGTCGCCGAGGCTCTCCTCGCTGAGTTCGATGCCTTCGCCTTCGACGCCGGTGGTGACGTCGCTCTCGTCGACCGCGGCGTCGCCTTCCACCTCGATCTCGAATTCCGAGGCGTCGTCCTCGGCGTCGAATTCGACTGCGATCTCGAGTTCGCTGTTCTCGCCGAGGGCGTCTTCTTCGTCGTCGGCGTCGGAGTCGACATCGGCGTCGCTGTCTTCGAACGGCAGTTCCGAGGGATCGAGAGTGACGTCCGCGTCGACGGTGGCGACTTCATCCGCCGCGGCGACACTCGCCGAAGCACCCGGATCCTCGCCGCGCGCCTCCTGCAACTCCCCGAGTCGCACCATGGCGCTCGGGTGATTCGGGCACATCTCGAGGATGCGCTTGTAGATCGCCTCGGCTTCGTCGAAGAGCTCCTGCGCCATGTAGAACTCGGCTTCTTCGAGATCTTCGGCGACCTTCTCGGTGTCGACGCTCTCCGCGGCGGTGGCCGATTGCTCGGTCAGCGACTGGCTCGCGGTCGCGTCTTCGGCGTCGAGATCGAGGTCGTCGGTATCGAAATCGTCGAGGGAGATTTCTTCGTCATCCCCGACATCGTCCGCAGCGACTTCGGCCTCTTCGGAAACATCTTCATCGAGATCGTCGAGATCGACGTCGACCTCGATCTCCGAGATGTCGTCTTCGCCCATGGCCTCGAGCGAGCCGTCGAGGGATTCATCGAGGGAGATCTCGCTCTCGTCGTCCTCGAGGTCGCCCTGCCCGGTGGCGTCGCCCGCGTCGTCGAAGTCCACGTCGAGATCGAGTTCGATCTCGTCTTCCATGTCAGAGACCTGCGATTCGTCCGCGCTCGGTGCGGCCGGGGCCTTGGACGGAGCGAACTCCGCCGCCGCGTCGGGGTCGAGCACCGAGATGCGCTCGCGCAAGACATCGAGGGCCGCATCGTCGTGGGCGTTCTGGGCGAGTTCTGCGGCCTGCTTCCAGTAGTTGACGGCGCGCGGTGCATCGCCGGCGTCGGCGTAGCACTCGCCGAGCTTCTCGAGGGCGTCGCGATGCCGCGGCTCCTGGCCGAGGATCGCTTCGAGGCTCGCGATCGCCTGGTCGCGCTTGCCGTAGCGCAGGTAGACACTGGCCTCGGCGAAGAGCTGATCGGGATCGCCTTCGGGAAGCGACGCATCCGAATCCTCCGCGGGATCGTCGAGGTCGCTGTCCATCAACTCGGGGCCATCCGCCAGCTCAGGGCTGTCCGCCAGCTCAGGGCTGTCCGTCAGCTCCGGGCCGTCCGTCAGCTCGGGACCGTCCGTCAGCTCGGGACCGTCCAGGAGCTCGGGGCTGTCATCGGCGGGATCGTCGAGCTCGAGGGCGTCGTCGTCGTCGCTGATGTCGATGAACGAATCGTCGTCGCTGTCGGCGCTCGCCCCGTCGTCGGCGAGGAAGTCATCGTCGAGAAAGTCGTCGTCGAGCAGTCCGTCGTCGCCAGCCTCGTCGTCCAGCGCGAGCGCGTCGTCGCCGGGCAGCCGTTGCATCAACTCGCGCGCGCGGTCGTCGTCGCCCTGGCTGCGGTAGAGCTGGGCCATCTGCTTGGTGACTTCGGTGAGTTCGTCGGTCTTGCCGAGCTCGCCGTAGATTGTGTTCAGCAGATCGAAGTAGCCCTCGGTGTCGGGGGCCTTGTCGAAGGCGCGGCGGGCGTACGGCTCGGCGCGGTCGGTCTGCGAGAGTTGAACGAGGGCGCGGGCCAGCGCGAACTCGACGTCGTCGCGCTCGGGTTGGATCTCGAGAACGCGCTCATAGACGGGCACCAGTTGATCCGTCGCACCCTGGCGCACCAGCTCCTCGGCGACGGCTTCGTACTCCGAGACCGCGTCGTCGATCAACTCTTCCTGCCGCAACAGGTCGGCCACCTTCATGCGGCTCACCGTGTTGCTGGGATCGAGGGTGGCCATCTTGCGAAGCAGTTCGAGGGCTTCGGTCTTCTGGCCTTCCTTGTGATAGCCGTCGGCGGCGGTCTGCAGCGCGTTGGCGGCCTCGGAGTCGAGGCCCATGCGCTGGTAGAGATCGGCGAGGGAGACGAAGGCCGTGTAGCGCTTGGCGTCCAGGTTGATGATCTGCTTGAAGACCGCGACCGCGCGCGCGTCGAAGCCGCCCTGCTTGTACTGCTCGGCGACCTTGGTGTAGTGGGAGATCGCTTCTTCGTTCTGGCCCCAGCGACGGTGGGCGTCGCCGATCTCGAGTAGAAGCTTCGCGTCGCGCGAATCTTCCTTCAGGAGCTTCCCATACTCCTTCAGCGCCTTTTCCTTGGCGCCCTTCTGCGCATACTTCCGCGCAGCGTCCAGAACCTTGCGCTTGTTCAACGCCAACTCGTGCGACCTCGACGTCCCGACCAGACCCTCGATCGGACCATGGAAACGGAGGGGGGAAATGCCCCTCCTCAGAGTCCATATCGGCGACCGAGGGCCGCTCTTGAGGTTGGGAATGCGGCTGAAATGCGTTCGAGCGAGGCCTCAGACCCGGCGGGTACGTGGTGCAGAAAGTGGATCCAGGCAGTGCGATTCGACCCGTTCTTGCGCCTGCGCGATTTCTTCCGGGAAAGCCGCCCCGGGCTCGATCGGCGCTCCGAGCACCTCGGTGAAAGCCCGGAGGAGCGCTTTGCGTAACGCGTCGGGCGCCACCTCGATCCCGGCGTCTCGCAGGGTCACGGAAACCTCGGGGTCGATCCCCGTCGCTTCGTGGATCCGGGCCTCGTCCGGTGCCACGCGAATCGAACCGTGTTGCAGCAACGCCCCCCGCATGCGGCGCTGGGCAGAGCCGATGAGCTTCTCCGCGCCGATCACGATCTCGTCACCCGCAGGTGCAGCGAAGCAGTCGAAGGCCTTCGATTCGCCGGAGTGGCGGCGTTCGGGCACCCGGGTCGCCGCCTGCGCGCCGAGTTCGCGAATCGCGGCCAGCAGGGCCGTCGCCACCTGGTCGTAGGAGTTGCGCAGGCCCGGACGCAGGGCGCTCTCGGGTGCGGCGAGGCTGTAGGTCAGATCGTTGCCGTGGAGCACGGCGCGGCCACCCGTGGTGCGTCGCACGAAGCCGACCCCGGCCTCGCGCCAGGCTTCGAGGCGATCCTCGTCGATGCGCCGCTGGGCGTAGCCGAGGGAGAGCCAGGGGCCATCCCAGTCGTAGAAGCGCAGGGTCGCAATGCCGTCTTTGGCCGCGCTTCGCAACAGCGCCTCGTCGAGCCCCATGTTCCAGGGCCCCGAAGCCGCACCGTCCTCGAGCAACCGCCAGCCCACGACGCGCGTGGAACTAGGCCTGCGCGTCGCGCAGATGCCCGATCAGCGCGTCGAGGCCGAGCCGATAGCTCCGCGGGCCGAAGCCCGAGACCACCCCCACGGCGATCCCCGAAACATACGAGTGATGCCGGAAGGCTTCGCGGGCGAAGACGTTCGAGAGGTGCACCTCGACCACGGGCAGCTCGCTCGCGATCAGCGCATCTCGGAGGCTGACCGAGGAATGGGTGAGCCCGGCCGGGTTGATCAGTACACCGTCGGCGTTGCTGCGCGCCTCCTGGATGCGATCGATCAGCAGCCCCTCGTGGTTCGACTGGAAGGCGTCGAGTTCGCAGCCCGCCTGTTTGGCGAGGCTCGCGAGTTCGGCGTCGATCTCGGCGAGGGTGGTCGCGCCGTAGATCTCGGGCTCCCGCGTCCCCAACAGGTTCAGGTTGGGTCCGTGGATCACGAGGATGCGAAGCGAGTTGTCGAAATCAGAAGCCACAGCGGCCCCTCCTGGCGTGCGATCGAGCGCGGCACACCATAGCAGCCGGTCGCCTGGAGGTACGCGGCCGCGGCCGCGAAAGCACTAGAGCTCTTCGCGCAGAGCCCGTTCGTGGCGGCGAAGCAGGTAGCGCGACTTGCCGATGTTGCCTTCGGGGCCGATCGCCAGCAGCAGCACGACGTCGTCAGCGACTTCGCGGAAGAGGATCGTGAAGCGCGTCAGGCTGATCACGACTTCGTTGATCAGCCCGCCGCCGAGTTGATCCGACGCCTTGTGGATGTCGCCGAGGATGCGACCGAACTCGGCACCGGCCGCCGAGAGGTCTTCGCCCAGCGGGCTGCCTTCGGCGTCCTCGCCTTCGAGGTGCACGATCGGAATGCCGTCGTTGCCCATCAACGCGATGCCGATCGCGTCGGGGCACGCCTCCATGATCTCCTGAAGGATCGATTCGAAACTCATGCGCGGTCTCTCCCAAGATTCTCGAGCCAGCCCTCGAGTCTGGCGATGATGCGTTGGTGGCGCGCCCGGACCTCGGCGCGGGGATCTTCGGGTTCGGTGGTCACGTCCTGGGCCAGGTCGTCGATCGCGCTGGCGGCGTCGACTTCGATCGGTTCGGCTTCGGCGGGGTCGCTTTCGGCGTCCGTTTCCAGTTCAGCACCCATGCTCGCGCGCACTTCGTCGGCGCCGGCGAGATCGCCCTGTCCTTCGAGCAGGTTTGCCATCGTTTCCGTCGCGAAGACCGGGTGTTCGCTCGCGCGGTAGGCGCGGAGATCACCGCTGTCGGTGGTCGTCGCCTCGACGCCGCGCACGGCGGCTTCGGCGAGGTCGTTGGCGCTGACCATCTCGTCGGGCTGGGCCTCGGCGGCCGCGAAGGCGTCTTCGATTTCGTCTTCGCGCAGATCTTGGTCGGGGATCTCGACCTCGGCGGCCTCGCCGTCGAAGTGCGGCAGTGCGTCGGAGGGTTGCGCGAGGGGTGTCGCGTAGAGGCGGTGCTCCGCGGCATCCTCGGCCGGGGTGTCTTCGGTCGGGGCTTCTTCCTCGACCTCTTCTTCGACGTCGGCCGCTTCGACCTCGGCCT
>JANQEL010000175.1 GCA_028278345.1 Myxococcota bacterium
CACCACGCCCGTGCCCTGCCGACAGGCCATCCTGCGCACGGGTTGCTGTTCATCATTCGATGAATATGCGGCTCGTCGACAATCCGAAAGTGGTCTTGCATAGCCGCTTTCAGTCAATTTCATGGCCAGTGGTGATTGCGCGATCACCCTGATTGCCCGCGGTGACGCGTTTCATCTTCACGGTTGTGACCCACGCATGCAACTTCCGGATGCAAGTCGCGGGAGGTGAACACTCACGCCGCGCAAGTAGAGACGAGTGTCAGCCGTGTGCAAGACGAGGGAAGGCAATTGAGGAGAAACATCGAGCCTTGATACGGGCTACCCCGGTATAGGAGCTCGCGGCGTGAACCTTCCCTCCACGAAGGAAGTTCTACGCCGCCTCTCGTTCGTCCGCCGACACGTTCCACGTCACGATCGTCGCGAGTAGGAAGAACAAGGTGAAGATCGTCGTCCCCCAGGCTGGCCGGATGTAGGCGCCATAGGGTGCGGGGAGACTCTCGGCAAACGGTTGCGTGATCGGTGCAACGATGGGAACGACCACGGCCATCCATCGCGCGTAGAGGGTCTTGCGAAAGAGCACGACGGCCATGAACCACGCCGAACCCAACGGGACGAAGGGCCCGATCAGGTACATGGAAGCCGAATGGTAGGCCTCCATTCGCTCGACCATGGTGTTGAGCGTGGCGGCCAGCTCGACCGGCGCGGCCGCCTGTGCCTGGAACCCCGCTGCGTAGAGCGCATACGACCCGTGGTAGCCGGGGAAGATCGAGAAGGCGTACGCGAGGAGCAGGACCGGCGGCAGCGCGAGCTTACGCCCCGCCGGTGAGAGAGCGACGTACACCGGCCAGAAGCCGAGCAGCCACAACGGAATAGCCGCGTTCCCGATGATGCTGCCGAGGAAGACCGGGTCGTAGGGCGCGTCGGCCAGTTGCGCGTACGTGTTCACCCCGGGCCCGGGTGCAGGGCCGCCCTGCAACATGTAGTCGCCTACGCCGTTCGCAATTCCTCCTATCACGGCGAGGACACCCGCCGCGCGAAGCAGTGTCCTGCCGCTCGGCGTGTTGCCGACCGAGGGGCGATCCGAGACTCCGGGCACGCGCTCCTGGGAAAGCTCGTTCGACATGCGTTCTCGATTTTGCTCGTGAGTGTAGTGCCGGCGAAGCCGGTCGAGTTCCGATCGTGCGGAGGATCGGGCCATGTCCTGGGCGCGCGGATGGAAAGGGCACGAAATTCGAGCAGTTTGGAACTCGAACGGCTCGGCCGGCAATCGTCCTATTGAATCGTCGCGCTCGAGGAGCCACCTCGCTTCATGGTCCACGCCCGTACCCAGATCCACCCGCCCACCGCCCTTCGGCGTCGATTGGGCGCGATGCCTCGCTTCGGGGTGTGCTGATGCTCGACTGGTTGGTGGTCGGGGGCGGACCCCACGGCGTACACGCAGCAGCGCGACTGATCGGGCAGGTCGGCGTTTCTCGCGACACCGTCCGCATTCTCGACGATGAGGAAGTCCTGCTTGCCCGATGGCGGAGATGCACAGGCAATACCGGGATGCGATTCCTGAGGTCGCCCGGCGTGCACCACATCGGTCTCTCTCCGGGTTCTCTTCGGAGCTTCGCAGATACGCGCCGCGGGAAACGGAAGCCACAGCACTTCACGCGTCCCTACTCGCGGCCCTCGCTCGATCTGTTCGATCGCCACAGCGACCACGTGATCGAGAGGTTTCAACTCCAGGAACTGCACGTTCGCGGGCGGGCGAGCGCGCTGCAGATCTCCGACGAGGGCGTTCGAGTCGGCTTCGAATCACCCGAGTCGAACGGAGAGGACTCGGCGCTCGAAGCGAAGCACGTGATCCTTGCCCTTGGCGCGCCACACGAACCGGCGTGGCCCGAATGGGCGAGGCGGGTTGCGGTATTGGCGTCCTGCGAAGGAAGGGCGAACGCGATTCGGCACATCTTCGATCCTGAGTTCGAACTCGTAGACGAGCCGGGCGACGAGGTGGTTGCGGTCGTAGGCGGGGGAATTTCCGGAGCGCAGGTTGCGATCCGGCTGGCACGGCCGGGCCGCCGCGTCCTTCTCTTGTCACGCCACCCGCTTCGCGTCCATCAATTCGATAGCGATCCCGGTTGGCAGGGGCCGAAGTACATGGCGGCCTTCTCCCGCCTCGAGGATCCGAACGAACGCAGGCGGCGCATCCAGAAGGCCCGGCATCGCGGTTCCATTCCGCCGGATGTCCACGCGTCGCTGCGTCGCAGGCGCGCCAGGGGAGTGATCGAACACCTCGATGAGGTCGAAGTCGAATCGGCGAGCATTGTCGGGGAGCGTGTTTCTATCGATATCGGAGGTCGGCAGATCGCAGTCGATCGGGTGCTGCTCGCGACCGGCTTCACGGGCCGTCGGCCAGGGGGAGGTTGGCTCGACGATGCAATCGAAGCGTACGATCTGCCTTGCGCCGAATGCGGCTATCCCATCGTCGACCAGGGCCTGAGATGGCATCCGCGGGTGTTGGTGATGGGCGCCCTGGCGGAACTCGAGATCGGCCCGGTTTCCCGCAATCTCTCGGGTGCACAGCGGGCGGGGGAACGCATCGCGGCCGTCGCCGATCCCGATTGGGTCTACTGATCGGCGACCCGGCGGCGTGGATCGAACGAGGCCCACCCGAAGCGCCGCAGACGATCAGCGCGCCCCTTCGGCCTCTTCGTGGTCGCAACCTTCGTCCCGGCACCGCCTGAAGTTGCGAAGGTGGGCCGTGATCAGGAAGGCGGCGGCGCCCACCGTCAGCCAGCGCTCACCGATCTCACCGATCAGCTCGTGGGGGAGGGCTACGGAAGCGATGAGGCCGAGCAGACCGCAGGCGCCCAGCAGGAAGACCTGGCGATCCCGGTGTCGCCAGCAGCCGAGGCCGAATGCCACGGAAGAGGCGGGGAGCACCGCCCACAGCAGCATCTCGTGAAAGGACTCATCGGTCGCGAAGGAGGCGGGCAGCGTCGTTCCGGCGATCAGGAGAACCGGCGCCGCCAGGCAGTGCACCGCACAGGCGGCCGAGCCCACGATTCCGACCCCGTCCGCGACCGAGCGAACCCCCTGGGATCCGATTCCACGCATGCTTCTCCTCCGTGCTCCGCCCGGCAATCACCTACAGGTGCCGATCGCGCTCAACGAGTTCCAGCCACGGGCACGAGCTACCCTGATGGAGCTGCCCCGCCGTCCGAGAATGCCCACACCGAACCTGGTGCCCAGGTTCGGCGCGGGGTCGAGCCGCAAGCAATTCTCGCGAGAAGGGCACTTCGCGGGAACCTGCGAGTGCGGAGCGGCACTTGTTCATTCGGAAGCGTGCGGCCGTTCGCCGGAGTGGAACGAGGCCAAGCGACCGACCTCGATCCTCCGAGCCGATACCCGTCATGGACTTCCTCGCCAGTCTGATCCCCGAGACCGCGCGCATCTTCTATGAGGGCTCCTTCTATATATTGCTCGGCTTTGCGATCGCCGGCCTGCTCCACGAGTTCCTGCCCACCGATCTGATCGCGCGCCACCTCGGCAAGGAGAACCCGCGCTCCGTCGCGACTGCGGCGCTCTTCGGCGCGCCGATCCCGCTGTGCTCGTGCGGCGTCCTGCCCGCGGCCGCGGCGCTCCGGCAGAAGGGAGCCGGTCGCTCCCCCACGATGGCCTTCCTCGTCTCGACCCCGGAAACAGGGGTCGACTCGATCGCACTCACCTACGGCTTGTTGGGCGGGGTGATGGCCATCGTGCGCCCCGTCGTGGCGGTGGTGACCGCAATGATCGCGGGGCTGCTCTCGATGCTGCTGCCCGGGAAGGACGAAGTCGTCGACGACGAGGCGTTGAAGGATCTTCCCCTCCACGCTCACGACCACAGCGCACACGCCGAGTCGGACGACAGCGGTGACGAACCAGGGGTTGGGAAACCCGAGAAGGCCCGGCCGTCCGTGCTGCGGCAACGACTGCGACGCGCGGTGCACTACGGGTTCGTGACCCTGCTCGACGATCTCGCTTTCTGGCTGCTCGTCGGGATCCTCCTCACGGGCGTTCTCTCCGCGGCACTGCCCGACGATTTCTTCAGCGCGGCGCTGGGTCTCGACCGGGGCCTGCTGCCGATGCTCCTCGTCATCGTGGCCGGCGTTCCCCTCTATCTCTGCGCCAGCGCATCGACTCCTGTCGCTGCGGCTCTCGTGGCCAAGGGTCTCTCGCCGGGGGCCGCCCTCGTGTTCCTTTTGGTGGGCCCGGCGACCAACGCGGCGACCATCGCCGTGGTGGGCCGCCTGTTGGGCGCCCGCCAACTGCGCATCTATCTCGGCTCCATCATCGGTGTCGCGCTCGTAGCGGGCCTTCTCCTGGATGCGTTCGCGGCCGACGCCGTGCGCGAGGCCACGCTCGGCGCGCGAAGCGAAGGAGCTCCGGGGCTCTTCGGGCTGGTCAAGGTCGCGGCGGCTTTCGCCTTCGTCGCGCTCATCGTGCTTTCTGCACAACGCACCCGATTCCGCGAGGGGATCCAGGACGTTCGCGATCAGTCGGCGTTGTTGATGGACGCCCTTCAGGACTTCGAGCCGCGCAAGCTCTTGAGCGGGCCCTTCCTCGGTGCCGTCGCGCTCCTGCTTGCCCTGACCGTGCTCCCCAGTGCCTTCCTGATCGTCGAGCCCGGGCAGCGCGGGATCGTGCAGCGCTTCGGTCGCGTGGTCGGGAGCGACCTCGAATCGGGGCTGCACGTCCATTGGCCTCCGCCGATCGGACGCGGCCGTACCGTCGACGTCGAGCGCGTGCGTCAGGTCGCGGTGGGTGAGATTCGTCTGGACGGGGGAGGTCGCCGCACCGGGAACGAGAGCTTCTACATCACCGCCGACGAAAACCTGATCGACGTACGGGGGCTGCTCCACTATCGGGTGAGCGATCCAGTGAAGTTTGCGCTGGGGCTCGAAGATGGCGAGCCGCTGCTCGAGAGCCTCGCGCGGCGCGAACTGGTTCGGATCACAGCGGCGACTTCGATCGACACGCCCTACACGACCGCCCGCCGATCGACGGAAGAAGCTTTCCGGCGCGCCGTGTCCGAGCGCGTGGCGGCGCAGGACCTCGGCATCGAGATCCTGGATGCGCGCCTGCTCGACGTTCACGCACCGCCCAAAGTGCACGACGCATTTCGCGATGTGGCCAGCTCCGTCGAGGACCGGGAGCGCGAGATCCACGAGGGCAGTGGCTTCGCCGCCGAGACCACGGCGGTGGCGCAGGGGGAGGCCAGCGAAGTGCTCGCCCGCGCCCGTGCCGATGCGGTGCGCACGCGCGCACTCGCCCGCGGCAACACGGCCGCCTTCGTCGGCATTTCGTCGATCCACGAACGCCATCCACAGGTGACCGAGACGCGTCTCTACCTCGAGACCCTGGAGCGCTCGCTCGCTGCACCGCACAAGTACATCCACGGGGCCTCCACTAGCGGCGGCGAGTTCGACCTCTGGATCGGCGCGGACAGGATGTCCGTGCCCCTTCCGCCGTCGTCCCCGGATGGTGGACGCCCGGAAACCCAATCGCGATTCAACACATCAGGAAGGCCATGAAGACCCTCATTTCCACTATCGGCATCCTGCTGCTCAGCGTCGTCGTGATCAGCTCACTGATCGTCGTGGACGAAACCGAACACGTCGTCGTCACCCAGTTCGGCAGACCGGTCGCCGTATACAGCGACGCCGGTCTCAAGGTGAAGGCGCCCACCCCGCTCCAACGCGCGACGCGATTCGACAAGCGCATCCTCTTCTCGCCCGGTCAGGAGATCGAGCTGCTCACCGCCGACAAGAAGAACATCCTGCTCTCCACCTATCTCTCCTGGCGGATCTCCGATCCCCTGAAGTACCTGGCGGCGTTGCGCACCCGCGACTTCGCCGAAGCTCGGCTCCAGGCCCTGGTTCAATCCGAACTGGGAAGTGCCCTGGGCGACCTTGCCTTCGATGCCCTGGTTCCGGCCGAGGGTGAGGAGACGGGGCTCATCGAACTCGAGCGGCTGGTGCACCATGCGTCGGCCCGCGTGGCCGCGAGCGACTTCGGAATCGAAGTCGTGAGTCTCGGGATCACGCGCCTTTCCTTTCCCTCCCAGAATCTCACGAGCGTCTTCGCGCGGATGCGCGCCGAGCGCGAACGCATCGCGCGCGGCTTTCGCTCGGAGGGCAAGGCCGAAGCGCAGAAGATCCGGGCGGAAGCGGCCCGCGCGCGAGCCGACATCCTGGCCACCGCCGAGGCCGAAGCTGCGCGACTGCGCGGTGAAGGCGAGGCAGAAGCCGCGCGCACCTACGCCGAAGCCTACGGCGATCACGAAGATTTCTACGGCTTCCTACGAACCCTCGAGAGCTACGAGAAGGTGCTGAAGGACAACACCACACTGGTGATCCCCGCGGACTCGCCGTTCCTCGAGCTTCTGCTCTCGCACCGGCCGGGATCGTCGGGGGCGGCGAGCCGGTGAGAGCGCGAAACCGAATCGCGACCTGGGCCATCGGCGCCCTCGTCGTCATGGGCTATCTGGCGTCCGGCATCTACAGCGTGGATTCGGACGAGAGCGGGGTGGCCTTCGTCTTCGGTCGCGCCGTGGGACGCGACGTGCTCCCGGGTATCCACTGGAATCCGCCGCGGCCCTTCGGTCGCGTCGTGGTCGAAAAGACGGCGACGAACTTCGTGATGCCCATCGGCTACCGCCTCGCGCCGGGCATGGGCCCGACGATTTCCAGCCTGTGGTTGACCGGAGGGACGAACATCGTGAGTGGGCGGCTCAACGTGCAGTACAGTATCGAGAGCCTCACCGACTTCCTCGTGGCGCACGAGGATCCCCAGGAGTTCCTGCGCCGCGCGGGAGAGCGCGTGCTCACGCGCTTCCTCGTTTCCGAGAGCGTAGATGGTGTGCTCGCCAGCCGCCGGGCCGAGCTGCGCAGCGCCGTGCGGCAGGGCGTTCAGGAACTGCTTGCCGCCGAGGGCGTGGGGATCGCGGTGCAGTCGGTCACGATCGAAGAACTCGCGCCGCCCCGCGACGGTCGTGTGCGCGGTGCGTTCCAGGACGTACAGAACGCCACCGCCGACCGTGAGCGCGCGGCCCTCGAGGCACGCGCGTTCCGGCGTCAGGTCCTCGCGGAAGCCGAGGGCGAAGCCGAAAGGCTCCTTTCCGAAGCGCGCGCCGATCGCCACCGGCGAATCGAACTCGCAAGCGGCGAGACCGGGCGCTTTCTCGCCCTGGCGCGCGAGCACGCGCGCGCGCCGCGCGTCACCGAGCAACGTCTCTACCTCGAAACCCTCGAGCGGCTGCTTCCCGGCCTCGAAACCTACGTGGTCGACGCCGGAGAAGAGGGGGCCGTCAATCTTCGGGTCGTGCGATGAAGCTCGCGCCCCGGCGGTCCCGCTGGTGGTTGTGCGCGGGAGCGGTGGTGCTTCTCGGGATCGGTGCCTGTTGGAACGAGCGGCCACGCGAAACCCGGCCTCTCGTCATGGTCTCCGTGCTCCCGCAGAAGTACGTCGTGGACCGCATCGCGGCGGAGTGGGTGCGTGTCGAAGTCATGATTCCACCCGGCGCGAATCCACAGAGCTACGAGCCCTCGCTATCGACGATGGCGCATTTCGGGGAAGCCGCGCTGTACGTCAAGGTCGGTCATCCCCACTTCCCTTTCGAAGAGGCGTGGTTGGACCGCATCCTGGCTGAGGCGCCGGGTCTTCCGGTCGTGGATTGCTCGAAGGGCATCGAGAGTCGGGAGGGCGATCCGCACATCTGGCTGGCACCACGCCACGTGGAGCAGATGGCGATCGAGATCGAGGCGGCCCTCGAGAAGATCCTGCCCGATCAACGTGAGAAGCTCGCGGCGAATCTCGCTTCGTTGCGTTCCGAGATCGCGGCGCTCGATGGCGACATCCGCAAGCAGTTGGCCGACAAGAAGGGAGGGCGCTTTCTGGTCCTCCATCCGGCCTGGGGATACTTCGCGGAAGCCTATGGCCTCGAACAGGTTGCGATCGAGCACGAGCACAAGGAGCCCGGCGCCCACGAGCTTGCAGAGCTGATCGAGCACGCGAAGGAAGAGGGCGTCAAGGTGGTCTTCGTGCAGCCTCAGTTCGACCCCTCCGCGGCAGAGACGTTGGCGCGCGAGATCGGCGCTCGGATCGAGCCACTCGATCCCCTGGCGTACGACTGGCCGGCGAACCTGCGTCGCGCCGCCAAGGCTCTGGCCGAGGGCACCGGCGAGTGACCGTCCCCGCCGCGGAGTTGAACGGGGTGTGGGTCACCCTGAATGGCCGAACGGTCCTGGAAGACGTGAGCCTTCGGATCGACGCCCACGACTACTTCGCTTTGCTCGGCCCCAACGGCAGCGGGAAGAGCACCCTGCTGAAGGTGCTGCTGGGTCTCATCGTGCCCGATCGCGGTGAGGTGCGCGTCTACGGAAAAACGCCTCGTCGGGTACGCGGTCAGGTCGGCTACGTCCCGCAGTACATGCCTTTCGATCGGGCGTTCCCGATCCGGGTGCGGGATGTGGTGCTGATGGGAAGATTGGGACGCTCGTGGTCCGGACGGGTGGGCCCCGGGGATCGCGCGGTTGCGCAAGCCTGCCTCGAGCGGGTCGAGATGGAGGGGCTCGCCGAGCGGCCGATCGGTGCGCTCTCTGGCGGGGAGCTTCAGCGGGTGCTCATCGCGCGCGCCCTGGCCCAGGAGCCCAGGCTCCTGCTCCTCGACGAACCCACCGCGAGTCTCGACGAGCGCATCGGGCAAAACGTCTGGACGCTTTTCGAAGAGCTCTCCCGTGATATGGCCATCGTCGTCGTGTCCCACGACATCGGTGCGATCTCGCGTCACGTCCAGAACGTGGCCTGCCTGAATCGTCGCCTCTTCATGCACCCGTCGATGGAACTGACGTCCGAGGTCATGGAGGCCGCATACGGTTGCCCGATCGATCTCCTGGCCCACGGACATCCCCATCGGGTACTCGGGCCCCACGAGGTCGAATGATGTTGGACGCTCTTGCATTGCCGTTCTTCCAGCGGGTGCTGATCGCAGCGGTTCTCGCGAGCATCGCGTGCGGCGTGATCGGGAGCTACGTCGTGGCGAAACGAATGGCTTCGATCTCGGGCGGACTCTCGCACGCCGCGTTCGGCGGTGTGGGGCTCGGCTACCTGGCCGGCTTCCCTCCCATCCTCGGCGCCGCCGGGTTCGGCCTGCTGGCGGCGATGATCGTCGGCCTGGCCCAACGGCGCTTTGGATCCGGTCTCGACACCCTGATCTCGATGGTGTGGTCGATCGGTATGGCGCTCGGGATCCTGTTCGTCGCGCTCACCCCCGGCTACGCCCCCGACCTGATGAGTTACCTCTTCGGGAGCCTGCTCTTCGTCCCGTGGGAGTACGTGGGTCTGGTTGCTGCCCTCGACGTGGCGATCCTGGTTTCGGTGCTGCTCTTCCATCGACGCTTCGAAGCCGTCTGTTTCGACGAAGAATACGCAGAGGTGGCGGGTGTTCCCGCGGAGGCCACCTTCCTCGCGCTGTTGGCACTGACTGCGCTGGCGATCGTGACACTCATTCGTGTCGTCGGCGTGATCCTCGCCATTGCCTTGCTGACGATTCCACCGGCGGCAGCGCGACCGTGGGTGCGAACCCTGCCGCGGATGATGGCCCTGGCGGTTGCGATCTGCGCAGCCAGCAACGTGGGCGGGCTGTTCGTCTCGTATGCGCTCGGCGAGACCTCGGACATCTCGGTGCCTCCGGGACCGATGACCATCCTGATGGCGGCCGCCATCTACCTGCTCTCGGTCGTGCTGCGAGCCTGGGTGGATCGCCGACGCGGCCCCGTCGCACCTCCCTCAGGGTAGAAGGGCCTACGCCACCGACCCCGACCGCCTGGGGACGAAGTCTTCGGGTCGACCTGGAACTCCGGTCCTTCCGCAGGCACTTAAGACGCGAATGTCTGTCCTCACATCCGGAGCGGATCCGCGGGGCCGCGAAACCAGCCGTCGGCGCGATGAACCCCTGAGGGTGCATTTGCTGGTGGGCCTGCCGACCGAGACGGTCCAGCGCGCGCTCGAACGGGCGCACGACGCGATGCCCGTCGTACCGCTCGGCGAGTTCGGGAACGTCATCGTCGGCGACGCGAACCGGCTGGGCGTATTGCTTCCACCCTTCGTCGAGCCCTCGATGCTCCTGGATAGCTGGGCGGATTGCGACTTCCTGTACAGCCGTTTCGACCGTCCCGCATACGTCGCGGGGATCTCGACCTTCGTCGACGTCGATCGTCTGGTCGAGCAGCTGGCCTCGACGACGCCGCTTTCACAACTCGGTTGGGGAAAGAGCGAATTCGACCGTCGCACGGTTGCGGACATCGTGGTGGGGCAGATCGAGTCGGCGACGCACCTCGTGCTCATGGGCGCGTCCAACGTCACCGATTTCGTTTCCTGCCGTCTCGACGTACTCAACCCCCCTGCCAGTCGCGTTCGGGTTCGCGATGAATCGCGGCTGGCCGAGACGGAGGTCTCGAAGGCGTTCGGGTTCGATCTTCTGGATCGCGGGCTGACGGACGCGAACCCGGCCAGGTCGATCGAGATCATCCCGCCCTGGCTCGAAGTGCTGAACAGTGGGTGTGATTCGACTCCAGGGTCGGACGTTCTCGTCTATCGACGTGCGCTCCCCTTCGACCCGATCCGGTTCCGCGACTGGGTTGCGAGTCCGCCCGAGGAGCTCGTGCGCGGAAAGGGGCACGTGTGGCTCGCCGGTGAGCCGGACACCGGCTTCGGCTACTCGTGCGCGGGTTTCGTGCATCGCGTCTTCGCCGCGGGGCGTTGGTGGGCGAGTCACTCGGGCGGCGAGTGGCCGACGTGCACGACGCAGCGTCGGAGATTGCTCGAGCGATGGCATCCACGCTTCGGGGATCGACGCCAGGAGCTCGTCTTCCTCGGTGTCGATGTCGATCGCGATCGTCTGTTCGCCGGGCTCGATCAGTGCCTCGTCGAGGAGCATGAATTCGATGGCGACGGGGTCGACGTGGCCGCCGAGGTCTCTCAGATGGGATGGACGCCGGAACGGGGGCTTCACTGATGCCAGACTTCCAGAAGAACTTCGGAAGTGCTGACTTCGTCGATCAATATACGAAGCAGGGGCCGCCATCCTTCATGCCCGGGCATGCGGGCGTGTTGCAGATGATCTCCGTCCTGCTTCACGAACGCGCGCCGTCCGATGCGAGGGTGCTGGTCGTTGGAGCCGGAGGCGGACTCGAGACGCGGGCGCTCGCGCGGGCGCAGCCGGCCTTTCGATTCGTCGGGGTGGATCCAGCGCCCCGCATGCTGGATCTCGCGCGGAGCGTGATCGGAACCGAATTCGCGAGTCGCGTCGAACTCATCGAGGGCACGGCCGCGGATGCACCGCAGGGCCCGTTCGATGCGGCAACGTGCGTTCTGGTCCTCGGGCTTCTCGAGGACGACGGAAGCAAGAGCGAGACCCTACGAGAGATCCACCGTCGCCTGCGGCCCGGAGCGCCATTCGTGCTGGTGGACCAGTGCCTCGATCGTGAGCCGCCCGACTTCGAACTCAGACTGGACCGATATTCAGCCTACGCTCGTGAATCCGGCGTGGATCCCGAGATCGTGGAGAAAGCGAAGGCCCAACTCCGAACGAGTCCGGGACTCGTCCCGGCGGAGCGAAACGAAGCGCTCCTGGACGGGTGCGGTTTTCGCGAGCACGAAGTCTTCTATGTCGGGATGGCCTGGCGGGGTTGGCTCGCCCTGGCGTAGAGCCGATTCGTCCTGCGTCAGTTTCCGTGCTCGCCCTTGATCCCCCGGAGTCGTGCCCATGCGGGCTGGAAATCCGGGTTGTCGCGCGTGGTCACGCCGTACATCTTCCGAGCCAGCTCGTAGTTCCCGTCCGCTTCTGCGAGCAGGCCGCGGTTGAAGGCGATGCGCCAGCGCGGTGCGCCCAATCGATGTGCGATTTCGAGTTCGCGCCGGGCCGCGTCGTGATCTCCTTCGAGGTAGTAGACGGCCGCCAGCGCCTCACGGAGTTCTGGTGAGTCGGGGGAGAACATCACCTGTTCGTCGAGGAGCCGACGCGCGAAGGGGAGGTTGCCCTGTTGGATGGCGACGCGACTTCGCAGCACGACGAGTTCGGGTTCGATGGTCGACTGCTCGATCAGCGCGTCGAGATAGTCCTGCGCCTTCTCGGGTTGGTTCGTCTCGAACGCCAGGATTGCGTTCGCGGTGAGCACCGTGGGGTGGGTGGGGAAATCGAGGGCCAGGGATTCGATGGCGGCCTGGATCCGTCCACAGTCGATGAAGGGCCGGCTTCCACCTCCACTCACGCACGTTCGACCGTCGGCCCGGGCCGCACGCCATGCGTCGAGTAGCTTTTCCGTGCGCACGGTGGGGTCGTACCTCTCGGGTGTCTTCCCGATCGACGAGCAGCCCAGTGCGGTCGCCAACGCGAGCACCAGCGCGGTCGCGGCACCTCGTCGCATCTTCATGGCCGCAGCTCCCGGCGATTCCTGAACCAATTCGGATCGATTTCGGCGCCGCGTTGGCGGATCTTCTCGACGCAGCGGGGCACGATGCCCGTCGAGACGAACTCACCGCTGACCTTTCCGTCGTCCAGTCCGCGCCGCTCGAAGCGGAAGATGTCCTGGAGAAGCGGTACGTCTCCTTCGAGTCCGGTGATTTCACTGATCCGGGAGATTCGGCGCACACCGTCTTCGAAACGTTCGATGTGGACGATCACATCGAGAGCCGACGCGATCTGTTCGCGGATCGAGCGCGAGGGGAGGTCGACGCCGGCCATCAGCACCATGGTTTCGAGCCGCGAGAGCGCGTCGCGTGGCGAGTTGGCGTGCACCGTGCTCAGGCTGCCGTCGTGACCGGTATTCATGGCTTGCAGCATGTCGAGGGCTTCGCCCCCACGCACCTCTCCCACGATCACGCGATCGGGTCGCATACGCAGGCTGTTCCTCACGAGAGAACGGGTGGTGATGCGCCCGCGTCCCTCGATGTTGGCGGGGCGGGCTTCGAGGCGGATCCAGTTCTGGTGATCGAGGATCAACTCGAGGGTGTCTTCGATCGTGACGACGCGTTCGTCTGTGGGAATCGACTCGGCGAGGGCGCCGAGCAGGGTCGACTTGCCTGCGCCCGTGCCGCCTGAAATCAGGAGGTTCTGGCGATGCTGCACCACCGTCGCGAGGAAGGCCGCCATGTTGGCCGAAAGGGTGCCGCTGGCCTCGAGTTCGCGTGCGCGCAGACGCCTGCGACCGAAACGGCGAATCGAGAGCGTCGGTCCGTCGGGAGAAGCCGGCGGAATCGTCGCGTTCACGCGGCTGCCATCGGGTAGGCGGAGGTCGGCCATGGGTTCGGCGGCGTCGATGCGCCGACCCACCCGGGCGGCGATGCGTTCGATCACCCGAAGCAGGTGCGCATCGTCGCGGAAGCGAACTCCCGTGCGCTCGATCCGCCCGAAGCGTTCTACGTAGACGACGTCGGGCGAGTTGACCAGGATGTCGGTCACCGCGGGATCGGCCATCAAGGGTGCGAGCGGCCCCACACCGAGGGTCTCTTCGACGAGTTCCTCGACGAGGCGTCCGCGCTCGGCCTGGTTGAGCGCGAGGTCTTCTTCTTCGAGGATCGGTTCGACGAACTCGGCGACCGCTTCGACGATCTCGTCGTCGTCCGCGCCGATCAGGCCGCGCGTCGAGATCTCGTCGAGCAGGCGCGCCTGCAGTTCGCCCTTGAGGGTGAGCGAGCCGCGGTTCGTCTGCTCCGGTCGGGTGGTCTTTGCGACCGTATCGCTGCGGGCGCTCTTCGTCGGCCGCTTCCAGCTCTGGATGGCATCTCCGCCAGAGCGTCGCAAGCGCTGGCGCAGGGCTTCGGCATCGGTTCCCTGGCTCACGCGTTCGCCCCCTTGAACACATCGCGCGCAATCTGCAGCGGATTGCGGCCGACTTCTTCTTCATCGACCGGGGAGTCGGCCTCGGCGGAGTATTCGATGTCGTCGATCAGCTGCCGCATGGCGCGTCCCCAACCGAAGCGCTGGGTCGCCTTGAGGATGCGCGGTTCTCCCAGGTTGAGGGAGGTCAACACCTTGCGGTCGTGGGGGATCTCGTAGTCGACGGGGCACCCCAACCGCTCTTCGACTTCGTTCGCCGTGAGGGCCCCCGTGAAAGACGGCAGGTTGCGATTCAGCACGACGCGACGCCGATCCTTCGCGATCTCGAGTTGATCGAGGGTCTCGAGGAGGTGCGCGGCGCCGATCACATCCGGCACCGTGCCTTGATTGATGAGGAAGATCTCGTCGGCGAGATCGAGCACCGTCAGCATGGTGCCGTCGACGGTGGGAAGCGTATCGACCACGACGTAGTCGAAAGCCCGTCGGCCCATGGCGATGACGCGGGCCAGGGCTTCTTCGTCGACGTCCGCTGCGTCGATCGGATCGCGCGGTGAAGCGAGCAGTCGCACGCCGCTCTCGTGCAGCGCCGAGAGCTCGCGGAGCAGCGTCTCATCGAGTCGGTCGCGCTCGCGAGCGGCATCGGCCAGGGTCGAAGTGGAAGGCATGTCGAGCGCCACCGAGCAGACGCCGAGTTGCAGCGATGCGTCGATCAAGAGCACCCGATCCGGGTGACGCATGGCCAGGCCGCAAGCCACGTTCGTCGAGAGCGTCGACTTGCCCACGCCTCCCTTGGTGCTGTGGAAGACGAGGACGCGGCCGTTGTTGCGTCGCTGCTGAACCGCGCTCGTCACCTGGCTCATGACCCGGCGGATGTCGGTACTCGAGATCGGCCGCGGAATGACATCGAGGAAGCCCGCGCGAATCGCCTGGACCAGGATGGCCGAGTCGCTCGTGCCGTGTGCGTCGCTCGCATCGGGGCGAACGCCCAGGAGCGGAAGATCGGGATCCAGGGCCCGCATCGAGGTGATGAAGTCGCGTAGTTCCGCGGTATCGCCCGTCAGTTCGACGCACAGCGCATCGGGCATCCGCGAACGCGACAGGCGCGCCGCTTCGTAGTAATCCGCCGCGTACTGCACGAAGGCGCGGGTGGTATCCGCCGCCTGCCACGCCGCCTCGAGTTCGTTCGCGAGGCCGGCATCGCTCCCGACCGCGAGGATCCGGAGGCTTCCCATCGAGGTGTTTGCGTCGGCGGTCATTCGGAAACGTCGACCTTCAAGACGACCGGGGCGCGCAAGAAGACGTCCGCATATAGGTGGTCGGGGTCGTGGTGCGCGACCACCCGCGCAATGTTGTCGGCGCCGGCGAGATGCCGCGCCGATGCGCTGGCATTGACCGGAGCCATGAAGCGGTCGTAGCGGGTCACATGGATGCGCTCTTCCGATTCGAATTCGATCTGCGCGAATCCGAAACCGACCACGAGTTGGGTTTCCTCCTCCTCATCATCGAGCAGAGGAACGTAGGCATAGTAGGGGTTGGTTGACTCTTCGAGAGGATCGGAGGTCTCGTCCAGCAGGTCGACGCCCGCGCGCATTCCATTCCTCTCGCCTCCGATTCGTTGGCCTACGTCTCGCGGTGGACTGCCGACGGAGAGGTCGTCATCTTCGATGTCGACCACCACCGGCGTCGGCGGAGTAGTACTCTCGAACTCTCCCTCCCACGCACTGAGGAAGATCGCGATCGGCGCGCGGCCGGGCATGACGTTCGGCTCCGCACGCCCGATGCGAACCACCGGCCGCCCTTCTGCGCGAACCCGCGAGGTGATAGGGATGCCGAAGCTTCGTAGGGAACCGGCGCGCGGGCTTCCATCTCCGACGAGGTTCGACCCACTGTCTCGCGCATCCACGAGGTTGGCGAGAGAGCTTTCCTCGAAGCTGAGCATGGAGGCCTGTCCGAAAGCGAGGGGTACGGCCTGTTCGGCCGCGACTTCCCAGCAGCCGTCGCCGCAATCGCTGTTGATATTTTGGACGAGCCGGCCCGGGCCGAAGGTGATATCGGCACCGATCGGACCGACCGACTCGGGGGACGGCGCGATCTCGTCCTCCATTTCGTCGGCTCGCGGATACACCAGGTCGTCGATGCACCGGTCTCGTCCTTCGACACCACAGTCGAACGACAACGCAGATACCGGGTTGGGCTCGAGGTGCGCGTAGCGAACCGTGGCATCGATACGCGCGGAAGTCGCCGCAGAGGCTTCCGCCAGCGCTTCCAGGCGGAGCTGTTGCACCGAAGCGAAGCCGATGTCCACCGCGAGGGAGGCCATGGAGAGCATGACCAGCACGATCACAGCGATGAAGGGCAGCATCGCTATGGCGTCCTGTGCGCTTCGCCCGAGGGTGTGCCGGCGACCGATTCAGGGTTCGACGGCGTGGCCGCCGCGTCCTCACTCGACGGCACCATGATCATCGTGCGGCGCCCTCCGACGATCGTTTCGATCATGGCGGGCCCGCTCGAAACGTGGGGCAACGTCGACTCGGGCGCTCCCGAAGCAAGATCGGGGCGACCCGAACGCGGAACGCAGTCGACCCGCGAATTCGAGTGGAGCGCCTTGGTGAGAAGCTCGACTTCTCCCGGCTCTACCGCGATGACCATCTCCTCGACCAGCTGCGCGGTCTTGCCCGGGATCGAGCGCGTTTGGAGTGGCTGCACGACGATGCCATTC
>JANQEL010000193.1 GCA_028278345.1 Myxococcota bacterium
GATCAGCAACGCTGGCGCGGCGAATACGTTCAAACACATGATCCCGGAAGTGGTCGCGAACGCGAGCGGCTACGGCTCGTTCATCGAGACCCAGCGACCTTCGGTCGCGCATCTCTGCCTTTTCATCGGCATTGACGAGAGCGAGGGCAAGCTCGACCTGCCTGCTGGCAACTTTCTGTTCTACCCGGACGATCACGTCGCAGAGAACCAGAGAGCCTTCAATCGAGACCTGACTAGCGAGTTTCCCCTGCTGCTGTTCTCCTTCCCGTCCGCGAAGGATCCCGATTGGGAGAGACGCCACCCCGGCAAGGCCACAGCCGAGGTCTTCACCTACATCGACAACTACGATCTATTCTCCGCGTGGGAGGATGAGGCGTGGAGCAAGCGAGGTGAGGACTATCAGAAGCTGAAGGACGAGATCGCAGAGCGGATGCTCAATGCCCTACTCGAGTATCACCCTGAGCTGAGAGACAAGATCGACTACTGCGAGCTGTCAACGCCGCTCAGCACGCGGAAGTTCTGCGCGTATGAGCGTGGCGAAATCTTCGGGCTTCATCACGATGACTCACGATTCAAGACCACACTGCTCAATACCAAGACGAACATCAAGGGTTTATATATCACCGGTCAGGACAGCTTCATGGTAGGCCACCAGCCTTCCACCGTGGCTGGAATCATTACCGCGCTCAAGGTGCTTGGCCTTAGAAAAGGAGGCGCGTTGCTTCGACGGATTCTGCGCAACTAGCGTTTTCTGCGTTGCGGGTGCCTCGGGTATTGCATCGCACGCAGGAGCACCTTGTTCTGCTCGAGCTGTTGACGTAGCCGTTTGAGACGGCCACGAAGCACTGCGGGACGTTCCGCGAATCGACAGCGTCTCGACGTTTCTGACGCAAACACTGAAGTCCTAGGCGGTGTGCCACGATCCTGCCTCGTGCTACTGCCATTAACGGGCAGGCGCCCGCGACACAGGCTGCCTCCAAGTGGCACAGCTGGTGACACACGAGGCCCTGCGCACTGACACACTCCGTCTAAGTGCGCTGAATCCAGGAACAATCAGTTGGATCTGACCGCGTTGTTCGGCCGTTCTGGAAGTCGAACTTTTCGCAGCGGCTGTCCCGCGACGTTCGGACGCGTGCAACCTCTGCAGGATCGTTCAGTTCGATGATTCGGCGCGTCTCCGCAACGACCATTTGCCCAACACGGCGAGCCCCGCGATCAGGGAGACGATGGCGACGGGTGACATCGAAGGGACATCGGCGAACTGGTCCTCGAACTCCTCCAGCAAGTCGTCGTAGAGGGTCGGATGCTCGGCATTGAGCCAGGTATCGATCACCAAGCCCGGATCGATCGTCGAAAGCTCGCCCTGCCAGGAAGCAAAGAGCGACGGCTTAACGTTGACCAGGTAGTCGAGTACCGCAGTGTCGTCTTGGAGAGAATCGTCGGTGTAGGCCTGGAGTTCCGCTGCGGACAAGATGCTCGAATCCAGCTGGGCCAAATCCCAGATCAGGTCGTCTTGCTCCACGCGTACGCTGACTTCGTCCACAAAGACACCCGTGGCTGGGATCAGCGTGTTGTCGACAGCCAGCTGTAGCTCGAGAAATTGGGTGTTCGCCGGCAACAGGCGGCTTGCTTCCACCACTTCCCACGTCGCCGGGTCGGCGTCGGTCACGAAGTCGACGAACTGGGACGACAGATCGGTCAGCGTTCCGTTGCTGTTCTGACCGGAGCCCGTCCTCTGATAGAGGCGGACTGTCGTGGAGGATGCCGCGTTGACCAAAGCCCTCCACGTTCCTTCGGTGTCGCCGAGCGGCGACACCGGTTCGTAGAGCTCGATGATCTGATTCGTCTGAGTGAAAGCTCCGGCCGTCTGATCGATCCGAAGCATCGATTCACCGGAAGCGGGGCTCACGCCAGCCGCCGGATCGGTCCCATCGACGACGATCGAATTCTCGGCGTTCCACTCCCCCGGTATCCACGGATTACCCGCGACCCGGAAGAAGGCGAACAGAGGCGTCGTCGGCTCGAAGCCTGGGTCGAACACGCGGTTCGCGGCTACATCCACGAAGCTACTCGAGAAGTCGACGAATAGGCCGTCTGCCGGTATTTCGCTGTTGAGGGCACTCAACTGAAGTTCGAGAAACACAGTCGATGCGGGGGCGTCGTGCAACACCGTCACGAGCTCCCAGGATTCGGGATCGCCATCCGTCGAAAACACGACGGAGGTTTCGGTCGCGCCAGTCAAGGAACCCACGGAACTCTGACCGTCGCCAGATCGAAGCCGGAGCGTGGCTTGCGTTGCCGTCGCGGCATTCAAGTAGAGCGAGGCGTTCACCGTCGTCGTTCCACTAGCAGCGATCAATTCAGTCACCGGGCCGATGATCTGGTTGATCTGCGACGCGCTCCCGCCTGTGGCGTCGACCCTCAACATGCCGTCTCCGGCGAGGGGCCGAATCCCGGTCGTCGTGTCGGTACCATCGATGATCGCAGCGGCTTCGACGTTCCACTCCCCGGCGCGCCATGGGTCCGCCGACGTTCGAAAGAACGAAAAGAGCGGCACTCCCGGTTCGAGGTTCGCGTCGGCGACGATGTTTGCGGGACGCGGAACGAGCCCGCCCACGGAAGCGAGGTAATCGACCGCAACCGCATCGGATGTGTCCGTCGAGACCGACTCCCCGACGAAACTCGAAAGCGAATTGTAGGTCTTGCAGAAACCAGTGGTGTTCTGGTGGATGCGTCCAATTCGAACTCCCGTACCGGCGGACGGGGCAAAGCGCGTTCCCTCGATCACGTACCGCGTACATTGAAGCAGATCATCGAACGCGAACGAATTGACCACATTGGGCGACGACGCGAACTCGCCGTAGCCGAGTGTCGGGATGTTGTTCGCCGGCGAAATCCAGGCGTCGCGACGTTCGCAGAGATTCTTGAGCGAGTAGGTGCTTCCATTGTCGATGAAGCGCTCGCGGTAACAGGAACGAACGAGGTCATGGTCCACCGGATGAGACCAGCTGACGTCGACGTCCATGGACACGTCGTCGAAGTCCGTTACCTCCACGTGACCGACTCGAATCTCGGGGACGGTGGGCGGAGCCACCACGACTTGATGCACCTTTCCGACCTGTCGGTACTTGCACTTCTTTCCCTTCTTCGTCGCGCGCGCATGGACCTCGAATTTGTACCGTGTACCCGTCGTGAGCCCCGAGACCAGATGAGAACTGCTCGCCAGATCCACTGGCGTTTGATTGACGTTGCAGGGGTTCTTCGTCCACTGGCTCGACTTGCGCCAACACACCAGATGTTGGTCGCTCGCGGGCGCTCCGCAGTACGCGAACTTCCCGCTGGGTCGACTCCATGAAAGAGTGACCGATGTGTCGGTCACCGTGGTTTGGTCCACCCCGACGTTGCCAAAGCCAGCGGCCTTTACGGGCGCCGCCGCCAGCAGCGTGAGTAGCAACACGTATCCCGTGCGCTTGGTGCGCACGCCAGCTTTTCCTCGGTCGAACAACTCGGTTTCGTACATGCCCTGGATCATCTTCAGCCTCCTCGATCGAACTTCCGCGATGTCGTTTGAGTGCGTAGGGATGCGGAAGCAGCTCCTTGGTCAAGGGCTGCAGCTCGCGTTCACTCGTTTCGCGATATTGAGAAGAGCAAGACGTGTGCCAAGACTTGTTGCTCACCGTGGACGGCGATCTTCGATTTCAACGGCAAGCGACAACGCGGGGACTGCGAACGGTGCAATCTCTCGACCCGATTGGACGTTCCGCTTCGAAACCACCACACGCTTTCGCGATTGGCCCCAACGACACCGCTAGAACATCGAACAACTCGTTGGTCTTTCAACACATTCCAGTGTCGACACGTCGATGAGTAGATCTGCGAATCCGCGTGATTGCTGAAACGATCTCGAGGCATCGATGCACGATCGGACGCCGACCGCCGCCTTGACGGAAAACACGTTCCACTGAGGAGGATCGATATTTCCGATTACAGGAAAATGTGTTCCTTCCGTCAGAAGGAAGTACGGCGATGGCAGCGCGAGAGTGCGGCACCCGTTTCGTCGCGGGCAACCCGAACCGGCGCAACGCGGATGCAGATCCACCTCACCGTCCCGGGTCGCCCGCCCTCGACGCCGATCGCGCGTCCCTGCTCAGTGAGTTCGGCGTCGACGACGATTGAAGCGCCGCCGCGATCCCAGCATCGCGAGCCCGAGGGCACCGAGCAGCCCGCTCGACGGTTCGGGCACGGGTTGGAGTTCCACTTCACCGGGCGTCGGCGTCGCGAGCACGATGAAATCGGCGGCGTTGTCGTCGCTGTCGAGGTCGGCAAACAAGCGCGCGAGACTCGAACCCGCCGGCGCATCCGCCGCGGCGCTGCCTTCACCGGCGAACACCTCGCCTGCGCCGAAGACGCCGTAGCCCACCGCGTCGAGCACCGTCGCGCCATCCAGCAACACGATCGAATCCGGACCGTTCTGGAAATCGAAGTTCGCGAGCAGATCGGCGTTGGCGACGGAGGTCGTGGCCCCGTTGAGATCCGCGACGACGAACACCCCATCGGTCGGGATCACCCCCGTGAGCGCGATGACTGGACCCACGGCGCCGTTCGCCCCATTCACACCCTCGAGGGTGAGCCCGTCGAGGGAGCTCCCCGCCGTGCCGTAGATCTCGACGAAGGACTGGCCGTTGTCGCTCCCGACGGCGTCGTAGAACACCTCGGAGATGAGCGGCAGAGCGCTGGCCGTGGACGGCAAGCCCAACCACAGCGCCAGGCAAGCGACCATGCGAACGCCGACTCCGCGGCGCACCTTGCGATTCATGAAATTCCTCCAGACCGGGGTGTCGGGACCAACGATCGGAGGAAGAGCAAGACGCGTGCCGAATCGCGAGCGCACCGAACTCCGGGCAAGTGCGCGAAACTGCTCGCTTCACCCACGCCCGATGCCCTCGGCGAACGACTCCCGCGAACCACGGGTCACACGAACGCGCCCGCGAAGACCCGCTGCTAGAAGCGATCCAGGTTCATCACCTTGGTCCAGGCAGCCACGAAGTCGTCGATGAACTCCTTCTCTTCCGAGGCATAGGCTTCGGCCACCGCTCGCAGTTCCGAGTTCGAGCCGTAGACGACGTCGACCGTCGTGGCCGTCCACTTCGCTTCGCCAGTCTTGCGGTCGACGCCCTGATAGAGCCCTTCGCTCCCCGCTTTCTTCCATTCGGTCGACATGTCGAGCAGGTTCACGAAGAAGGCGTTGTCGAGTTCGCCGGGAGTGCTCGTCAACACGCCGTGCGTGGAACCGGCGGCGTTCGCACCCAGGACACGCAGGCCGCCCACCAGGACCGTCATCTCGGGTACGGTGAGTCCCAGGAGGTCGGCCTTCTCCACCATCATCTCGGCCGGCGGTAGATAGGCATCGCCCGTGTAGTAGTTGCGGAACGCGTCCGCGTGGGGTTCGAGCACTGCGAAGGATGCCGCGTCGGTCATTTCCGCAGTCGCGTCGCCGCGACCCGATTCGAACGGCACCTCGATCTTGTGACCGGCATCCCGGGCCGCCTTCTCGATGGCGGCCGCACCGGCCAATACGATCAGGTCCGCCATCGACACGTCGCTGCCGGACTTCGCCCTGATCTCTTCCAGTATGCCGAGCACGCGGGCGAGTTCTTCTGGATGGTTGACGGCCCAGTCCTTCTGCGGGGCGAGCCGCACGCGCGCACCATTGGCACCGCCGCGCATGTCCGAAGCGCGGAATGTCGAAGCCGACGCCCAGGCGGTTCGCACGAGTTCGCCGACGCTCAAGCCGGAACGCAGGATCTTCGCCTTCAGCTTCTTCGCCTCGCGATCGCGGATCTTCTCGCCACCGGGCACCGGATCCTGCCAGGCGAAGTCTTCTTCTGGGATCTCGGAGCCGACGTAGCGAGCCTTGGGACCGAGGTCGCGGTGGGTCAACTTGAACCATGCCCGGGCGAAGGCCTGGTCGAATTCCTTCGGGTTGTCGAGGAAGCGCCTGGCAATCTTTCGATACTCGGGGTCCTCCCGGAGCGTCAGATCGGTCGTCAACATGATCGGTGGATTGCGCTTGCCCTCGATGTGCGCGTCGGGCACCGACTTGTGCTGGCTTTCGTCGGTCGGCACCCACACCGTCCCGCCACCGGGTGACTTCTGTTGCTTCCATTCGAAGGAGAACAGGTTGTGGAGGTACAGGATCGACCAGGCCGTCGGCGTCTGGGTCCACGCCCCTTCGAAGCCGGAGGTATTGGTGTGCTCGGCGTTGCCCTTGCCGCACTCGTTCTTCCAGCCGAGACCCTGAGCTTCGGTCGGAGCCGCGCCGGGCTCCGGTCCCACACACTCGGCCTTCGAACCCCCGTGGACCTTTCCGAGCGTGTGTCCACCGGCGATCAGGGCCACGACCTCCTCGTCGTTCATCGCCATGCGACCGAAGGATTCGCGGATGTCCGAAGCGGCGCCCTTCGGGTCCAGGTCTCCGTTGCGGCCCTCCGGGTTCACGTAGATCAAGCCCATGTGTACGGCGGCGACGGGCTTTTCGAGTTTGCCCTCCTCGTCGTATCGCTTGTCGTTGCCCAGCATCTCGGTTTCGGGGCCCCAGTACACGAGGTCCGGTTCCCAGTCGTCGACGCGGCCGCCGGCGAAGCCGAGGGTCTCGAAGCCCATCGATTCGAGCGCGACGTTGCCGGCGAGGATCATGAGATCGCCCCATGAAACGCTGCGGCCGTACTTCTGCTTGACCGGCCAGAGCAGCCGACGCGCCTTGTCGAGGTTGGCGTTGTCGGGCCAGCTGTTCAGCGGATCGAAGCGCATCTGGCCGCCATCGCCGCCGCCGCGGCCGTCGTGGATGCGGTAGGTGCCGGCGCTGTGCCAGGCCATGCGAATCATCAGGCCCCCGTAGTGGCCCCAATCCGCCGGCCACCATTCCTGCGACGTCTTGAGCGTCCTTTCGATGTCGGCCTTCAAGGCTTCGAGATCCACTTCGGCGAATGCCTCGGCGTAGTCGAAGTCATCGCCGTAGGGATTCGAGCGCGGATCGTTCGAGCGCAGTTTCTGGAGATCGAGTTGATCCGGCCACCAGAAGCTGTTCGGCTTGGGCTGCGCACCGAAACGGGTTTCGGCGAGCGCGGCGGGTGCGAACGCGAGGCTGCAAGCCACCGCGATCGTGACAATGAACGGTTTCGTATGATTGGCCATCATGGACCTCCTTCTCACGCACGCGCATGTGCGCGGTTCATCGATCTTCGGGTAGACGCTACTCGCCACGCCCCGCGACCGGTCATGAAACGTTTCGATCGGTGCGATCGAGGATTTCGATCGATCGCAGCAACGGATCCGATCCGACTTCGGATCAGCGGGAAGCCACCGTGTCGGGTAGCGATGCGCGAATCAACTCGGCGAGTCGCACGAACCCGTCGGTTCGCGCGCTACCACGCCGGTATGCGAGCACGATCTCCCGGCCCGGCTGTGGCTTCACGAACGGAAGGGTGACCGTCGATTCGCGCGCTTCGTCTTCGCAAGTCAAGGCCATTGCGGGCATGAGCGTGACCCCGAGCCCCGCGATCACCATCTGGCGAATGGTCTCGAGGCTCGTCGCCCGGAAATCGCCCTCGGGCGCGTGCGCGCGAGAGCGCGCGCTGCGACAGACCTCGAGCGCCTGTTCGCGAAGACAGTGCCCCTCGGTCAGCAGGAGCACGCGTTCATCTTCCAGCTGCCGCTGGCTCACGCGCTTGCGCCGCGCGAGTTCGTGATTGGCAGGCGCAAAGAGGTAGAAGGGCTCGTAGTAGAGCGGGTGGACGACCAGACCGCTCTCGTCGAACGGACGGGCGAGGAGGATGGCCTCCACGTTGTGTTCGCGCACCGCGTCGAGGAGCTGATGCGTCATGCCCTCCTGAACGACGAGTTCGAGCGAGGGCAGTTCCTCGTCCAGCGCAGGGATCATCCAACGCAACAGATACGGGGCCACCGTGGGAATCACGCCGACGCAGAGCGAACCCTCCAACGGGTCGAACTCGCCGGAAACCCGATCCGTGAGATCCTGGGCGGCGGCGAGTACCGCGCGGGCGCGATCGATCACGATCTCACCCTGCTGGGTGAGATGGACCTGCTTGCTCGAGCGTTCGAAGATGCGAACGCCGAGCTGCTCCTCGAGTTTACGGATCCCCGTACTCAAGGTCGGCTGGCTGACGTGACATGCGCTCGCCGCACGGCCGAAGTGCAGGGTCTCCGCCACCGCGACCGCGTAGCGCAACTCGGTCATCGTGAACGCCGGGTCGGCCGGAATACGATAGTTGGAAGCCATGCTCATCTCCTCGCGACCGGGGTCGGCCGTGATAACGAGAGAAGATTCGGCTTTGTCCGTCGATTTGTAAAATGAATTTATATTATGTTTACAATCGACAAAATCTATCGATCGGACTCGGCTCGGAGGCCCCCCTATTCGAGCGCGGGCACGTCGCGTTCGAGTTGCTCGCTGAACCAACCCGCGGTCCAGGCGTCGAGCCCGGCCGTGAGTTGCTGCAGGCGAAGCCGCAGGGCGCCGCGAGCGGCGGGCTCGGTTTCAACGGCGTCGCTGGCCGCGAGTTGATTCGCCACCGAGAGCCGATCGAAGTAGAGCTGGTTGACTTCGTCGAGCACGTCGTCGCGCAGGCCGATTACGAGGCGTGCTTCGCGCGAGAGATCGATCTGCTCGGGCTCGAAGGCCGTGTCCCGGAAATCCCAGGAGAAGGTCACCCCGGCGGCGAGATCGAGACTTCGATCGCGATCGAGATCGTGGAGCGTGTGATAGCCGCCGGAGACGAAGCTCTCGTCGCGCTCCTTCTCGCGGCTGCGTCCGCGATCGACGTCGAAGGAGAGCCCCACCACGGGAAGCCAGGCACGTCGACGAACGCCCTTCCAGGCTTCGTGGACCACGCTCGCTTCGAGCCCCTGCTCGCGCAGGGCGACGCGATGCACTGCGCGTATCGACGGGACCCGGGCCAATGCTCGAGCATCCACCACTTCATCCGGGGCCAGACCGACTGCGATGGAAACGACCTCGCCGCGCAGCACGCCGAGCGACGACGCGATCCACAGCCGCCCTTCCTCTTCGACCGCATCCAATACGACCGCACGGCCGGCCGGCGCATCGGCGCGGCGCCACGGCCCCGCAATCGTTCGAGCGAGCAGGAGGCCTCGATCCGTGGCCAGCCACGCACCGCTCCCGAGCACGCCGAGCCGCATGATTCGCGCCCCCGGCGGCAACAGCGGCCGCAGCACGGTCCACTCCATCGCGCTCGCGGGCTCGCCCACGCCGACGCTCCAGTCGACCGCATTGCGCACGAACAGCTTGTCGCCCGTAGCAAGTGCAACGGGTGCGCCGGGTAGATCGGTTGCGAGGGAGATCTTCTCTTCTGCATCGAGGCGAGACGGCAGCGGCAACTCCCGCACCGCATAGGGCTCGCCACCGCGGCCGAGTTCGGCCCGCCACAAAGAAGAACCCACGGCGGCGAGCACTCCGTCTCGCGCGATCGCGACATCGTGAACGGCGCCCTTCGGAAAGGCGGCGTCGAGTTCGACGAAGCGCGGCGCGGCGCTCCCGCGCAGCGCGACGAATGCACCGGCCTCCGTCGCGACCGCGATCCAGCGCTCGGCGATGTCGATGCGGCGGATCGTTCGCGCCGCTTCGCCGGGCGCCGGTGAGACATCGCGCGGCGCCGGCGTGTCTCCCGCTTCGATCAACCAGAGACCCACCCCGGTCGCCACGTAGAGCCGCCCATCTCCGTCAAAGGCGAGATCGCGCACGTCTTCGAATGCAGCGCTACGCGTCGCGCCCGCCCGTGTGAGTGAAACGCGATCGCGCGATGCGAAGGCCAACACCCCTTTCGCCCGCGCGATCGCCAGCATCCCACCCTCGCCGCCGCGCTGATCACGCGTCCAGCGAAACCGCAGGGGATCGCGTCGCTCGACGGCTCCCGTATGAGGCGCATGGGTCGAAGCATCGAGCCCGCCAGCACCCATCGCTGTCGAGACCAGGAGAAAGAGAAGCACGATCCGCATGGCTCTCCGTCTGAGCAAGAGGCGTGCCGCTTCGCGCCGCACGCGATTCGCCCTCGACGCGCGACGAGCGCGCCCTCGCCCGCCGCCCGGGCAATCTCACCTCCCGCCCCCGAGAAGCCGCGTACCATCCCGCTGCAAACGCGAGACCACGCGCCGCGCTTGACGCCCCTCCCCCACTCCAGAAGACTCGCCCGCGATGTCGCGACGCGAATACCCGGCCGAACGAGCCCGACCTCCGATGCGCCCGATTCCCGTGGCGCACCGCAGCCTTCGCTTCACCCTCGCCCTCGCCCTCTGTGCGAACCTCGGTTGTTCGATGTTCGGCGGCTCGAAGTACGAGCCGATCGTGCTTCCGATCCCCGAAGAGCCCGAAGCCATCCGCAGCGAGATCGCCGTCGAGCGGTCGAGGCTCCTCGACCTGATGAACGCGAATCTCGAAGACGACGAGCAGCGCGATGCCCATCGCGAGATCATCCTCACGATCGCGGCCCGGCTGAGCCAGCTCGAAGAAGCCCTCGCCACCCACGACGCCGAGACCCCCTGATCCGACACCCATGAGCCCGTCCCCCACGAATTCCGACAGCGACACCCCCGCTACGCGCGTCTTCGACGGTCGCGTGCTCGCCCTCGCGGGCGGCGTCGGCGCCGCGCGATTGCTGCGCGGGCTCGTTCGGGCCGTCGATCCCGCGAAGCTCGATGTCGTGGTGAACACCGGGGACGACCGCGCCTTCTACGGCGCCTTCGTCTCTCCCGACCTCGACATCGTGACCTACACCCTGGCCAGCGCGGTCGACCTCACGCGCGGCTTCGGCCTCGCGGGCGATACCTATCGACTGATGGACGAACTCGAAGCCCTGGGTCACGAGACCTGGTTCCGCCTCGGCGACCGGGATTTCGCCCACTGCCTCCACCGCAAGCTCCGTATGGATGAAGGTGTCGGGCTCGCGGCATTGGCAGACGAGTTGCGCCGCGCCCAGGGGCTCGCCTGCCACATCCTGCCGATGACCGAAGACCCGGCCCCGACGCAGGTGCGCCTCGACGATGGACGCGACCTGCACTTCGAGGAATACCTCGTGCGCGAACGTTCTCCGGCCAACGTCGAAGGCGTCGATCTCTCGGCTGCGCGTGCGGCGAAGCCGGGGCCCGGCGTGCTCGACGCCATCGCGAACGCCGAGATCGTGATCGTCTGCCCGAGCAATCCGATCGTCTCGATCGGCCCCATCCTCGCGGTGCCGGGCATTCGCGAAGCGATCGTCGGCCGTGGCATCCCGATCGTCGCGATCTCGCCGATCATCGGCGGCGCACCCGTGAAGGGCCCGGCCGATCATCTGCTACGCGCGGCGGGTTGCGAGGTCTCCGCCCTCGGCGTGGCGACCCTCTACCGCGACTGGGTCGACGGGTTCGTGTTCGACGAGGTCGATGGAGCGGAACTCGCCTCGATCGAAGCCCTCGGCCTACGCGCCGTGGCGACGCGGACGTTGATGAAGGACCTCGACATCGCCACCGCCCTCGCAGCCACCGCGGTCGAACTCGCCCTGGGCCTTCGATGAGTTTGCGATGAGCTTCGCCGTCGTTCCAATCAAGCACCTCTCGAAGAGCAAGTCCCGCCTCGCCTCGCAGCTCGAGCGCGATGCCCTCGAGCGTCTCTGCCTTGCGATGTTGCGCGATTTGCTCTCGGCCCTTCAGGCGACGCCCTCCCTCGATCGCGTCGCCGTGGTGACCCCCGATCCCTCGGTGGCCGAAGCCACCGCGGCGGCCGGGGCCATCGCCTTGCTGCGCGACGACCCCGGGCTCAACGAATCGATCGACGCGGCGATCCGCGAAGTCGGCGAGGAAGGGGAGAGCGCGCTGGTCGTGCTCGGCGACGTCGCGGGCGCCCTGCCCGAAGATCTCGATCGTCTATTCCAGGCGGTTGCCGAAATCGATGCCGAACGCGCCGTCGCCCTTGCACCGGCGCGGGACGGCGGAACCGCCGCCATGCTCCGCGCCCCGGCGGATGTCATCCCCTCGCGCTTCGGTCCGAAGAGCGCCGAGGCGCATCGCCTCGCGGCCGCCGAACTCGACGTTCCCTTCCTCGAAGTCCCACTGCCTTCCCTCGAGATCGACCTCGACCGTCCGGAAGACATCGACGACTTTCTCGCGCGGCCCGGTGGCGGCGCGGAAACGCGCAAGACCCTCGAAGCCCTCGGCTGGCCAGCCGCATCTCGCGACCACTCGGAGTAGAGAAGCATGAAGATCCAGATCGACGAAGCGGGCCTGCGCCTTCGTCCCCTGTACGGCATCGGCAACGTCGAACCCGGCGATGATCTCTCGAAGATCATCGCGGGGGCGGCGAAGCAGAGCGGCGTCGAACTGCGCGACGGCGTGCTCGTCGTCTGCCAGAAGATCATCTCGAAGGCCGACGGCCGCCTCGTCGATCTCTCGACCATCGAGCCGAGCGAAGAGGCGATCCGCATCGCGGGAGAAGACGACAAGGATCCGCGCCACGTCGAAGTCGTGCTGCGCGAAACGCGCAAGATCGTGCGCCGCGGCCACGGCGTCATGATCTGCGAGACCCATCACGGCTACATTTGCGCCAACGCCGGGGTCGATCTCTCGAACGCCCCCGGCGAGCAGTTCGCCGTGCTCCTGCCGATCGACTGCGATGTTTCGGCCAGGGCGTTGAAGAGCGACCTCGAACATCGCGGGGCCGAGAACATCGCCGTCGTCGTCACCGACACCTTCGGGCGTCCCTGGCGCGAGGGTCTGGTCGACATGTCGGTGGGCAGCGCCGGCATCGAACCGATCAGCGATCACCGCGGCGAGGTCGACCTCGCCGGCCGCGAGCTGCAGGTCACCGCCACCGCCACCGTCGATCAGCTCGCCGCCGGGGCGGGGATCCTGATGGTGAAGGATTCAGGTATCCCCGCCGTCTTCGTCGAGGGTTTGGCACCGGGCGGCGACGGCGCGACGGGGGACATGCTGCGCGATCCCGCCGAAGACCTGTTTCGCTGATCGAACGTCCCGCCCGATTCAGAAGAGCGTCACCGGCTCGTAGTGAGCCCCGGCGTCGACCTCCTCGGTGCCGGCGCCATCGTCCGCGGTTTCGGTCTGGCCACGGGTCGTCGAGATGAGATCCCGCCAGTCGAGGCCGAGCAGGCCGAAGCCCGTGGTGCCGTCGTCGGCCAGGGCGTTCGAGCCGATGTCCTGGCAGTCCGCACCGCCACCCACGGCCTCGTTGAGCAGGTAGGCGCCACTCGACAGGCTGATCGGGTCGGCACTCAAGCTGACGTTCCCCGTGCCGGTGAATCCGCCTTCCACACAGGAGTACGTCACTTCGTCGCCGGCGCCCGAGAGGTAGACGTGATCGCCCGATTCCGCGGAATTCCCCCAGAAAACCGAGTTGCGAACGATCACGTCCGAATCCTCTGCGACGTGCGCGTCGATCGCGCCGCCGATCCCGGTGACCAGCGCGTCGTCGATCGTGTTGTCGACGAAGGTGCTGTTCGTGATGGTGAGTGACGCCATCTCGCTCGCGATGGCGCCGCCGCGGCCGATCGTCGGGCCGCCCGTGATCGCGTTCCCATCGAACACGCTGTTCAGAATCACGGCGCCATCGGTTTCGGCGAAGCTCCATCCCAGGTAGATCGCGCCAGCGAGGGCCAGGCTGCCCGGGCACGACGCCTGATTGTCCACGAACGTCGAGTTCGTGATCACGACGGAGTCGGAGAGCGTCGAGATCGCACCGCCCGCGGCCTCACCGAAGTTCGTCGCACTCGCCAGGTTGCCTTCGAAGTGCGAATCGTGGATGCGAAGATCCGAGCCGAGGTACATCAGCGCGCCCCCGTGCACGAGGGGGTCCGTCGAGGTCACCGTGTTGTCCTCGAAGGTCGTGTTCGCAATGGTGAAGAGCATCGGGTTGAAGGAGAAGTTGATCAGCATGCCGGCGCCGCCAGTCTGCCCCAGGCCGTTGCGCACGGTGAAGCCGTCGAAGCGCGCACCATCGACCTCGTCGCCGGTCACGACCGACACGCTGTTGTCGCCGCCCTGCCCCAGGCCGTCGCGATCGCCGTCGAGGACGGTCGGGTTCTGCAACAGGTCGCGCTGATCCAGAGAGGTCTCCGCTCCGCTGAAGCCGCCGTAGTAGGCGTGGGCGCCGATGTCGAGCACCGCGGCCCCGTCCGAAGCCGCCTTGTAGACATGGCTCGCCACCCAGATCTCGAGGGTTTCGGTCTCGAGGGGATTGGCATCCCGGTAGGCATCGGCGGCGTCGCTGGCCGCCTGGGGAGTCGACATCGCCGTCGCCCAGGTTCGACCGTCACCGCTGGTCCCCGCGTTGCCGTCGACGAACCACACGTTCTGCGGATCGACAGTGAGTGTGGCCACCACCGGGTCGTTCGTGCCGTCGTCGACTTCGACGTCGATCGCGCAGGTGTCCGTAGAGATCGCCGAGCAGGTGAAGCTCACGACGCCGCCGCTCGACACCGCCTGGGCGGCCTGGGCGCGGCTGCTGTTGGCCCCTTCCGCGAAGGTCGGAACGTCTTCGGCGTCGCTGGCCGTCACGGCGAACTCGACCGTCTCGCCCAGGGTGCACTCGATCGAGGTCGGGAGATTCGTCGCGGTGGGCGGCGCGTTGTTGGGGAAGGGGTCGCTGTTGTCCCCCGTTCCGTCGCCGTCGCTGTCCGCGCTCTCGTTCTCGTCGAAGGGGAAGGCGTCGCTCTCGTCGTCGACACCGTCGTTGTCGTCATCGGTGTCGGCGTTGTCGCCCACCTGATCCCCGTCGTTGTCGGCGGTTTCGCTCGCGTCGAAGGGGAAGGCATCCTCTTCGTCGAGCGTTCCGTCGTTGTCGTCGTCGGGGTCCGCGTTGTCACCGACCTGATCTCCGTCGTTGTCCGCGCTCTCGGTCGGATCGAAGGGGAAGGCATCCTCCTCGTCGATCGTTCCGTCGTTGTCGTCGTCGGGGTCCGCGTTGTCTCCGGCCCCGTCGCCGTCGCTGTCCTCGGATTCGCTCGGGTCGAAGGGAAAGACATCCTGTTCGTCGTCGACACCGTCGTTGTCGTCGTCGGGATCGGCGTTGTTCCCGATGCCATCGCCGTCGTTGTCCAGCGTCTCGTTCTCGTCGAAGGGCATCTCGTCCTGGCTGTCGGGGACGCCGTCGCCGTCGCTATCGGCCACGAGTTCGGGATCTTCGAGGTCGCTGTCGATGTCGCGCTCTTCGAGGGCGGTGGTATCGACGTCGGTGCCGACCGCCTCGGCCTCGTCGGCCAGGGTCTGCTCGATGTCGTCGATCGGCGTCGTGGTGCCGGGGATCAGCAGCGTGCTCGTGTCGACGGCCGCCAGGGTCGTGGCGATGGGCACATCGAGGGCGGCCAGGACGGGCACGGCGCCGTCGTCCCCCATTCCGTCCACCGAACCGTCGCCGAGATCTTCGACCAACGCGTCGAGTACCTCCTGCGGCGTGTCGGAAGCGGTCGAGCCGTCGGCCACGTGGGTCGCGAGTGCGGCGACGGCCTCGACCGCTTGCCGGTACTGCACGACCGCCGTCTGGTCTGCATCGGATTCGGTTTCTTCGGTGAGCATCGGGGGCGTTTCGAAGATGTCGACGTCGTCGTCGAGACCGAAGCCGAGGGTCGACTTCAGTTGCGCCTGGGCGACGTCTAGGGCGTAGACGAACTCGTCCTCACTGATGGCGTCGTCTCCGTTGCCGCCGTACGGATTGCCCTCGTCGGCGTTCTGCTGGGCGAGATCGACCGCCATGGTCGTGAGGGGCGTGGCGAAGATGTCGTCACCCTCGTGCAGTCGCTCGACGCCGACGACGGTCACCAATCGATCGAGCACGGGGGTCGCACCGCTACCCACTTCGATGGTGTCGCCGTCGACTTCGAACTCGAGCAGCACGAGACCGCTGACATCGCCCTCGACTTCGATCCCCCGGATGCGCGCAGCGGAGTCCGTCGAACCAGTCCCGAGCAACTCGCCGCGAAGGTCGCCCGCCGTGAGGTCGACCCGATAGAGCCGGACCGTGGCGTTCACGAGCGGGCCCTTCACGCCGGAGCCGGCGAGGATCGAGCTACCGAATCCACCCTCTCCGGATGAACAACCGATCAGCGCAAACATCGCCGCCATACACAAAGCTGTTTTCCACCATCCGGCACACATCCGTCGAACTCCGCGATCCATTTCCCGATTCTCCGTGTCGGGCCAGGGGACGGTCTGCGAACCACCGCACGCTTTTTGCACGGGTGGCCCGAGACGAGTCGCCTCGCCAGTCACGCACGGGCATCGTCGTGGGGGGCGCAGCCCTGTATTACGCCGGTGGTCATTTCTCGCAGCGTTTCCGAAACGGGTCACAGAGCCGCAACTCGAATGCGTCGGGCCGCCACACGACCGTGTTCTGGGAGCAGTCATTTTCCCTCTCACAGGAATGCGTCAGCCAACCATCGAGGCAACAGGCTTGTGATTCGCATAAGCTGTGTCGGCTGATGTCGACCCTCGGTGAGCAGATCGAACGGAACCGCGTGCGTCTCTTCGTTGGACGCGAGAGCCACGTGCGGCAGTTCGAAGCGCTGCTCGAACACGGCGCGAGTTCGGGGGTGCTCTTCTTTCACGGGCCGGGGGGCATCGGCAAGACCAGCCTGGTGGCCTCATTGGCCACTCGCGCGGTGAGCAACGGTTGGTCGGTCGTACGCGTCGACGCGCGCAGCGCCCCGGCCGACCCCGCAATCGTGCAGGGCCTCCTCGCCCAGGGCCTCGCAAAGGCATTGGGCCAGGGAAAGAACCGCTCGCTGCTCGTGATCGACACCTTCGAAGAGTGGGCCGCCCTCGAGGGTTGGTTGCGCGACGACTTCCTGCCGCGGCTCCCGCAGAACGCCTCGGTGGTGATCGCAGGGCGGCGTCCGCCGGCGGCCCGCTGGCGAAGCGACCCGGGTTGGCACGGGGTGCTGCAGCACGCCGAACTCCAGCCGCTGAGCGAAGCGGAAGCCCGCGACTACCTCGAGCGGCGCGATGTCGCTTCGGAAGACGCGACGCACATCGTCACCGCGGCCGACGGGCAGCCGCTGTTGCTCGCCCTGATGGCCGATGCATCCAACTCGGGCTCGCTGGCCACCTCGGTCGCATCTCCTGCCACCCCCGACCTCGACGCCTCCCTGCTCACCTGGGTCGACGAACTCCTGCCGAGTCGGGGACGCAGGCTCGAACGTCGCGCCCTCGACGTGGTCGCCCTGCTCAAGCACACGACGGCCACGGACATCGCGATGGCCCTCGAGATCGATTCGACGCGCGCCCAGGAGATCATCGATCACCTCGCCGCGCTCTCTTTCATCGAAGCCGACGACCTCGGCATCTTTCCCCACGACCGCTTGCGCGAAGTGCTGCGCGGCGATTTCGCTCGGCGCGATCCGAGCGATCGACTCGAGATCCTCGACCGGGTCTGCGATCACCAGATGGACGGCATGTGGGACGGCCACACCTTCGACCCGGTGATCGCGATCGAGCACCTGTACATGATGCAGAACCTGATGCCTCCGATTGCCGCGGTGCCCCCCGAGCCGTGCTTTCGCGAGGCGGCGAAGCCCGACGATCATGTGGCACTTCGCGCCATGGTCGAGCGACATCAGGACGAAGGCGGTGTCGCGATCTTCGATCTCTGGTGGGAGCATCAACCGGAAGCGTTCCGGGTCGTGCGATCGGCGGAGAACGCGGTGGTGGGCTTTTATCTGTTGCTCGAAGCGTCGAATCCGGGCGCCGAGTGCCTGGAACGGGATCCCCAACTCGCGCACTTCCACGGGGCCCGCTCGGCGGCCCTCGGCTCGAAGCACCGCGAAGGTCACGCCGTCTTGCTGCGCATGTGGATGGAAGACGAACTCCACATGCAACCTTCTGCGGTCGGGCCGCTGTGGGCCGTCGATCTGGTCGGCGCCATGCTGATGGATCCGCGCACCGACTTCGGCGGTGCGTTGACCCCCGACAACGCCGATTGGCGCGAGAACAACCGCCTCTACGGCCACCTCCACCTCGAGGATTCACGAGAACTCGCCGGCGAGCAGCCGATCGTGCTGAGCGTCCACGACCTGTCGAACGAGTCGCCGATGCAGTGGTTGAAGGCCACCTATCAGCGCCTGCGAGAGAAACTGCTCGCCGGGTCGCCGGGCAACTCGGCGCCGGTGGACCTCGCGCGCGGTCGCGCGCCGATCGATCGCGAGGATGTACGCGCCGCGCTGCGTGCGATCCATCGCCCCGATCGCCTCGCGACCAATCCGCTGATCACGCAGCTGGGCATCGAACCGGCATCCCAGGCGGCTGTCGCACTCGAGAAGCTCGTGCGCGAGGAGTTCGAGGCGTTGGCGGACAACCCCAAGACGGAAGCCATTCACCGCGTGCTCGACGTCACCTACTTCCACCCGGTCGGTGATCAACGCGCCGCGGCCGAAGCCGCTGATCTCAGTTGGGATCAGTATCGACGAAGACTCACGGACGCCATCGTACTGATGACGGCGCGTATCGAGCGGCGCCTCGGGTGACGCCACTCGTGCGGGCCACGACCGCCGGCACCATGGAAGAACGGATCACTGGAGCTCATGATGAAACGCCGACAGCGCTACTACGAGGCCCTGCAAGTGAAGGCGCACCCCGATGAATACCTGAGCGAGACGCTCTGGCGCGTCGAACGCGAACTGGTGAAGCGCGCACTCGAAGATCACGACGGTGCCCGCGCGAGGACCGCCGACTTCCTCGGCATCACGCGCGAGGGGCTCTACAAGAAGATGGTGCGCTTCGAGCTCGATTGAGCCATGCGGCTACTCGCCGACTTCGACGCCTTTCCAGAACGCGACGCGATCGGTGACCATGGCCGCCTTCTCGAAGGGTTCGGCGT
>JANQEL010000260.1 GCA_028278345.1 Myxococcota bacterium
ACGACCCACGGCCTCGGGTCGAGGTCGCGCGGCGGCGTGGGGTCACGCGGGTCGAACTCGCCGGTCGGCACGTACGAGCAACCCTGATAGCAGGTGCCCGTGAGACCGACCGAACCGCTACCGCCATCCGACTTGAAGGAGATGAACGCCTGGTGAACGCCGGCCTGACCGGGGTGGTAGACCACGCGCACGGTTTCCATCTGCCCGGGTTCGAGATGACAGGTACTGGGCGCCGGCGTCGCGAACGAACCGCCGCAATCCGAACCGATCACGCTGAACCAGGAACCGTTGGCGCCACCGATCGTGATCGAGCCGCGATCGAGGGGAGCCGAACCGGTATTGGTGATCAGGAAGTGCTTCTGCCAGTAGCTGGTCGTGTATCCGGTTCCGCGGTAGAAGGTGAGATGGGAAGGCAGGACGTCGAGGTCCGGTGCCACGCCGTTGGCATAGAGGTATGCCACGGCCTCGTGCAGGGCGAGGCCTGCGTCGGAGGACTCCATCACGAACTGCGCCTGGAGCGGACCCACGTAGGCCGGAGTCACCATCAGCTCGACGGGGACACCCGCACCGGCGGGCAGCACGAACGGCGGTTCCACGCCTTCGGGCAGGGTGAAGGCGAACTGGTCGGCGTCGCGACCCTCGATGTGAAGGGCTTCGACGACGCCACTGGTGAGGCCCGGGTTCTCGATCCACAGGCTCGACTCCACGGCGGTCACACCCACCGGCGTTTCACGGAAGTCCACTACACCGGGGTCGAGCACGAGCGAGGCCGAGGTGCTGCCGAAGAGCGGCGCCGAGAGCGTGAACTCGATGAAGAACGCTTGGCCCGGCTGGACGGGAACGGGATCGTTCGCGGCCAGCGTTCGGAAGGATGCGCGCCATTCGACCTTCTCCGTCATTCGCCCCGTGATACTCGGGGCCAACGCGTAGGTCGGGGTCGCGAGGATGTTGCAGCCCTCGAGGTACATCGTGCCGTCGCCGTCGGGGTCGCCGGCTTCGTTCGTGCTGCAGCCCTCGTTGTAGGGCAGGGCCGTCTGCGGGCCGAGATCGCCGACCTCGACGACGCGCAGCTTGCGCACGCGCACGTAATCGCGCTCGTGTTCGGGAACGGGCTCCGAGCCATCCTGAACGAAGAAGCGCACGGCGTCGACGTTCACGCGCGGGGCGTAGTTCTCGCGCCAGAAGGGGCCGGCGATATCGACTGCGCCGTAGGAATTCACGCTATCGACCTTCCAGCTCCAGCTGTGGACGTAGCGCTCGAGGTCGTCGTCGTACTCGGTGCCCCGGTAGATGAGGGGGCGCGCGATGCGACGCTCGCCACCGACGAGCTTGAGATGGGGGAGCAGCTCGCGGGCTTCGGAGGTGAGGCCCATCGAGTTGTTCGGACTCATGGTTTCGCTGTTCACCACCTGCACGACGTAGCTCACGTCTTCGTCCGGTACGTGCGCGGGCGAACCCTGGATCACGCAGAACGGGGAGAAGGAACCGTCCTTGCCGTCGACGATCTGCTCCGTCGGGGTGACCGAATGGAGGGTGCTGGGGCGCACGCCGTCGCATGCGGCGTAGGGGTTGCGGGCTTCGTCGTTCCCCTCGTAGGCCGAGAGCGCGACCGTGATCGGGATCTGGTACCCGTACTTCACCGGTTCGTCGTCGACGGTGAGGAGTTCTCGCGTCACGGGATGGTTGAAGGCGCCGTTGCCACCACACATGCCGAGTTCATCGAGGTTCGCCTCGTGTTCACCGACGCTGAACTCCTGGACGATCGCTTCGAAGGAGAGGATGGGAAAGCCATCGCGCTCGACGAAGAGGCAGTCGCTCGCGCGCAGTTCGCGCAGGCGATCCGAATCGATCATCGAGTGGAAGAGTTCGCTCGTCAGTTCGCTGAAATCCTCGCCGCCATCGCTGTAGTACGCCTTGCCGTCGCGCTCGACCCAGGCGGGGCCCTGTTGCTGAAGCGTCGTCAAGGCGTCGGCATCGGCTCGCAACTTGTCGTTGAAGCGCGCTTCGCCCGAGAGTTCGAGATCGGTGAAGCGTTGGCAGCCCACTGCACCCAACGTGAGCAGTGCGATGAGGGATGTGTGAATGATCGCCCTTGCGGCGTAGGGGGTATTGATTCGCGCCATGATCGCGCCCTCCGAAGGAAGCCCGGATACGCGAAACAAATTGCGACCGGGCTCTGATGGGTGCGCGATCGCCGGCCGAAGGTTCCGGCCGGCTCATGAACCTCGACGTTCTCGCTGCGAACGAGAGCGTGCACGGAAAACACACGAAACCCGTTGGGGTACGAGGGGCGCGCTCTCGGCCGCGAACCGGGGCTTCCGCGACTACGTGAAGTCGCTCACCCAGCGTTCGAGGGGCACCGAGAAGCCAGCGGCGTTGCGATGCCCGCCGCCGCCCAGCGATGTGGCGATCTTGGAGACGTCGAGATCGCCGATCGAGTAGAGCGTCGCGTGCATCACACCGCCCTGCATGCGATAGACGCAGCCCCAGGCTCGCTCGTACTTGCGGCGCTTCGCGAGTTCATGGCCAATCGCGCTGCGGTTCACGCTCGCGTTCACGGCTTCGATCGGATGACCGTCGACGTGGATCACGTCGGGATGCTGGATCGCGCGCTGCACCTCGGCCTGGTTCGCGCGCACGATCGATTCGCCTTCGCGCACGAGTTCTTCGGGCGCCCGCAGGGCGAGCTGCTCCCAGGTCTCGAAGTCGCGCGGATAGCTCGCGATCGCGGCGTTCACCTCTTCGGAGCCGGTGAGTTTCCAGTTCCACAGGTCCTGGTCTTCCACATACTGGAGAAGGGCGGGGGTGGGTTCGTCGGGGTGGAAGTACTGCCAGGCGAGTACGGCTCCCGAGTGATCGAGGTCGAAGTGGATCTCATGGCCGGCATCTTCGATGCGGTTGACCACCGCGGGATCACCGTGGTAGCGAAGCTGCGCCGAGACGTGGTGGTCGAGCACGACGATGTGATCCGCCACCTCGTCGAGCTGCTGCAGGGTCGCGTTGTCGACCGCGATGTCGACGAACACCACCAGCGCCCCCTCGAGTTCGTCGAAGGGCAGGGGATCGTCGTGGGAGCGCGCGATGTAGCGCGCATCCTCGCCCCAGGCGCGGCGCACGGACCAGACGGCGCCGAAGCCGTCGGGGCAGCCGGCGTGGTAGAAACAGACGCGTTTCATGTGGCGAGCATAACGCGTCGTCGTCGCTGGGGGGTTGGCTCGTGCGCCCGGGCGCCGCGATCGGGCTTTCGTCGCCACACCACGCGCGTGAGCTTCCTTCACCCCGTTGCAGCCCGTGTGCAAGTGATCGGGACGCCACCCTTTGGTAGGGTTCGCGCCTGCCGGGAGTTTCCATGTCAATGGTCAGCGCGCTAGCGATTCGCGAATTGACCGATGCGGTCGACCCGCGCCCCGGCGTCGTGGTGCGGCTCTTCGAACGCCTGCGCGAGCAGAGCACACCGTGGTTGCTCGATAGCGAGACCTCCGAGGGTGCGAACGCGCGCTTCTCCTTCGTGGGCGCGGACCCCTACCTCGTGATGCGCGCGTGGGGAAGGCATTGTCGCTTCGAGACGCGGCGCGCGGTCGTGCCCGGGAGCGAGGTCGGAACCCGCGAAGTCGAAGGGGACGCGCTCGACCTCGCGATCGATGCGATTCCGCATCTCGGGGATGTCGACCGGGTCGCGGCGATGTTCGATCGAGTCCCACCGCTGCTGGCCGGCGCGGTCGGCTACTTCGGCTACGAGCTGGGCCAGAGCTGCGAGCCGGTTCACCTCTCAGCGCGAGACGACTTCTCCCTGCCCGATCTCCTTCTTCTATACAACGACCGCATCGCGGTGATCGATCATCAGCTCGCACGGGTCTTCGCCATCGGGCTCGGGTTCGCCGGATGCGAGTCGGATGCGAATGCGCGCGCCGAACAGGCGTCGATCGAGTTGGAGCGCACCTTCGTTACGCGTGCTCCATGCGACGCCGGCACTACACGGAAGCTCTCGACCCCCGCCGCGCGTTGGGTGCTCGATCGCGACCCGCCGCCGGATGCGGAAGAATCCCTCGGTAGCGAGCACTATGCCGAGGCCGTCGAGGCGGTCCGCAGCGAGATCGCCGCGGGCAACGTCTACCAGGCCAACCTCACCCAGCGCATCGACCTCAATGCCCCGGACTGCGATGGCGGGAACCAGTCGGAGATCGGCTGGTCGCTCCACCGCGCCTTGCGCGAGATCAATCCCGCGCCCTTCGCCGCCTACTTCTCCCTCCCCGAAGTGGAGATCGTGAGCAGTTCGCCCGAGCGCTTCCTGCGACTCGACCCGGATCGCAGGGTCGAGAGTCGGCCCATCAAGGGCACACGTCGCCGCGGCGCATCCCCTGAAGAAGACGCACTGCTCGCGAAGGAGCTCGAGGCTTCGCCGAAGGATCGCGCCGAGAACCTCATGATCGTCGATCTCGTGCGCAACGATCTGGGACGCGTGTGTGAGACCGGTTCGGTCGAAGTGCCTGATCTCATGGCGATCGAACCCTACGCGACGGTCCACCAGATGGTCTCGACCGTGCGCGGGAAGCTGCGCGCCGATCGCGACCGCGCGGATTTGCTGCGCGCGACCTTTCCGCCGGGTTCGATGACGGGTGCGCCGAAGATCGCCGCGATGGAGATCATCGATCGCATCGAACCCGTACGCCGCGGCATCTACTCCGGTGCGATCGGATACCTCGACGCGCGGGGCGGGCTCGATCTCTCGGTCGTGATCCGCACCCTGCTCGTGCGCGAGGGCCGAGTCCACATGCACGGCGGTGGTGCCGTGGTGAGCGACTCCGAACCGGAAGCCGAGTACCGCGAAGCCCTCGACAAGGTGCGAGCCCTGCTGGCCGCCCTGGCGTGTTGCGAATGAACACGTCGAACCGCCGCATCTACATCGACATCGACGATGTGCTCTCGCACACGATCGCGCGCCTCGGTCAGTTGCTGCATCAGCACTTCGACAAGCGCGTGCCCTACGAGGAGATCACCGAGTTCGATCTCGCTCGCTCGTTTGGTCTCGAAGAAGAAGAGGTCGAACGTTTCCTCGAGATCGCCCACGAACCCGACGCGATCCGTTCGATTGCGCTGGTCGAAGGCGCGCGTCCCGCCCTCGAGGGTTGGTCACGAGCGGGCTACGAGATCCATCTCCTCACCGGCCGCCCACCCTTCACCGAAGACGCGACCCGCGCCTGGCTCGAACAACACGCGATCCCCCACGTCCAACTCGACTTCGTCGACAAGTACGGCCGCGCCCACGCCTGGGGCGAAGACGTCGAAGTGCTCGACCTCGACGACGTACGCCAACTCGAGTTCTGCCTGGCCGTCGAAGACTCCCTCGAGGTCGCCGTCTTCCTCGCCGCCGAACTCGAAGTCGAAGTCGCGCTGATCGACCACCCGTGGAACCGCGATCCATCGCGGATTCCAGACCGCGCGCGTGAGCGCATCGTGCGCTGTCGGGGCTGGAGTGAGGTCGTGGCTCGCTTCCCCGATCCCTGATCTTCGCTCGACGCGCACGGGCACGCCTGGTCCCGCCATGCGCAGGCTAGAAGCACTCCAACTGGATTCGAATCCAGTTGTCATGGTTCGGCGGCTCAGAACTCGAGGCTGCCGTCTCCCAGGTCGGAGAGCGACATCAGGGCGCTGAACACACCGCCGCCGTCGAAGATCACGAAGCGCTCGCCGGATCGGTCGAAGAGGTAGAACTCGGAGCCTCCGGCTTCGAACGCGAAGCTTGCGCCGACGGCAGGGAAGGGTGCACCACCCCCTCCGAACTCCGTTGCGAACGAAAAGACGTTGGACCAGGTGGAAGTGACGAAGTTGTATGCCGCGTAGTTCTCACCGCGTTCATCGAAGAAGATTACCTGGTCGCCAGTGATGAACCCCGCGCTGGGTCTCGCGAAGGGCGCACCCGGGTACATCGCTGCGAAAGTCGCCGGCGCGGAGAAGTCACCGGTGGCCGTGTCGTAGACGCTGCCGCGCGATCCCGTTTCGTTGAAGACGACGGCCTCGGTTCCACCGGGGAGCGCCGACCCGGCTCCGACCTCATCGAATGGGTTGTCGTCTCCGAGATCCTCGGTCTCGTCGGAATCACTGAACCTGCCCGTCGTGCGATCGAACTCGACGTATCGCTCGCCATCCGTGTTGAAGAGGATGACGGTGTCGCTTCCCGGCACCACGAAGGCCGCGCCGACACCCTGCTCGGGTGAGCCACCGGAGTTCGACTTCCCGCAGCCGAGTGCGACGGATGCGGCGATCAGGAAGAGAAGGGAAAGGTAGACGCTCGAGTCGACGTGGGTGGACATGGGCGGGTTCCGTATCGAGTGGGGTAGCGGAGGATCGGACTGCAATGGTGGTCTACATGCGACTGTGTTGCGAGCCCGACGGGCATGATGGTTTTCGACAGCGGATTGCGTGCAGAACTCGTGCAATCGCTACGCAGGCCGCCGCGCTTCCGCCGCTCGAATGAGCGCAAGCAGCGCGCTGTGAAGCGGCGCGGGCACGCCGTACTCCGTCGCCAGCTTCGCCACCGCCCCGCAAAGCGCATCGATTTCTGTCTTCCGCCCCGCGCGCAGGTCCATCAGCATCGATGACTCGTGCTCGGCGGTGGGGGGAAGCAACTCGCCCCAGAACGTTTCGAGGTAGGCGTTCGCGTTCGACCAGTGGGTTTCGAGGCCGGCCGCGTGCATCACCGCGAATGTCTCGTGCGCGATCGCTTCCACGATCGAGCGTGTTTCCCTCCGCTCACCGAGTTCGCCGTAGCGAACACCGAGCAGTGCCCCCAGCGGGTTCAGCAGACCGTTGTAGAGCATCTTGGCCCAGAGGTCCTTCGCGATGTCGTCCGCGATCCGGCACGGGATCCCGCCGCGATCGATTGCTTCACAGAGCGGGGCGAGGGCACTCGCGTCCACACCTTCGAGATGTCCGACGTGAATGGGCTGCGCGTGCGCGGTGATGCGCACCGAGGTGTCGTCTTCGCGATCGCAGCCGGTGATGACGCGCGCGTTGAAGATGTGCTCGCTCGGAATGAACTCGCGAAAGGTCTCCGCGTTTCCCCAGCCGTTCTGGCAGAGCACTACGGCGGGGCGATTCGCGCACTGCTTCCATACCGGTTCGAGTTCGCGCGCCAGGGCGGGGTTGTCGATCGTCTTCGTGCAGACGAGCCACACGTCGTCGGGTTCGCGGCTGAGATCGGCGTTGTCGCTCGAGGCTTCGATTCTGGAGGGATCGGCCAGCGCTTCGCCGAACAAGCCCGCGCGCTGCACCCCGTGTTCGCGAAGGGCCTTGGCCTGTTCCTCGCGTCGGACCAGAAAACGAACCGGCGTTTCACCACCAGCGGCGAGGCTTCCCCCGATCGCAAGGCCCACCCCGCCGGCACCGATCACCGCCACCCGCACCCTTCGCTCACCTCCGCTTCGAGTTCGGGCCGGCCGCGACGCCGAACGGCGGCCAAGCTTACTCGCGAATCGCCGGCCGAGGTGGCGGAGCCCCACGGGGCACGGTCGCACACCCGGCCCAAACCGCTCCGGTTTCCCGACCGGAGCCAGCGATCCGGGCTACATTGCGGCCCGCCGCGTGACCCTCCACACCCCGTCCGTCTCCGGCGGGGCCCCTCTCGCGATCCCTGCGAGACCCACGTGCGCTCTCAGCCAGACCCCATCGAAGGCAGGGCTGTGCCATGGGCACCCCCTCGACTTCCCATCCGCAAGACCCCGCAATCGTCAGCAACCGAGACCAACCATCTGGGACCCATGACACAAGCGACCCATACCCTCGAAAACCCCTTCGAAACACCTGCCGCGCGGCCGACTTCCGAAGGAGACGGCGCCGCGAACATCTACGACAAGGCCCTCGACCTCGGACGTGACTTGAAGTCGCGCCCCGTCGGTGGCGGCGGCCCGGACCGCATCCGCGTCCAGCACGCGAAGTCGCGCATGACGGTCTTCGAGCGCATCAAGGTGCTCACCGACCTCGAGCCGAACTTCATGTGGGAGAACTGGGGGCCGGGCCTCGATGGCGCCTCGATCGTGACCGGCATCCTCAACATGAACGGTCGCGACGTCGCGGTCTACGGCCACGACTTCACCCTGCGCGCGGGTTCGATGGACGCGACCAACGGCGCGAAGCTCGCGCGCCTCATCTACATGGCCGGCGAGCGCGGCATCCCGCTGATCGGCATGAACGACTCGGCGGGCGCCTTCGTGCCGGCTGGCGTCGGCGGCCTCGACGGTTACAGCGAGGCCTTCAACGCGCTTCGCAAGATCAGCGGTGTGGTGCCGAGCATCTCGCTGATGTTCGGCTTCAACGCCGGCGGTGGTTCGTACCTGCCGCGCCAGGGCTCGTTCATGATCCAGCACGACGAGACCTTCATCGGCCTCACCGGCCCGGGCGTCGTGAAGAGCGTGCTCGGTGAGGACGTCACTCCCGACGAACTCGGTGGCCCCGGCGTGCACGGCATGAACGGCGTGTGCGACCTGGTGACCAACGACGAGCTCGGCTCGCTGCGCACGGCGGTTCGCCTGCTGGGCTACCTGCCCGACAACAACTACAGCAGCGCGCCCTTCTGGGAGACGAGCGATCCCACCGACCGCTTCATCCCCGAAGAAGATCGCCTCTTCCGCAAGACCTTCAGCACGCCGGCCGGCATGAATGCCCCGATGGACGTGACGCTGATGATCCAGCTGATCAGCGACCACGGCGAGTACTTCGAGCTGCAGCCCCAGCGTGCCCGCAACATGATCACGGCCTTCGGGCGCATCGGCGGTCACGTGGTGGGCTACGTGGCGAACAACTCGGCGGTGGCGTCGGGGCAGATCGACATCGACGCAGCCCGCAAGGCGGTGCGCTTCATCCGCTTCTGCAACCTCTACAACATCCCGATGGTCTTCCTCGAAGATACGACTGGCTTCAAGCCGGGCACGGAGCAGGAAAGCGGTGGCATCGTCCTCGAAGGTCGGCGCCTGCTCGACTCGATCATCGATCTGCGCACCCCGCGCATCACGCTGATCATCCGCAACGCCTTCGGCGGCGCCTATGCGAGTTACAACTCCCATTTCGTGGGTGCGGACATGGTCTTCGCCTTCCCGATGTCGCGCATCGCGGTGATGGGCGCGGCGGGCAAGGACTTCGTCTACAAGGACGAGATCCGCGCGGCCGACGCGGCCTACAGGAAGGCCGTCAAGGAAGGCGGTTCGGAAGAGGAGGCGGCGAAGCAGCGTGATGCCGTGCTCGCCGAACTCTCGAACCGCTACGAAGACGAATTGATGAACCCGAAGGAAGCGCTCGCGCTGGGTTCCGTTTCCAAGATCGTGATGCCAGGCAACAGTCGCCGCGTTCTCGCGCAGAACCTCGACTTCCTGATGCGAACCTATACACCGAGCCCGATGGGCGGCGTGCAGAGGGAGTTCGAGTAGTGCGCGACGAAAACATGCGTCCCGGCCAGTTCCACGAGAGCGAATGCGAATGGGTGCGCTCGTTCGCGGTGCAGAACGTCAAGTGTCTGATCGTCTGCCGTGGTCCCGTGCGCAAAGAGGCGTACGACATCATGGAGAGCATCGGGGTCGAGAAGATCGGCATCCTGCTCTCCGAGAAGGACTCGATCGTCTACCCCCGAAGCCTCGCCCCCGAACTGCGCAGCATGGACGGGCAGGACAACGTCCATCGCGTGCCCGACTACATGGGAGCCGGCCAGGAAGAGAAGCTCGAGCGCATCGACGAGATCATCGAGATCGCGAAGACCCACGGCTACACCCACATCTTCGCGGGCTACGGCTTCATGGCTGAGGACGCGGAGTTCATCGAGGCGATCGAGAACGCGGGCATCACCTTCATCGGCCCCTCGTCGCGCGTGTGCCGCCTGGCCGGTGCGAAGGACGAGGCGAAGAAGCTCGCGCGCAGCCTCGGCAACGCCGTGATTCCGGGGACCGACGACGTCTCGGCCCAGGCGCTCGCGAAGCGCGCGAAGGATCGCGCGGCCCTCGAGAAGCTCGCGACCGAGAACAGCCTCGCCTTCCAGTACGACGATGGCCTCGAGCACGTGGAGAACGCCGAGCAGCTCCTGCTCGCCGGCTACCGCGCGTCGACGGAACTCGTCACGATCGAGGAGCTGCAGGAAACGGCTCGCGAGATCGCCGAGGGCATGTGGAAGGACTTCCCGAGCAACCGCATCCGCTTCAAGCACATCGCGGGCGGCGGTGGCAAGGGCCAGCGCGTCGTTTCGGAGCCCGGCGAGGTGGAAGCCGCGGTGGTGAACCTGCTCGCCGAAGTGAAGATGACGGCTCCGGGTTCGAACCGGAACTTCCTGATCGAGCTCAACATCGAGACCTCCCGCCACAACGAGATCCAGCTGATCGGCAACGGCGACTGGAGCCTCTCCCTCGGTGGACGCGACTGCTCGATCCAGATGTACGAGCAGAAGATCCTCGAGTTCTCCCTCACCAGGGAGCTCCTCGAGAAGGAACTCGAGGCGAAGAGCGGGACCGCGGCCAAGACGATCCAGGGCGACATCGAGACCCTGCAGCGCATGGAGGACGAGTCGGAGCGCTTCGGTCAGGCCACCGGGCTCAACAGCGTCTCGACCTTCGAGTGCATCGTCGAAGGCACCAACCACTTCTTCATGGAGATGAACACCCGCATCCAGGTCGAGCACGGTGTGACCGAACTCGCCTATCGGCTGAAGTTCACCAACCCCGAGAATTCGACCCAGAGCTTCTACGTCGACGAGTTGATCGAGGCGATGGTGCTGCTCGCCGAGCACGGTCCGCGGCTGCCGAAGCCCGAGCGCGTGATGCGCCACCCGTCGGGTACGGAGGCGCGCCTGAACGCGACCAACGATGCCATCCAGCCCCACGCGGGCGGCCTCATCAAGGGTTGGTCCGAGCCGATCAAGGACGAGATCCGCTTCGACCAGGGCATTGGTACGCGCAACCCCGACACCGGGGCCTTCGTCTTCTACAACCTCGCGGGCGCATACGACTCGAACGTCGCCCTGATCCTCACCCACGGTGACGATCGCGAGAGCAACATGGAGCGCATGTCCGAGATCCTGCGTCGCACCGAGCTGCGAGGCGAGGATCTCAAGACGAACCTCGATATCCACTATGGCCTTTGCAACTGGTTCGTCGGTCAGGGGCCGATGGCGAAGCCCGACACGAGCTTCATGGTTCCCTATCTCGCGGGTGTCGGTTCACTGCAGAAGATCGTGAACGACATCGATCTGCAGTACGCCGCGGGCGAACTCTTGAAGGGCATGGACGACCCGGCCGCGCGCAAGACCTTCCAGGCCAAGGAGACCCTCCTGCTGCGCCCGATGGGTCGACTCCTCGACCGCCCCCATGCCCTTGCAGGTTTCATCGGCCGCTTCGACGGCGAGCTCTGGGAAGTGCGCGACGGCAAGCCGCGCTTCAAAGAGAACCCGATGCGCTTCCTGCAGGAGCTCTATCACTACCTCAACATCGAGAACGCCCCCGACAAGCCGCCGAGTGACATCATCTGGGATCACGATGAAGTCATCATGGAGAACGCCTTCGCGTTCTACAGTCGTGTGGCCGAGGCGTCGGGGACGACCGACTGGAACGAGACGCGGAAGCTCCTCGAGTCGGGCGACGGCGGCAACATCGCGAACGGCGACGCCCAGCTCTGGGCGGCCTGCCAGGCGGCCCATCGCGGCTTCCAATGCGGCATGGAGATGCTGCTCCTGATCCCCTCGATCAGCATCGAAAGCGGCTTCAGCGAGGTCTCGGTGGCCGAGGACTACACCCTGCAGTTCCCCGACCAGTTCGAAGATGCCGAGCAGGCCGAGACCCTCAGGCGCTACCTCGCGCCGCCGCCCGAAGCCAGCCCCGACGAGATCGTGGCCCCGATGGGCGGCGCGTTCTACGCGCGCGAAGCACCGCACCTGCCGCTCCTGATCGACGAAGGCCAGCACTTCGAAGCCGGCCAGCCGCTCTTCATCATCGAAGTGATGAAGATGTTCAACAAGGTGGTCGCACCCTGCTCGGGTACGGTGACGAAGAACCTGATGAAGGACGCCGACGGCCAGATCATCGTGAAGGGCGAAACGATCTTCAAGATCGAGCCCGACGAGCGCATCGTCGTCGAGAGCGAAGTAGAGATCGCCGCCCGCAAGCAGAGCACGACGAAGCGGCTGCTCGGTTAGTTCGAACGCAAGCAAAGGCAGCACAGACAGGAGGCCCCATGGCCGGACCCCTCAGCGGAATCAAGATCCTCGAAATCGCGGGCATCGGCCCGGGGCCCTTCGGCGCCATGATGCTCTCGGACATGGGTGCCGAAGTCGTGCGCATCGATCGCGCAGACCGCGTGCCGGAGAGTTTCCCCGACACGCCCCACGGTGATCTGCTGAATCGGGGCCGACGCAACATCGGCGTCAACCTGAAGAGCTCCGAAGGCGTGGAGACCGTGCTGAAGCTCGTCGAGCAGGCCGACGCGATCATCGAGGGCTTCCGCCCGGGCGTGATGGAGCGCCTCGGCCTCGGCCCCGACGTCTGCCTCGAACGCAACCCGCGCCTCGTCTACGGCCGCATGACGGGCTTCGGTCAGGAAGGCCCGCTGGCGAACGCCGCGGGGCACGACATCAATTACATCGCCTTGGCAGGGGCGCTCGAGCCGATCGGGCGCAAGGGGGGGCCGCCGCACCCGCCGCTCAATCTCGTGGGAGATTTCGGTGGGGGCGGCATGCTCCTCGCCTACGGCGTGGTGTGCGGTCTGCTCGAGAGCCAGCGCACGGGCCAGGGGCAGGTGATCGACGCCGCCATGGTCGACGGTGCGGCGGCGCTGATGACGATGTTCCACTCCTTCCGCGCGATGGGCGGCTGGAAGGACGAGCGTGGCACCAACCTGCTCGATACGGGCGCACACTTCTACGACGTCTACGAGACGAGCGACGGCAAGTACGTGTCGGTCGGTTCGATCGAGCCGCAGTTCTACGCGCTGCTGGTCGAGCACTCGGGCCTGGGTTCTGGGCGCGAGCTTCCGCACCAGATGGACCAGACCCAGTGGCCCGCCCTCAAGGAAGAGATCGCGGGGATCTTCAAGACGAAGACCCGCGACGAGTGGTGCGAGATCATGGAGGGCACCGACGTCTGCTTCGCCCCCGTGCTCGGCCTGGGCGAAGCGCCAGAGCATCCCCACAACGTCCTGCGCAAGACCTTCATCGAGCGTGACGGTGTGACGCAGCCGGCTCCGGCTCCCCGCTTCAGCCGAACGGTTCCCCAGATTGAGCGTTCCCCGGCATATCCGGGGCAGCACACCTCCGAGGTGCTGCGCGATTGGGGCTTCGACGCCGAGGAGATCGCCAAGCTCCAGGACGCCAAGGCGGTCGTCTGAACCGCGAGCGCCCGACTGCAGCTCCCGGCTCACTTGATTTCCCTCGCGCCGGATCGTCGCGTTACACTTCGTAGATGGAGAACCGATCGCCATCGGATCTGATCTCCGAGCTCGAAGAAAAGCTCACCGAGGTGAAGCGCAGCCAGGATCGCTTCGATCACGCCTTTCGCGCTGCGCCGGTGGCCATGTTGATCTGCCGCGCGAGCGACATGGAAGTCATCGACGTCAACGATAAGTTCCTCGCGTCGGTCGGCTACGACCGCGCCACCGTGATGAAGTGGACGCCCGAAGCCCTGGGCGCCTGGGCGGAGGTGACTGATCGCGATGCGATGTTCGAAGCGCTCGTCGAGAACGACGGGCGCATCGAATCGATCGAGGTTCGCGCACGCCACTCGGATGGTTCGGACATCGTGGCGCTCCTCTCGGTCGAGCAGGTCGAACTCGCGGGTGATCTGTGTCTGCTCTGGCAGGCCATCGACATCACCGACCGCAAGCGGGTCGAGGACGAACTCGCCGAATACCGCGAACGTCTCGAAGACCTGGTCGAGGAGCGCAGCGACGAACTGCGACGCTCGAACGAGAGCCTGCGTCAGTTCGAGCGGCTCGCGTCGATCGGCACCCTGGCGGCGGGGATGGCGCATCAGATCAACAACCCGGTGGGTGCGATCCGCGCAGCCTCGGAGTTCGCCCTTCGGGTGGGCGACGATTCGGAACGCAGTCGCGAACTGCGGGAAGCCCTCGAACTGTGCGTCGAGCAGGCGCAGCGCTGCGGCGAGATCGTGCGCAACATCCTTCGCTTCTCGCGCGGAGAAGCGACCAGCCGCGAGCCCGCCGACCTGCGAATCATCGTCGAACGAAGCTGCGACATGGTGGCGGGCTACGCGCAGGAAGGTCGCGCCACGATCGAGCTCAACCTGGGCGACGAGCCGATACCCGTCTTCGTCAACGAGGTCGAGATCGAGCAGGTGTTGGTGAACATCCTGAGCAACGCGGTCGAGTGCTCGAACGAGGACGTGCGCATCGAGGTCCATGCGACGCTGCTGCCGACCGGTGCCTTCGTCGAAGTGCGCGACGACGGGCCCGGGGTCGACCCCGAGTCGGCCCCCTATCTATTCGATCCCTTCTATACGACCCGCCTCGAAGATGGCGGCACCGGTCTCGGCCTGAGCGTGGCCCACGGCATCGTGAACGCCCACGGCGGTGCGATCCGGGCGGATACGAGCCTCGAGGAGGGCACGGCGATCCAGATCCTGTTGCCGATCCACGAGGAAGCGGGCGACTAGCACTTCCGCAGCCTGCTCACGAGAGCAGCCGTTCGATCGCGAGGGCGACGCCCTCGAGATCGTTGCTCTCCGTGATGTGGTCGGCGGCCTCTTTCACCTCCGGGACCGCATTTCCCATCGCGATGCCGAGGCCAGCCCGGGCGACCATCTCGGTGTCGTTCGTGTCGTCGCCGATCGCGGCGATCTGTGAGGGCTCGATACCGCGTTCGGCGGCGATCGCCTCGAGGGCGGACCACTTGCTCACGCCACCGCGTGTGATCTCGAGGATGTGGCCGCGGTAGTTCTTGTTCATGATGAAGTTGGTCTGTACCCGCTCTTCGAGGGCGTCGTCGATGCGATCCTTCAGGGGCAGCAGGGTGTCGGCGTCGGCCATCGAGCTGATCATCACGACCCCGCCTTCCGGGGGGTGGCTCAGGGTCTCGACCGGGTGGGTGACCCCCGGGTTCGCGTCGAGGTACTCGGCCTGGAAGTCGTGGCAGCGCTCCACGGGTTCGTGGAAGACATCGATGCCGTCGAAGTAGCGGTCCACGTAGACCAGCGGGGGTGCGACACTGTGCATCAGTTCGAGGGCGGGGGTGTAGAGGGAGGCCGGCAGGAAGGAGTCGGCCAGGGTCTCGCCGGTGCGCGCGTCCTTCACCAGCACCCCGTTGTGGAGCACCACCGGCCCGGAGAGTTCGAGTTCGTCGAGCAGCGGTTTCACCGTGCGGTAGCGGCGTCCTGTACAGACGACGATCTCGACCTCTGCGTCGCGCACCCGGCGCACGGCCGTGCGCACGGCGGCGCGGATCTCGCCCCGCGAATCGACGAGGGTGCCATCGGCATCGATGGCCAATAGACGAAGTTCGAAGCCTTCCGGGTTCATCGGGCTGCTAGAGTACCGCCGATCCAACACCGGAGGGGAACCCAGTGTCGAACAATTCCATCATTGCCGTCGTGGTCATCCTGGTCGTCGTGATGTTCGTGCCGCGCTTCGTCAAGATCGTGCCGCCCGGCCACGTCTCGGTCGCCGACTTCTTCGGCAACGTGAATCCCGAGCCGAAGCCCGCCGGTGCCCACCTCGTGAACCCGCTCCTGCGCTGGCACGACTTCGACGTTCGCGAGCATACCCACAAGGAATCGGCCCAGGTGCCGACCCGCGACCAGCTCCAGACGAAGGTCGATGTCAGCATCCAGTGGCGCGTCAATCCAACCATGGCTGCCAAGATCTTCATGGAGGTGGGTACGCGCGAGCAGGCCGTCCTCGTCTACCTCGTGCCGAAGGTGCGCTCGCTGGTGCGCGAACTCGGCACCACGATCGCCAAGGCCGAGGATTTCTTCCTCGAAGAGACGCGCACGAAGCTCGAAGGTTCGTTGCGAGAAGGGCTGGTGAGCTACCTCACGCCGCTTGGCCTCGACGTGAAGGCGGTGCTGATCCGCGACATCAATCTGCCCCCAGTGCTCACCAAGGCGATCGAACAGAAGAAGGAGCGCGAGCAGGCGGTCGAGCGGCAGAAGGCCGAGCTCGAGCGCTTCCGCACCGAACAGCAGCAGCAGGTGGCCGCGGCCGAGGCGAAGAAGCAATCCGCCGAGCAGGAAGCCGAGCAGATCCGCGTGCTCGCCCAGGCGCGGGCCGACGAGATCAAGCTCATCAACGACGCCGTGGCGCGCAACCCGGCCTACATCCAGCTGCAGGCCCTCGAGGCGCTGAAGCAGATGTCGAAGGATCCGGCGGCGAAGATCTACTTCATGGATTCGGACTCGACCCAGCCGCTGCCCTTGATGCACATGGGCGAGCGCGCGAACTGAGTCGCTACTTCGCGGGCCTGCGAGGTCCGGGCATCGTGCCGGCGCGTCGCATCCAGCGGCCGGTGCCGATGTAGATCGACACGATCGTCGTGACGAGGGCGCTGCTCGCGAGGCCCGACATGAAGATCCCGGTAGGGCCATAGTCGAGGTTCACGGCGAGGTACGTCCCCAGCGCGAGGTTGAAGAGCGCGTTCGCGATCGAGGTGCCCATGGCGAACATCACGTCCCCCGCGCCCTGTAGTGCGCGGAAGAAGGGGAAGTAGAACGCCAGGGAGACGAAGGTCAGGCTCTGATAGAAGAGCATCTCGTCGCCGAGTTCGATCACCGCTGGATCGTCGGTGAAGGCTTCGAGGAAGGGCACGCGGTAGACGAAGAGCGCGAGCGCCATGGCGATCATCAGGCTGGCGTGAACCGAGACGCCGCTCCACAACGCCTTCCAGGTGCGCTTGCGATTGCCGGCGCCGAGGTTCTGACCGACCAGCGTCGCGACCGCGCCGGCGAGCGGAAACGCGATCATCGGCGCCACCATGCCCAGGCGCAGACCGATCGAGTAGGCGGCCTGCGGGGTCTCGCCGAAGCTCCCCATCAGGCGCACGAAGTAGATGGTGACGAGGAAGCCCGCGACCATCTGGATCGCCGGTGGCCAACTCTGGGCGACGATCGAACGGATCACCGCGGGGTCGGGGCGAAAGTGGCGCAGCCGCAGATGCACGCGGGTGCGGCCGCGCAGGATCGTCGACCAGATGATGAGGGTGGAAGCCATCTGCCCGCACACCGCTCCGAGCGCAGCACCCGCGATCCCCATGGGCGGCAGGCCGAGGCTTCCGAAGATGAGCACGTACTCGGCCGCGAGGGAGACGAGGGATTGCACGACCGCCACCATGAAGGGGGTCGTCGTATCTCCCGCACCGGTCAGGATCGAGTTGGTGAGGAAGACGAAGATCATCCCGAAGTTCAGGATCATCACGATCTGCACGTACGGCACGCCGACTTCGAGCACCTGCGGTGAGACCTTGAGTGCGGCGAGGATCTCGGCGGGGAAGAAGCCGCCGAGACAGGCCATCGCGAGGGAGAGCACCCCGCCGAGCAGGATGACCTGCCCCGCGACGTGGTCGGCGGCCTCCTGGTTCCCGCTCCCGATCGCGCGCGCGACCATCCCCTGGGCACCGAAGCTCGCACCCATCACGAGCATCACGAAGGCCTGTCGGATCGTCTGGTTGGTGACGATCACCGCGGTCATCGCGTCCGTGCCCAGGGCACTGATGAGCTTGAGGTCGCCCATCTGATAGATCACGCCACCGAACAGGCTCGTGGCCAGCAGCGGGATCGAGAGCACGAATAGCGACTTGTACAGGCTACCCTGGGTGTGATCCCGATCGCGCAGACGTTCGAGCCAACCGGGCTCGACGTCGACCGGGGCGCTCACGTCGGATTCGAGGGGTTCGGACAAGGTGGGCGCCGATCAGAGCGAACGATCTTCGGCCCGGGTGGGGGCGACCGGGCGGATCAGGCCTTCCTGTGCCGCGCTCGCGACGAGCACTCCCGATCGCGTGTAGATGCTTCCGCGCGAGAACCCGCGCGCGCCCCGTGCTCGCGGGCTGTCCTGCACGTAGAGGAGCCAGTCGTCGACGCGCAGTGGTGCGTGGAACCACACCGCGTGGTCGAGGCTCGCGTTCATCATCGAACCCATGGGCCCGCGCGACTTGTGCTGCCGGAGCATGGTGTCGATCAGCGAGAAGTCGGTCGCATAGGCGAGCACGCATTGGTGCATGAAGGGATCGTCGGGCATGGGGCCCGGGGTGCGCAGCCAGATCAGGTTGTTGCCCCCCTTCGCCTCGCCTCCGAGGTAGACCGGGATGTCCTTGTCCCGCATGTCGATCGGACGCGGTCCGGGGCGATAGATCTGCTTGAGTCGTTCGGGTGCCTTCTCCCAGAGCGGGATGATGCGTTCGTGCCAGGGCGGAGTCTCGTCCGGATCGTGAACGCCCTCGCTCGGCATGTCCAATTGATGTTCGAGGCCCTCCTCTTCCTTGTGGAAGGAGCAGGCCATGTTGAAGATCGCCTTGCCGCGCTGCTTGGCGACCACGCGTCGGGTCACGAACGAACGCCCATCGCGGATGCGGTCGACGGTGTAGATGATGGGGATCTCGGGATCGCCCGCGCGAAGGAAGTAGCCGTGCAGCGAGTGGGCCAGCATGTCTTCGACAGTGCGGCCCGCGGCCATCAGCGACTGCGCGGCGACCTGGCCGCCGAAGATGCGGCCCGTGCGATTGGGTTCGTTGTAGCCGCGATAGAGGTCTTGATCGAGTTCTTCGAGTTCGAGGCGTTCGAGCAGCGCTGCCTGCGACTCGAGGGTCATTTCGTGGGTGATCTTGGGTGGTCCGGTGGAAGGCAAGGGTCGAGTGGCCTCGTGGGTGGGAGGTGGAGCGGGCGCGGACGGCAGTTCGTGGAGCAGGCGCGGTCGGTCCGGGACGGACGGCCCGGCGTAGGGATGGCCGGGCGTGGAGACCGCGGATTCTAGCAGCCCACGCGGGGATCACCGGGCTTCCTGCTAGACCGTCGGACCCAACGGAAGGCCTTCGTCGAGGCTTTCGTCTTCTCGCGTCGCGTCGAGAAGGCTCAGGGGCTCGCGTGCCTTGAACGCTTCGGAACGCATACGGCACGGCTCGACCTTGCAACCGGCGCAGTGGCGTGGGCGACACGGGTCGTAGTGGATGATGACGTCCCATCCCGATTCATCGCGATAGAAGGCGTCCCATTTGTACTGCTCGTCGGATTCGTGGAGTTGTTCGGTGTCGAAGTAGCGCGGCACGGTGATGTGGAAGTCGACGTGGTGGAGGTTGCCGCTGCTCCAGACCCGCAGCGAGTGCACGTCGATACACCAATCCGGTCGGTTCGATTCGAGTCGGTCGATGATCGATTCGAGCAACTCGTCGTTGGCTTCGTCCATCAAGCCACGCACCGCCTCGCGGGCGAGTCCGTAGCCCGTCCGAAGGATGTTGAGCGCCACCGCGGTAGCCGCGATCGGGTCGAGCACCGTGAGGCCCGTCAAGCGCACTGCAATGAGCCCGATCACGACGCCCACCGTGGTCCAGACATCGGTGATGATGTGCTTGCCGTCAGCGCGCAGGGCAAGCGAACCGACCCGTTCGCCGACCCGAATCAAGTGCCAGCCGAGCAGGCCGTTGATGGCGGCGAAGCCGACCAGGATGCCGACGCCGAGGTCGATGGTGTGGATCTTCGAACCGAATACGAAGGCGTTCCCCGCCGCGTAGAGGATCGAGAGCGCGGCCACGACGATCAGGGTGCCCTCGACCCCCGCAGCGAAGAACTCGATCTTCCCATGGCCGTAGGGGTGGTTGCGGTCGGCCGGAACGGCGGCAAGGCGGATGCTGTAGACGAGGAAGAGGGCGGTGGCGACATTCACCGTCGACTCCATCGCATCGGAGAAGACGGCCGTCGATTCGGTGACGAAGAAGGCCGCGAACTTCCCGATCATGACCGCGAGCCCGCCGTAGAGCGACCAGCGGGCGGCGCTTCGGCGGGCGCGTGCGGCTTCTGCGCCCAGGGCATGTGAGATGGTCGTCATCTGGATCGGGTCGTCGCAATTCGGTGTCGTGCGCGCTCGGGACAACACCGGATCGATTGCGGGAGGCGGACTACAGGGTAGTCATCTCACCCGATGGACGCGAGCACGCGCGAATTTCGGGTGTCGAGGCGTTGCGCGCACAGTTGCGTACGCCTGAGCGTGCAACTGTTGGGTGAGTGTCGGCCGACGAAAGGAGAGTCGCGCCCCACGCCACTCGAGGGCGAAGCGCCCGCAGCCTCATGCTGGTCGAGCGGGCATCCGAAGAACACCCGAGTCGAGTTGAATCCAGGGATCGGTGGAAGCCCCCATGCTGCTGCTCCGTATGCTGTCTTCTTGGGAACGCCAGGGTCGCGTTCGTCTTTCTATCTATGTTGCTGCGCTGTTGGTCGGCGCGATTGCGTTGCCTGGCCACGCCGAGGACGGAGCGCGCGACCCGGCTCCGGTCGTCCGTGTCGAACGGGGTCGTGTGGACGCCGAGATCGCCCCGATCTCACACGCGTTAACGGAGTGGATGCGATACCGCCTCGCCCAGGCGGGTGCGCGGATGTCGGAGCCGAACCCGGGTGCGAAGACCCTGGCCACGAAGGCGGAGCCGCTGCCGGGCCAGGCCACAGAGACCGCCGCGAGCATCGAGCGCGCCGCCGAAAGCGGTGCGACCCATGTGTTGCTCGTGGATCTGCGCAGCGAACGCGGCCGGGTCGAAGCGGATCTGCGCCTGTACGAAGTCGGCACGCGACGCCTGGTGGGCGGTGGGCTCGTCGACGCAGCGGCGCGCCGGCTGGTCTACGAGAGCGAGGATGCGTTGGCCACCGTTGCGGGACGCCTGGGGCTCGAACTCGTTCCCGCGTCGCCGCCCCACCTGCGCGCCCTGTCGGTGGGCAAGCTCGCGGCGCTCTCGCGCGCGATCGACGCCCTCGAACGAGGTCGCCTCGCAAAGGCCTGGCGCGAAGTGGGCAAGGACGATCATCCATTGGCACGCTCGATCGCGAAACAGATCGATCGCGCGTCGGGTGCGAAGGCCGTTCCGGTCACGACACTGGCCCAACTCGATCTCGCGAAGGGACGAAGCGAAGCCGCCTGGCAGAAGCTCGAACCCACCCTCGCTGCAAAGGGTGCGGGCAAGCGACCTTCGGCTGAAACCCTCGTCGTCGCCGGCGAAGTGAAACTCTCGATGGGCGGCGTGCGGGAAGCGCGTGGCTACTTCGATGAAGCCCTTGCACAGGAACCCGCGAACGTCGCCGCGACCCTCGGTGTTGCTCGTGTGCTCAGCGTCGAACGCAAGCACGAGGAAGCGCGCAAGACCTTCGAGCGCGCCGCGCGCCTCGACCTCGATGCACCCGAAGCCCTCGAACTCGCCGCGGATACGGCGAGCGACGATCCCGCGCTGCGCGCGCAGTACCTGCTCAAGGCCGCGGACCGGCGAGCGGACCGGCTCGACACCGACATCGCCCAGGCCCATCTCGCCGAAGCGGTCCAACTCGAGCCGAGCACCGAGCCCGGTGCCGCACGCGCCGCCGCCGAACTCCACGTGGTGGAAGGCGACTACGACGAAGCGCTCGTGCAGTACGGACGCGCGCGCGAAGTCGGCCGCGAGAGCGCGAGCCTGCTCGTCGACGAAGCGCGGACCCAGCGTGCAGCGGGGATGACCCTCGAGGCCGCGAGCACCCTGGAAACCGTGATCACCGACCACGACCCTCAGCACGACGAAGCCCTGCTCGAACTCGGCGGCCTCTACGTCGAAGAAGGCCGAGCGGCCGAAGCGGTCCCGCTGCTCGAAACCGCCCGTCAGGTCGAGCCCGAGAGTTCGCCGGTCGAGCGCACCCTCGCGAGTGCGTTGGCCCTGCGAAACGCGCAGGGCGACAAAGTGCGGGCCCTCGATCTGATCGCGGGCTCCGACGGCACCGACGTCGAGTGGACTTCGGGTGAACTACGCGAGATGGCCGCGCTCCAGGCCGAGACCGGCGATCTCGAAGGCGCCGCGAAGACCCTCGAGCGCGCACTCACGGTGCGCGAACTCGATGTCGCCGTACAGCGCGACATCGTCGAGGTGATGAAGGCCCAGGGCGACGAGAACGCCGCCGGGGCGTGGAGTTCGCGCTTCTCCCACAGTGGCCTCAACGACTATCTCGAACCCGATGTCGGTCTGCTCGCGCAGCGCTCCCGCGTCCCCGTCGAAGAGCTCGATCGCATCGGCAAGCTCGTCGACAGCTTCGAGGTGGAGCAGGGCGTGGTGATGCAGGTGGTGCTCCAGGGCATCCGCGAACCCATGGAACCGAAGGAGTTCGTGCTCGATTGGTTGATGCCCCGCACGACCAACATGCCACTGGTGGTCGACACCCTTCGGCAATCCCTCGAAGCGGTCTATGTCGTGAAGCCCGCGACGGAGCTCGGCGCGAACTTCCAGAGGGAGGTCGAACAGCTATTCGACTTCGGCTCGAGTGCCTCGCTCTCGGTCCGCACGATCACCGACCTCAACATCGCCCACGAGGCGGACGCGGTCTTCCTCGGCACGCTCGCCCGCATGCCGGGTGATTCCGCGGCACCGGTCGCTTCGTGTTGGGCAAAGGATCACTACCGGCTCGAAGTGCGCCGGCTTTCCGGACAGACCGAGAGCGATGCGCGAGTGCATTCGAATCAGGCGTGCCTCGCCGGGGGTGTGGAGGGGGTCTACGGCGATTGGAACCGCAAGGCGGCTGCCGTCTACGGAAGCCTCTTCCTGCTCGTCTTCTTCCCGTTCCTGCGCGGCTGGGGACGGCTGCAGGTGGACTTCCACCTGCCCGAAGGCGCCCAGGCGATGTTCGCCGTGAGTCTCACCAAGCGACCGAGCAAGGTGCGCGATCGTTCGGACAAGACAAAGGCGAGTGCGACGAGCACGTTCCGCAATCAGCTGCGCCGCGTTGGACGTTCCGAGCGGCGTCTTCAGGGCACGCGCATGCTCTACCGCATGGTGCCCGCGCGTCGTGGTCCCTACTACCTGGCGATTCGCGGCCCGCTGGTCGATCTGGCGAGCAATCAGCTGATCGGCGAATTCCTCGAAGAGCGCACCCTGCAGATCACGCGCGGCCAGCTCACCCGCTTCGACTTCGATCTGCGCACCCGCGAAGCGATGGTGACCGTCGTCGTGAAGCGCGGCAGTGAGTCGATCGAGAAGGCGCGCATCGCCGTGCGCGGGCGCCCGGCCACCGCGCGCTTCTGCCATGAAGGCAAGGGCGTGCTGTACCTGCCCGAGGGCGAGCACATCGTCGTGGCGGGCTGCGGCGATCGCGTCGCCGAACAACCCGTCGAGATCCAGGGCATGGCGCCGGTCACCCTGGCCTTCGATCTCGCGGTCGATTGGCTCTTCGACGATTGCCCAAAGGCGGTCGAAGCGTACGTCGAAGGCAACTTCACCGCCGCGGCCCACGCCCTCGACGCCGCGGGGCAGAACGCGGCCGCCCACGACATCGGTGCGCTGGCGAACGTGCCCGCGCCCGCAGCGTCGGCGGCGCCCCAGCCGATGCCCCTCGAAGAGACCGCAGTGACCTTCGAAGCGCGCGAGCCGGAGCCCGAAGTGACGCGCTCACCGGAAGCCTGGGCCCAGGTCGCCGCGCAGCACGAAGAAGCCGACGAGACCCATCAGGCTGCCGAGGCCTACCGCGAAGCAGGGGATCTGATCAACGCCGCGCGCTGCTTCGAAGACGCGTACGACTGGAACAACGCGATCGAGTGCTTCCAGGATCTCGGCGACATGGAGAAGGTGATGTCGCTGATGGAGACGGCGGGCGAGGTCTACGACGCCGGCATGCTCGCCATGGAGTATCACCAGTTCGACCGCGCGATCTACAATCTGCAGCAGGTCGATTCGCGACATCCGCGCTACAGCGAGTGCTGCCGCACTCTGGCCGAACTCTTCTGCGATCGCGGCGAGCACGATCTCGCGATCGAGAAGTTCGACGAGGGCATGCAGCTCGCCGGTTCGAGCGAGGTGCCTCTCGACCTGCTCGCCCGCTACGCCGACATGCTCGACGAAGCCGGGCGCAGTGACGACGCTCTCGAAGTGTGGACGAGCATTCGCAGGCGCGATGTCCACTTCGAGGGGGTGAACACGAAGATCGAAGCGCTGAAGAAGCAGCTCAACCAGGCGACGGTCGAGCCCGGTAGCGACAACGCCGCGACTGTCGTCGCGTCGCGTGCCGCCGCCCAACCCGTCGAGCAGACACGCTACGAGATCCAGGGGGAACTCGGACGAGGCGGCATGGGCGTCGTCTACCGCGCTCTCGATACCCACCTGCAGCGCGTGGTGGCGCTCAAGGTGCTCTCCGAGAACCTGCGGGAGCACGAAACCGCTCTCGAACTCTTCCTGCGCGAAGCGCGTTCGGCCGCGGCGCTCAATCACCGCAACATCGTCACCGTCTACGACGCGGGCCAGGAAGGCTCGATGGACTTCATCTCGATGGAGTGTCTCGAGGGCTCTGGTGTCGACGCCATCCTCAAGCAGCAGGGCGCACTCAACCCGCGCACCGTCGCGAGCATCGGCCTGCAGGTGGCGAGCGGGCTCGACTACGCGCAGAAGCACAAGATCATCCACCGCGACATCAAGCCGTCGAACCTCTTCATCACCACCGACCGCGTGGTGAAGATCATGGATTTCGGCCTGGCGAAGATGGTGGAAGAAGTGCGGCGATCGACGACCATCATCGGGGGCACGCCGAACTACATGGCGCCCGAGCAGGCCGTCGGCGAGGCGACGAATCATCGAGCCGACCTCTACGCCCTCGGCGGCACGCTATTCCACCTACTCACGGGCAGCGTTCCGTACGAGTCCGGCGACGTGACCTACCAGCACGCCCACAGTCCCGTCCCCGATCCTCGGGAACGAGAAATGACCGTGCCCCCCGAGCTGGCCGAACTCGTGATGCGGCTGATGCAGAAGGCGCCGGACGACCGCTACCAGACCGCCCGAGAGGTCGCCGTGGCGCTCCAGGCCTATCTGAAAGCGAGCGCCTAGCCGCAGCGCGGCCGCCACCCCCTCGCTACTCTCTGGCCGCCTCGCGCCCCTGCGCGGACCCGTCGAACCTCTCTTTGGTCTGTAGACGGGTCCAGCGACGGGCGTTCGCGTGCGCGCACGGCAGCGCGCCGCGCCGAATCGCGCCGACCGGCAAGGATTGGCGAAGAAGATCAGCGAAGCTGCGTCCTGCGGCTGCAGAGCCAGAGAAAAGGGAAAGAAGCGAATGTCTTCCGAAGTCGAGTTCAATCAGTTCACCGGGACCGATGGCTACGTGGTGTCGCCGTCGCTGGTCGACGCCGTCAACTGCGCGATCGCCCTCGAGCGCCCGCTTCTCATCAAGGGCGAACCCGGCACCGGGAAGACCCTGCTCGCCCGCCACGTCGCCTCGGGCCTCGGCCTCCCGATGGAGTCCTGGCACATCAAGTCGACCTCCAAGACCTCGGAAGGTCTCTACGTCTACGACACCGTGCAGCGCCTGAACGACGCCCGCTTCGGCGACGGCGAGGTTTCGGACATCCGCAGCTACATCAAGCTCGGCCCGCTCGGCCGCGTCTTCAAGAGCCCCGACCGCCACGTGCTCCTGATCGACGAGATCGACAAGGCCGACCTCGAGTTCCCGAACGACATCCTGCTCGAGCTCGACGAGATGCGTTTCACCGTGATGGAGACCGGCGACGAGATCAAGGCGAGCCACCGCCCGGTCATCATCATCACCTCCAACAACGAGAAGGAACTGCCCGACGCCTTCCTGCGCCGCTGCGTCTTCCACTTCATCGAGTTCCCCGAGCGCGACCTCATGAAGAAGATCGTCGACGTGCACCACCCGCACCTCGACCAGAAGCTGCTCGACCAGGTGTTGGTGAAGTTCTACTGGCTGCGCGGTCAGAGCGAGCTGCGCAAGAAGCCCTCGACCTCGGAGCTGATCGATTGGATCTCGGCGCTACTGCGCTCGGGCATCTCGCAGAACCAGCTCGAAGAGTCGATCCCCTTCCTCGGTTCGCTGCTCAAGAACGAGCAGGACACCGAGGCCCTGGTGCGTTACCAGGAAGAGGGCGGGGCGCTCCCGAAGGATTGGGCCGACCTCGGACCGCGCTACAACCAGTAGGATTCCGTCAACGAACTGCCAGGGGCGACCATGTTCCTCGACCTCTTCTACGGACTTCGCGAAGCCGGCGTACCCGTCGGCCTGCAGGAATGGCGCATGCTGATGGAGACCCTCGAAAAGGGCCTCCACGGTTCGAGCCTGCTGCGTTTCTATAACCTGTCGCGCGCCACCCTGGTGAAGAGCGAGACCTACTACGACGCCTTCGACCGCGTGTTCGCCCAGGTCTTCGAAGGAGTGGAAGGCGAACTCTCGATCGAAGACGAAGTGCTCGAGTGGCTCAAGGATCCGAAAAACTTCGAAGAACTCACCGACGAACAGCGCGCCATGCTCGAGTGGCTCGACCGCGACGAGCTGATGCAGCGCTTCCTCGAAACCCTCGCCGAGCAGGACGAGCGGCACGACGGCGGCGGCAAGTGGGTGGGCACGGGTGGCCGCTCGCCCTTCGGTCACGGCGGTGAGCACCCGACGGGCATCCGCGTGGGTGGTCCCGGGCGCAACCGCTCGGCCATGAAGGTCGCCGAAGATCGCAAGTTCGCCGACTACCGAACCGACTCGACCCTCGATCTGCGCAACATGAAGATGGCGCTGAAGCGCCTTCGCCAGCTCACGCGCGTGGGCCCCGCCGACGAACTCGACCTCGACGAGACGATCGACGAAACCTGCAAGAACGCGGGGGAGATCGATCTCGTCTTCCGCCCCGAGCGCAAGAACAACGTGCGCCTGCTGCTCTTGATGGACGTCGGCGGCACGATGGATCCCTACTACGAGCCGATGAGCCGCTTGCTCACGGCGCTCCTCGAAGAGCGCGGTCTGCGGGAGTTCAAGGCCTACTACTTCCACAACTGCATCTACGAGACGGTCTGCGAGAACGCCAGCCTCGCCCGCGCCGATTCGATCCCCACTGGCGATCTGCTGCGCAAGCTCGACGAACGCTGGAAGGTGATGATCGTGGGCGACGCGTCGATGCATCCGGCCGAGCTGCTCTCGCCCCGCGGCAACATCAACCCCCGCCTCGAGAGCCAGACCCCGGGCATCGAGTGGTTGAAGCGCATCGACGACCACTTTCTGCGCACGGTCTGGGTAAACCCCGACCCGCAGAAGATCTGGCAGAGCACCCGCACCTGCCGCGTCGTGATGGACATGTTCCCGATGTACCCGCTCAGCGTGGATGGCATCGCCGACGCGGTCACCGCGCTCGTCGGCGCGCGCAAGGTCGCGGCGTAGTCCGTCGCATCGGTTCCCCCCGCGCGGCTTCAGAAGCGGGTGCGCACACCGACCTGGAACGAAAATCCGCCCGGGCCGGTCGGAGTCCAGCCATTGGAGCTGTGACCGTCGTCGTCATCCAGATCGTCGACCCAGCTGTAGGTGAAGGTGTGGTCGACGCGGCCTTCGACGAACAGGTTCACCCCACGTTCGGGGTAGACGTCGTACTCGACTCCGCCGTGGACCAGTAGGTTGAAGCCGATCGCGGAGAGCGAGAGGACTCCGCCGGGGAGAATCCGGCTGTCGAAGTCGCGCCCCAGGTCGATGAGGGACACGCCGAACCCGAGGCCACCGTACGCGTTGAATCGACCCTCCCCAGGCCCCATGAATTGGATCAGGCCTCGAGTCGTAAAGGTGTTGGCTGGCAGATCGTCGTAGCCGTAGATGTCGGTCTCGAATCGCCGGTACTCGACTTCGAACTCGTGGCGCAGGTAGGGTGAGGCTTCGTTCCCGACCCGAATCGTGAAACTCGGACCGACGGTGCCCGTCCACGGAACGATCATCCCCCCACTCACGGCGATCGAGTGGGACCGCTCCTCCCTCGAATCACCTGCCTCGGCTGCTGCGCCGCTCGCCATGGCGAGCATGATCGCAGTGAAGAAACCGGTGAGGTGCGTGGACGGGCGCATCCGCTTCTCCAGGTTGGGCTTCGGCAGGAGGTTTCGACGATTGGACTCTCGGCAGCGGGGGGTATGACCCCCTGACCGAGAGTTCAGCTCGGTTCGGTCGGACCAATCTCGAAAACCGAGCACTTTTTTCGTTCCGAAGTTGAATCGATCTGGTGTCGGCTACGTCCCTTGTCCATTCTGGACCGCGTTCAGCGGAACCACCTCATTTCACATGGAAAGGAAATCTCGCGTGAAGATCGATAGGAAGACTCCGTCCGCCCTCGTTGCCGTGGCGGCCAGCCTCGCTCTGCTGCCCCTCGGCGGTTGCCTCTACTCCAACGTCAAGCTTCCCCTCGACAGCAATCTCGAGACCACCGATCTCGGCAGCAAGGTGGGGAAGAGCGATGCACACTCGGTCCTCGGCCTCGTTGCCTGGGGAGACGCCGGCACCCAGGCCGCCGCGAAGGAAGGCGAGATCGAGACGATCAAGCACGCCGATCAGCAGCACTTCTCGATCCTCGGCCTCGTCTATGCGCGCTATCGCACGATCGTGTACGGAGACTGAGCATGCGGTCGAATACGCGTGCGGCGTCGATCCCGGCCCTGGCGGCGACCCTCGTGCTGGCCGTGAGCTCGACGGGTTGCCTGAACGGTGCGATCTACACCCACACCACCCAGCCCCTCGATACCGACTTCGCCGACACCCCGGTGCACGAAGGCGGGCGGGGCGATTCGTGGAAGAGCCTGGTCATCCCGCTCTTCTACTACCCCGGCGCGCTGCAGTTCGATTGGGGCGACATGTCGATCGCGAACGCCCTGAGCGAAGCAGGCATCGATACCGTCCACTACGCCGACCTGGAAACCCGCTCGATCCTCGGAATCTGGACCGAGAGATGGGTCCACGTCTACGGGGAAACGACTACGTCGAACGAATGAAGTGACAGAAAAGGCATGCCGCGAACGCGGAAGGTCTTTTCCGTTCCGTCGTTTGACGGTTCCTCAAGTGGTTGATTCGGCGAGCTTCGCTCGTTCGGCCCTTCGATTGCATTCCTGATTCCGCAGCCGTTGTTGCAGATAGAGGAGGTCGATCGGATGAAGGCAGAGCGAATCGATGTGCAGTGGGCGGTCGCGGTACCGCGCGCATTCAATTTGACGTGCGGTGCCGCGACGACCGTTCTGCTGTTCTGGGTGATGCAGGCGTTGATCGGGATACCGAGCGTCATTCCCGACGTCGAATCGACTCCCAAGGTGATCTTCGAACGCGTCATCAAGGACTCGGAACCGGTGACCGCGCCTCCGAAAGCGCTCGTGAAACCCACGCCCCCCGAACCGATGCCTCCTATCCCGAGGGATGCGTCACCGTTCGAGGACGCTGGCGTGCTGGGTGTCGAGCCCGTCATCGACGTGAACTCCCAGACGATCATCGAGGAAGCGACGGGGTTGCACCGTGTCGGAGGTGGATCGCGCACGCCCGTCCCCGTCGTCCGCGTCGAGCCCGACTATCCACCGCAGGCGCTTCGCGCCGGGATCGAGGGTTACGTCGACCTGCAGTTCTGGGTGACGGCGGCGGGCACGGTCGAGGACGTTCGCGTCATCGGCGCGGAGCCCGCACATACTTTCGAACGCGCTGCTGTGCGCGCGGTACGAAAGTGGCGCTACGCGCCGGTGGAAGAGGCTTCGCAGAGCGAAGCGCTTCGCATCCGCCTCGAGTTCGAGCTGCCGAGGGACGGAAGACGCTGAGCGACTTCGCGACTTTCGCGCCTACGGAAGCACCCCTTCCGAAACCAGCGCTCGATAGACCTCGAGGCAGGCCAGGGTATCGACCAGGGCGTCGTGGGCGTTTTCGATTTCGAGGCCCGTGTAGTGTCGGTAGGCCTCGGCGAGGGTCGGCCACTTGTAGCCGTACTTGCCCGGGAGCTTGAGGATGTCGGTGGTAGCTTCCTTCGTGCAGACGAGGGGCTTGCCCTCCATGCGGTTGGGCTTGTTGCCCAGGCGGTGAAGGGCGGTGCGCATCACCGTCTCATCGAAGCTGATGTTGTGGGCCACGATGACGTCGGCCCGCATGCAGAACTGATTGAACAGCGAGACGGCGACGAGGGGGGCGACGCCGAAGCGGGCACACATCTCGGCCGAAATCCCGTGGGTCGCTTCGGCTTCGGGTTCGATCTTCACGCCGTCGGCGAGCTGCACGAGGAGCGAAGCCCGGCATTGGATCGACCAGTCGTCGCGATCGACCAGCAGCATGGCGAGCTGCACGAGATCGGGTTGGCCGGGGTGCTCCGGCGGTTCCTTCCACTGCACCATGCCCGTGGTTTCGGTGTCGAAGATCAGCGCGTTCACTGAGCCTCCAATTGGGGTCTGCTCGAAGCTCGATTCGAACCGACGAAGGTGCGGAGATGCGGTGGAGGGGGTGTCGCGCAACCTTAGCAGGCGCCGGGCTTCGGGTGGCTGCCGTGCGATTCGAGCCGCGGTTTTGCCTAAGATTGGTCCCCACCCCGATCGAGGCGCGTCTCAGCGCATTCACCGAGTCGATGAATCAAACTGCTTCCCAAAAAGCCGATCGAAAAACCGACCGGAAGACGCTGCAGAAGTACATCGTGCTGCAGATCCCCGGAACGACGATGGTCGCCTTCCTGCTGGCGGCCCTCTACTACTTCGGCACGCTTTCCGGCGGGCTCGCGATCCTGCTCATGATCGGCTGGTCTGTGAAGGATGCGGTGATGTACCGCTTCGTTCGCAAGGCCTACGAGCCCGGCCCTCCCCATGGCACCGAGGCGTTGATCGGCAGCCAGGCGATCGTGGTCGAAAGCTGCGAACCGGAGGGTCGCGTGCGCATCGGCGCAGAGCATTGGTCTGCGACGCCGGTGCGCGAGGGTGAGGCGATCGACGTGGGCGAGCGCGTGCTCGTGACCGCCGTCGAGGGGTATACGGTGCGCGTCGAGCGCGCATCGGACGTACGCGGCCGCTGATTGCTCAGCGGCCGCAGCATCCGTTGCGCCCCAGCCCGTTGCGCCTTCGCCGCTAGTGGGCGGGCGTGTTACCGGGCGTGTCATCCCGCAGCAAGAAGCCACACGTCATGTCGGTGAGCTTTTCGGCGATGTGCTCGTCGTAGAGCAGGCCCTGCTCGCCATCGACGATGCCGTGGAGCATGGCCGAGATGCCGTGGCCCAGGGCAACGCTCGCGAGGCGGGCGTCGGGTACGCGCAACTCGTCTAGGTGCATCTCGAAGATGTCGCGCAACCAGGCCACCGCAGCCGATTGTGCCGACTCGCCCGTCGAGTCTTCGAGCGCGCTCAGGAGCGGATCGAGTTCGCGGTGGTGCTGCTGATAGAACTCGGGGTGGAACGAGTGGAACTCGCGATGGCGAGTCACGGCCTGTTCGACGATCAGCCGGATCACTTCGCGAATCGGGAGGCCGCGCAGGGCATCTGCCCACTCGCGCGAGTTCTCGAGGTTGCGGTTGGCGCGCTCGCGGAACACCTCTTCGAGGATCTGTTCCTTGTTGGCGAAGTACTGGTAGAGGGAGCCGATGCTCACTCCCGCACGCGCCGCGATGTTGTTGGTGGTGAGCGCCTTGGGGCCATCCTTCTTCAGGATCTCCGCCGCGGCGATGCGAATGCAATCGACCAGGATGCGGGAGCGTTCCTGCCGCGGAACGCGTCGCACGCGAGCGGCCTTGCCCTTTTCTTCGCCGCTTTTCGATCCATTCGAGCGCGCCTTGGCACTCGCGCCATTGCTTCGACTTCGTGAAGAACCGCTCTTGCGAGCCTTGGTCTGGGGAGTCGAAGGGTCCGAGGGGGTCGTCGCCGCGGGCGACGGCTGGGTCTGGGGCATCTCGCAGCACTCCTTGTTCGCGTACATGGCGCGTCCGCCTCGCCCACCGCTTTCGCGGTGCTCGAGTTTGCGTTCGCGTTTCTCGCGTCCCTCGCCGTCTCGAGCACAAACCGGCGATGCTTCGAGCGGGTGGAGGGGGGTGCGCGGTGCCCAGCCGTGCTTCGACACAATAGAGGATTTTCCGGGTTTCGGGTGGGGACCTCGCGACGTTCGGCTGGACCGCTCGGTCCACGAATTCAAAAGGCTCCGGATTCCGGCCTCTTGCGTGGGCCCGCCGCGGCGCGGGTGCGCTAGTCGCGCGGTTTGTGAAGCAGCAGGTAGCTGGCTCCGCTGCCGCCGTCCCGCGGCACGGCCCGAGAGGAGCCAATCACCTGTTCGATCAGCGGCGGCTTCTGGAGCCAATCGGTCAGCGCGTCGCGCAGGATGGCTTCGCCGCCCTCGGAGCGATGACCCTTGCCGTGGATCACGAGCACGCAGCGTCTTCCGTTCGAAACGGCGCGCGCTACCGCGTTGCACAGACGCCGATGGGCGGCGTCGCGACGAAAGCCGTGGAGGTCGATCGTTTCGTGGGGGCGTATCTTTCCGGCCCGCAGTTCGCGGAGCTGGGTCGTCGTCGGGCGCGCCACGCTCGCGGCCTTCGAAGGCGGTGTGGCTTTCGCGCTCGGTGCGGGTCGCGAATCGACGACCGGTCGATCGGGAACTTCGGTGATGTTCGCGCGGTCGATGGGTTTCACGCTGCGATCGCGGGACATCGAATCGGCGAAGCTCGGCTCATCGGTTCGATCACCGTTTCTGTTTCGCCGTTTCGCCAATGCACTCCGTCCAGAACGAAAGCGCCCCCATCCCACCGGGAGAGCCATGCCCATGTCGCAGACCATGAATGTCGAACCTGTCGTGCTCGAAGGCAAGGCGGTTCGCCTCGAACCCTTCGAACCCGCCCATGCGGCCCATCTCGCCGAGGTCGCGACCGAGGACATCTTCGTCCACACCTTCGCACCGCGCGAGCTGAGCGCGGAGGGGTTTCGCGAGCAGATCATGGGTCTGGCCTCGCTCCCCGATTGGTGCCCGTTTGCACAGGTGCTGGTCGAGACCGGCAAGGCGATCGGCACGACGAGCTACCTCGACATTCGCCCCGAGCATCGCAGCCTCGAGATCGGCTTCACCTGGATCGCGAATCCCTGGCAGGCGACCGTGGTCAACCCCGAGGCGAAGTACCTGCTGCTCTCCCACGCGTTCGACAACCTCGGCGCGCTCCGGGTGCAGCTCAAGACCGATGAACGCAACAAGCGCAGCCAGGCCGCCATCGCGAAACTCGGCGCCGTGCGCGAAGGCGTGTTGCGCAAGCAGATGATCATGCCCGACGGGCACCAGCGGAATACGGTGATGTTCTCGATCACCGACCAAGAGTGGCCCGCGGTGCGGGAGCGGTTGCGCGCCCGCATCGACGCGTTCAGTTAGACCCCTCTACGCCTTCGTACCGACCTCGTCCTCGATGCCGACGTATCGAGGCTGCGACGCGACGCGCTCGAGCCAGGCGCGGATGTTCGCGTAGCGGTCGAGATCGAACTTTCCCTCGTGGGCCACGTGGGTGTAGGCGTAGAGGGCGATGTCGGCGACCGAGTAGCGGTCGGCCACGAAGAACGACCGACCCTCCAGGTGGCGCTCCATCACGTCGAGTGCTTCGTAGCCCCGGGCGACCTTGGCTTCGAGTTCGTCCTCGTGCTCGCCAACCGTTCCAGAGAAGTGCCAGAAGCGCACGACCGCGATGTAGGGCTCGTGGCTGTACTGCTCGAAGAACATCCACTGGGTGGCGAGGGCGCGGTCGAAGGGGTCGCTCGGCAGGAAGTCGGTGCCTTCTGCGAGATGCAGCAGGATGGCATTCGATTCGGCGAGGCAGCGGCCATCGGGCCACTCGAGAACGGGTACCCGGTGGTTGAGGTTCTTCTCCTCGAAGGCAGCGTTGCGCGTTTCGCCCTCCAGGATGTCGACGGGAACGAGTTCGAAGGGGATGTCGAGCTGGTGGAGCAACAGGCGCACCTTGTACGCGTTGCCGGATTCGAAGTAATCGTAGAGGCGAAGCATCCGAGCAGTCTATCTCAACCCGGCTTCTAGAAGTCCGGTAGCTCGTAATCGTGTCGCAGTGCCCGGTCTTCGGTGTGGTACTCGACGAACTCCCAGTCGTTGCCGTCGCAATCGTAGAAGTAGATGCGCGTGCGATGAGGGTGCTTGTTCGGGACGGTCGACTCCTGATATCCCCCCGCCAGCAGGCGCTCGCGCAGGGCATGGACATCGTCGACCTCGTAGCCGAGGTGGTTGAGGCCGGGATCGTCGGAGTAGGGCACGCGGGTCGTGGCCGACTCGCGCGCTTCGTTGAGCGCGATGTAGGTCTCGTCGAGGCCGATGTGCACCCAGCGTCCCTTCGGTGCGTTCGATCCCTCGGCTCGCAGTTCGAACTCGGGGAAGGCCGTCTTCAGGAATCGCATCATGGCGTCGATGTCCTTGACGGCGATGTTGGCGTGTTCGAGTCGTAGGCTCATCTTCGGGCCTCCTGGCGCGTCATGCTTTCTTGATGTGGAGCAACATCGGCGATTCCCTCGCACATCGCTCGCTCCCGGTCGACGTGGGGACCGAATGATGTCGAGCGGTCCGGGGCCCCGACACCTCGTTGGTTTCCCGAAGGTTCCCGGCGATCTGGGATAGCCTGTTGCCGACCCAACTCCCTCCGAGGCCCATGCGATGCAAGGTTCTGACGTCCTGCTCACGATCTGCGAGGTTTCGATCGCCTACGCGGGTTTTACCTCGGTCGTCGGCGTATTGGGTCAACGCGGCGGGGGATCGTGGGCGCGCGAGGATTCGTTTCGCCTCTGGCTGATGATCGAATCGAGCCTGGCCACGCTCTTCTTCTCGCTCCTGCCCTTCGTGATGCACTACTTCGCATTCGAGAACGAGACGATCTGGGGGGCCTGCAGCGGTGCGATGGCGCTCTTCCTGACCCTCCACATGATCGTCGTCGTGCCGCGGATGCACGCCATCGAACGCGAGAGCACCTGGTCGACGCGTCGCTTCGAACCGGTGGTGGGCTTCTTCATCACGACGACGCTGATCGTGCAGACGCTGAACACCTTTGCCCTCGTGTTCGAGCGGAGCTTCGGCGCCTACCTGCTCGGTCTGCTCCTGCTACTCGGCCTGGGCTCGATGCACTTCGTCATGCTGCTGGTCGGCGTCGTCGTCACGAACGACGACTAGCCGGCGACCGGAAGCTCCACCTCGAAGCGCGTGCCGCCGCCTTCGCGTGCGACGCAGCGTGCGGTGCCGCCGTGATGGCGCGCGATCTTGTCGACGAGGGAAAGGCCGAGCCCCACGCCGCCATCGACACTCTCGCGCGTGCCCACCGGGCGGTAGAAGGGCTCGAAGATCCTCTCGCGCTCTTCGCTCGGGACGCCGGGTCCGCGATCCATCACCGCGAGGGTCGCCCGACCCGGTGCCGAGATTTCGAGATGCGCTTCGATCGGTGTCCCCGCGCCGTAGCGCTTCGCGTTCTCGAAGAGGTTGCGCACCAACCGACGCAGCATGCGGGCGTCGCCGCGCAGGGAACAGGGTTCGCCGGTCGTCGTGGCCCCGACGCGTGCGCCTTCTTCGGCGACGATCGCCAGCCACTCGAACTCCTCTTCGCGCTCGAGGCCATCGAGGGTGTCGAGCTTGCTCGCGAGAAGGATTTCGCCGACCAACTCGTCGAGTTCGGCGATGTCGCGGACCACGCGCTCGCGCACTTCCTCGCGCGCGTCTTCCGCGAGCAGTTCGACGGCCAGACGCAGGCGGGTGAGCGGCGTGCGCAATTCGTGGGACGCACTCGCGAGGAGTCCGCGTTGGCTCTCGACCAAGGCTTCGATGCGATCGGCCGCGCGATTGAAGCTGCGCGCGAGTTCGGCGATCTCGTCCTTGCCCTCGACTTCGACCCGTGCCGAGAGGTCGCCGCCGCCGAGGTCTTCGACGCGCGCATGAAGCCGCTCGAGGCGTCGCGTGATGCGCCTGACGAGGGGGTAGGCGCCGACGCCCACCGCGAGCCCGAGCAGCGCGATGAACGCACCCGCTCCGCCCAAGCGCGCCATCCACGGTGGACGACTGTGGCGCACGACGACGACACGATCGCCGCTGATCCGCAGCACCATGTGATGCCGGCGAAAGCGGTGCCGTTGGCGGTCCAGGTCGATTTCGCGCGCGAAGGCTTCGGTCTCGGCGTCACTCGAGGCGATCACCTCGCGCCCGAGACGCACGGCGCTCTGGATGTAGAAGCGATCGTGGAGGCTGCGAAGTCGGGCCTCGAGTTCTTCGGGGGGGCGATCCGCGCCTGGCAGGTACTCGTCGACGGTCCGTTCGAGGGCCGGAAGCATTCGCTCGTGGGTGAAGCGATTCTCGCGCGGTGCCCAGACCGCGATGTTGATCACGGCGAAGAGCAGCAGCACGCCGAGCACCGTGAGGTAGAACTGCCAGTAGATGCGGCGCATCAATCGTCTCCGCCGTCATCCTGTCGGCGAGCGAAGACGTAGCCCGCTCCGCGCACGGTGATGATGCGTTTCGGATGCTTCGGATCGTCTTCGATCGCCGCGCGGATCCGCGAGATGTGCACGTCGATGCTGCGGTCGAAGGCTTCGAGGGCTTCGCCGCGTACCTTGTCCATCAGCTGGTCGCGGGAGAGTACGCGGCCTGCGTTCTGGGCGAGCACGAGCAGCAATGCGAACTGGTGGCTCGTGATGTCGATCTCGTGGCCATCGAGACGCGCCCGCCGCGCGTCCGAGTCGATCTCGAGGCGACCGAACCGCAGCGGCGCCGCACCGGCGGCAGGTGCACTACCGCGGCGTCGCAAGATCGCGCGCAGCCGAGCCAACAACTCTCGCGGGTTGAACGGCTTCGGCAGGTAGTCGTCGGCCCCGAGTTCGAGCCCCACGATGCGGTCGGTGTCCTCGCCGCGCGCCGTCAACATGAGGATCGGCAGGTCGCCGTGGCTTTCATCCGCGCGGATGCGTCGACAGACCTCGAAGCCGTCGATGTCGGGCAACATCACGTCGAGGATCAGGGCCGCGAAGTTCGAACCCGCGAGCTCGGCGAGCCCCGCCCCGGCGTTCGGGCGGGCGACCAGGTCGAAACCGAAATCGGCGAGGTACTCGGCCAGCATGGCCGAGAGGTTCTCGTCGTCTTCGATCATCAGTACCCGGTCGCCCACGCTGGGAGTCTACCAATGGCGTCGGTGATGCCGATGCCGCTCGATGCGCTCGGTGATCTGGGCGCGCTGCTCGGGGGTGAGCATCTCGGAGACGTCGGCCATCGTGTCGGTGAAGATCTGCATCGCCTGTTCGGCACTCTCCATCGCCTGCTTCCGCTGGGCCTCGAGGGCTTCGCGGTCGACAGTTTCGCCGAACATGGCCTCGACCCATACCCCCCTCGACTCGCGGTGCTTCTCCACGATGGGGTGGAGGTCGTCGAAAGCGGTTTCGAGGCGGGCGTGGATCTGTTCGCGCACCGGCTCTTCGACGTCGAGCTTGCGCATCATCCAGCCTGCGGCGTACTGCATGTGTTCCTTCGCCTCTTCGGGGTCGTGGTGGCCCCGGCGGCCGAAGAAACCGTGCCCGCGGCGGTGGTGACCCCAACCGTGATGGTCGTCGGCCGCCTCCACGCAGGCTTCGCCTTCACACGATTCCTTGTCGGTGGCTTCGGCCCGGGTGGCTGCGATGGCGACCAACGCCAGCAGCATGGTCAGCACGCCGACGATGGGAAGGCCCCAGCCGTCGAGTCGAAAGAAAGAGGTATTGCCCTGGTCCTGGTACGACATGGTTCTTGCTCCCGTCTTAGGAGGCTCGCCGCGTCTTGCGAGCCGTCGACGGGAACATCGGCCGGGGGCGTTTCAGGCCGATTTCGCGAATGCAAAGTTGTGTAAAGCACTCGCGCGGGCGTGTCGGGGAGCCCTCAGGGCTGCGAGGGCGCGGCGTCGGCGATGTCGATGACATCACCATCGCGGGTGCGGCTGCCGCGGGTGGCCAGGGTCATCAGCGCGGGGGCCACGATGAGGTCGGCGAGGAAGGCGGTCGCGGCTCCGGTGGCGGCGAGGAAGCCGAAGTTCTGGGTGTTGACCATCGAGGCCATCAGGAACACCCCGAAGCCGCCGGTGAGCACCAGGCTCGTGAAGAGCAGGGCGGCGCCGGTCGTCTCGAGGGTCGCGCGGATCGCGAGCTTCGAATCGCCGAGCTCCGTGAAGTAGATGCGGAACTTGTGCATGAAGTGGATGGTGTCGTCGACGGCGAGCCCGATCACCATCGCGCCGATCATCATCGTGGTGGCGTCGATCGGCATGCCGAGCCAACCCATCATGCCGATCGTCACGACCATGGGGATCAAGTTGGGGATCATGCTCATGACGCCGAGGCGCAGATCCTTCAGCAGGAAGATCATGATCGGCGTGATGATCAGGAGCGCGATCGCGTAGGAGCGCGCCATGCTGGAGATCACCGCGCTCATCACGCTGGCCAGCACCGGCATGAAGCCCGTCATCTCGACGTCGATGTCGGGCCCCACGGTCTGCGTGATCTCGACGCGCACCTGCTCGATGAAATCCTCGTAGAGCAGGGCGTCCACGAAGGGAGCGCGGAGCGAGAGGCGCGCCGTCTGGAACTGGGTGTCGACGATCTCTTCGAGGTCGTCGACGCCACTGTTCTCGAACAGCAGGAGTTCCTGGGCGATCAACGCGCGATCGTCGGGTACGACGCGGAAGTCGTCGCGGTTCTCGTTCAGCGCCTGGTGGGTTTCCTTCACGATGTCGACGATCGATACCGCCTGGCCGATGTAGAGCTCACCAGCGTCGATCGTCTCGGCCCGCTTGCCCGCCGCTTCGATCTTCCGCAGGACGTCGGGTTCGTGGAGACCGTTTTCCTTCCCGGTGTCGAGCACGACTTCGAGGGACATCGTGCCGCGGAGCTTCTCGTCGAGGAGCAGCGCCGACTCGCGAATCGGATCGCCGGGCTCGAACCAATCGGTTGCGCGGTGGCTGAAGCGGGCGAGCGACGCGCCGTAGATGAAGAACGAGAGCACGGCCGCCGTGCACATGAGCACCGCCACCGGACGGTCGGCAGAGACATCCCCGATGCGAACCAACACCCGCGTCATGGCGCGCCCGGTGCCGCCGCGCTTCGCACTGCGCGGCGCGCGCAGGGGGATCACCGATAGCAGGGCGGGCAGCAGCACCAGCGTGTACACGAGGGCGAGCATCACGCCGATCGGGGCGACGATGCCGAGATGCGCCACCGGAGCCATCGAGGCGCCGCGGAACGATGCCATCCCCGCGGCCGTCGTGATGCTCGTCATCACCACCGCGAGCCCCGAGTGTCCGACCGCGTAGATCACGGCGTCGTTCTGGGCGTCGCCCGTGCGAAGCCGCTGGAAGACGATCGTCAGGATGTGGACCGCATCGCAGATCCCGACCGAGAGCAGGAAGACGGGCAGGATCTGCACGGCATTCGAGCCCGGGATCTCGATCCAGACCATGATGCCGATCGACGCCATGACGGAGAGCAGCACCACCACGACGGGAAGCACCGAGCCCGAAGCCCGACGGAACAGCATGTAGAGCAGGGTCATCATGATCAGGACCGAAACCGCCATGAAGGGACCCATGTCGCGCTCCATCGCGCGATTGATGTGATCGGTGACCGCGAGCGCGCCGCCGAGATGGATCTCGAAGTCGTCGCTCCGGTAGCTCTCTACGATGTCCTTCAACTTCGCGATCAGCGCATCGTTCTCGGTGGCCGTGAGGAGGACGAGTTCTTCTTCGTCACCACTGCCGGTGTCGTCGAAGCCCGCGAGGGCATCGACTTCGTTCGTCGCCGAGTAGGTGAATGGCTTGATGGTGATGGTGGTGAGGGTTCCGTCCTCGGAAACGAGGGCGTTGCGATAGAGCGGATTCGCGAGCACGCGCTCGCGCAGGCCTGCGAGGGTGGGGGCCGGGTCGGCGGGCCATTCGTCGAGCCAACCGTCGAGCAGGTCTTCGACGATCAGCTCGTCGCCTTCACCGCGCGTCGAACGCGCGTTGAAGAGGCTCGTCACCTCCGCGACGTAGGGCACCTCGTCTTCGATCGCGATGTGGAGGCGGCGGAGTTTCTTCAGGAAGCCGGCGTCGTAGACGTCGGGAGGCGCGATCGCGACGATCACGCGGTCGTCGCGATCGAAGCGGTCGCGGAACACGCGGTAGCGGATGTTCGCGGGGTCGTCGGGGCGGAGGAAGCTCTCCGTCGAATTGTCGACGACCAGCTGGGGCACGTAACTCACGCACCATGCGGTCGCGAGTAGTGACAGCGCGATCGCCCACCGGCGGTGTCGGACCACGAAGCGACCCCAGGCGGTGAGCAGGGCTTCGCTTCGGCTCGTGATCTTTCGGCTGTCGCTGCTCTCGCTCATGGGCTTCCGATGGCGCGCGGCGGGTACCTTGCCGCGAAGGTCGGGCGGGCGCGCGCATCGGATCGATGCGCAGCTCATCGCTGCGCTTGGCAGGATGAGGAGGCCCAGAGGCGGCCGTTGCCGATCGCCTGCCGCTCTCCATCGGCCTCTCGCAACCGAATCTGGAGGCGCGGCGGCGCGTACGGATTCAGGGTTCCGTTGTGGGCGGAGCCTCGGCCGAGATCGCGTGGCCGACGTTGCCGCGTATCTCGCCCCTGGGATGCGCGGTCGTCTGGATGCTCAGGTAGCCGCCCGAGTTCACGAGAACGATGAGAATCGAACCCGTCGGAAGCCTCTCGAAACCGGGCTGCACCTGTTCCCGCAGCACATGTTCTCCACTCATGTGTCCCTCGCGCGCCCGGGAAATCTCCGTGTTGGAGGGAAACTCGGTGAGTCGGCGCGCGGTGCTCTGATGCGCTCGCGCGGGGCCCCGCAGCTCGACCCCCGTGACCTCGCCCTCGAGATCGCTCCAGTGGAGCTCGTACTGCAGGAGCTTCGACGAGGTGTCGTACACCAGGCGGCCCACACCGCTGCCGCGGCTCTCGATCGCGGGTTCGTTCGGGCGCCCGTCATTGCGCTGCTTCGCGTCGAGCACGAACTCCCAGACCAGGCGCTGCCCGGCGGAAGGTTCGACGACGAGGCCGCCCATCTGCGCCCGGGACAGCGAAACGAGGCCTGCGAGCACCGCGACGAGCGCAAGGAGGAAGCGTGAAGAGCGAAACCAGCGAGCCATGGGAACCTTTTCGGCGGACGGCGCCGCAGACGAAGCCGCGAAGTATGCCAACCCCCGCTCGATCGGGGAGGGGGCCCTTCGATACCTTCGCAGACCGCTCTCGACTCTGCTCTTGACTCTCCCACTGGGGCAGACCCCAAGCTCTCCACACCGCCCCTCGAGGCGTTTGTGGAGGAAACGATGAAGAATCTCTATCCCGTGATTCCCTGTGGCGACGTCGCCAAAGCCAGTTCGTTCTACGAGAAGCTGCTCGGCCTGAAGGCCGTGTTCGAGGCCGATTGGTTCGTGCAGCTCCAATATCCCGGTGCGCCCCACGTCGAAATGGCCTTCGTGCAGGTCGACCATCCGAGCGTGCCCGAAGGCTTCCGGATGCTGCCGTGTGGCGTGATCGTCACCGTGGAGACCGACGACGTCGATGCCGTACACGATGGCGCGCGCGAGCGTGGGAACGACATCGTGCTCGAGCTGCGCGATGAAGATTGGGGACAGCGACACTTCATGACGCGCGATCCCGAGGGCCTGCTCGTCGACGTCGTGAAGGTGATCCCGCCGAGTGAGGAGTTTGCGGCATCCTACGAAGCGGAGGGCGCGTAGCGAGTGGATCTGGGGAACCTCATGCCGATCGGGCGCTTCGCGCGCAGCTGCCGGCTGAGCGTGAAGGCGCTGCGCCACTACGACGAGCTCGGGCTGCTGGCCCCGGCCTTCGTGGATCCACAGTCGCGCTATCGCTACTACAGCCGCGAGCAGGCACGCGATGCCGTGATGATCGGCATGCTGCGTTCCCTCGATCTTCCCCTCGATGCCATTCGAGATCTCCTGCGGGCCAGCCCGGATGAGTTGAGCGCTCTGGTCGACGGCGAATCCGCGCGCATCGAAGCCGAGATCGCGCGCAAGGAGTCGGCGCTGCTCTCCCTGCGTCATCTCTCCCACGCGGGCGGGCTCGCGGCCTATGAGGTCGACGTTCGCGAGCACCCTGCGCGCTTGGTCGCGCGGATGGGTGCCGTGACGGACGCCGCATCGCTGATCTCGGACACGACCGCCCTCGTCTATGCGCTCTTCGAAGCGGTTTCGCAGTGCAAGGCCGAGCCGCGCGAGTCCCCCTTCGTGCTCAATACCTTTCACGAAGATCGCGATCGCATCGAACTCGAAGCCTGTATCGAGATCGAGGCGAGCACCCGTGACGCAGAGGCCTTGCTGCCGCCGCGGCTCGAACTCGCCGAACTCCCGGGCGGCTCGTTCGCGAGCCTGGTGCACGTCGGTCCCTACGAGACCCTGGGGCTCGCCCATCACGCTCTCATCGCGTGGATGCAGGAGCGCGGACACGCGACCGGCACCACCGTGTGGGAGTTCTATCGCAACGATCCGGCGGACGTCGCAACCGAAGCCCTGGAAACCGAAGTCGCGATCCCGATCGACGACTGACGCGGCCTAGCGCGGATCGAGGCGATAGATCACCCGGCTCTCGTCGAAGCCTTCGAGTTCGGCCGGATCCTCGACGAGCACGGCCCGCAACGGATAGACCTTGTCGTGGATGCGCACGCGCACGTTCTGGTCTTCGCGGATGTGATCGAGCCAGGCGCGACCTTCGGCCGGGTCGATGTAGAGGCGACCGTTCTTCACCACGTAGTTGAGTTCGACCGAGTAGGGATCCCCCGGACGCGTCTCGAGATCGATGAAGGTGTCGTCGGCGAAGCTGAAGTCGTTCGGCGGGTCGACCACCTCTCCCGAGAGACGACCTCCCGGAAACACCAGCAGCGGTCCACCGCAGGCGATCAGGTTGGCAGCCAGGGCCGCAGCAGCCACGCCCCGAAACCTCATTGCACCATGTGTTGACATGAATCCCCTCCAATCGTGAGCCAGGCGAGCAGGGCGAGGAGGAACGCGATCACGACGGTGAAGATCACGCGCGCACGATGCCACGCCTCGCGAAAGTGGGTGACCACTTCGGACGATTCGATCCCGGTGCGCAGTCGCACTTCCGTCCTTCGCAGCCCGATCACCGCAGCCACGTACATCGATTGCACGACGAACATGATCGCGACCACGAAGAGGCGGTTGTCCTCGAGCGCGCAGCGGGTTTCGACCTCCGCGATCGCGGCGAAGAAACCCAGGGTATTCACCAGGGAGAAGGCCGCCACGGCGTCGCCGTAGCTCGACATGCGATCGGCGAGGGCTCGCTCTTCGCTCATGTTCGCCCGGCCGTCCGATCAGCCCGGCGTGCGATCGAAGCTGGGCAGGCCCTCGGGAATCTCGTGGAAGGGCTGCTGGTCGCAGGTGAAGATCGCGACCTGCGGGCCTTCGAAGGCGGCGGGATCGTCCAGCGTGCCCACCTTGATGATCGATGCGCCGGGTAGCGCGGGGGCGAGACTCCGGATCTGGGTGCCGCACTCGCCGCAGAACTCGCGCGTCACGGGGTTCTCGAGGTCGCTGCGCGTGAAGCCCCTGGGCTCACCCCTGGTGTACTCGAAGCCGTCCGAGGGAAGCGCCATCGAGTAGTTGGGCCCGCCGCCGCTGACGTACTGGCACTCGCGGCAGTGGCATTGGATCTTCATCAGTGGATCACCGCTGGCCTTGTATCGCAGGGCGCCACAATAACATCCGCCTTCGATTTCCATCCTCGTGCTCCTCTACTTCGATGCTTCGTTACTTCGTTTCTCGACCCGCGATGCTACCACGCGCGTCGAGGGTACTGGCGGCGTGTTCGCGCGTGGCTTGCACGCTCGAGAGCGTCGAAACCGTGTACGGCACGAGTATGGTCAACGCCATCTTGAAGAGCCGCACCGAATCGAACTCGCCGCGAAGCAGTGCATCGCCGTGATTGATCCCGATCAGAATCGCTCCGACCACCACCGCGTAGCCCAGGGCCCGGCGCACCACCGGTTTCGAGACGGCGACCGAGGTGAAGGAGGGCAGAGGCGATCGATCCATCGCGTTTCACTCGTCTCGTGGCACGAAGCGGAAGACGGCGATGCCATCCGGCACCGGGTCGTAGCCCCGGAGTTCGAGCACGGGGATGCGGTCGACCGGCGTGCTCACCAGCTCCGCCGTTGCGTCGAAGATCTGCTGCCCGACGCGAAGCCGCACGAGCGGTTCCTGGATCCAGATCGAGGCCCAGCTCTCCGTGGGCCACCAGGAGGCGAGGGCCCAGCGATGGGATTGAACGTGGAGCGCGCCTTCGTAGAGGAAACAGTCGAGTTGGATCGAGTGCGGGTCGCTCGCGCGCGACTCGATCTCGCAGAAGGCACGGCCCTCGTCGAGGTGCGGTGTCCAATCGTCGGGGAAGTCGGATTCGTTGCCCGAGAGCGAGCCGCCCGGGATCGGGCCGCACGCGAGTGGGCCGGCCGCGAGGGCGAACAGGAGGAGTATCGGGGGGAGGGCCGAACGGAGAGACATTACGTGGGTCGAGCCTACGAAAATCGCCGCGGGGCCGCGAGATCGATGGCGGACCCAACCGCGCTAACCGTCGGCTTCGAAGGCCTCGCGCTCGCGTTGGTTGGCGTGTCGCCACCACGCCGCTTCGAGGCGTTCGGCGAGAGTCTCGTGCGTGAGCCCGGAGAGGCGCGCCAGGATGTAGGGATAGCCGTGGTAGTGATCGGTCACGAAGAAGGTCTCACTCCGTACGTCGAGCAGCAGATCGCGATCGTCGGGGTCGCAGGACAGCACGATCGTGTCGCCATCTTCCCACATCCGCGCGAGGAGCTTCTTGCGAAGCTTGAAGGCGGGAGTTCCGTAGGAGGTGCCCTCTTCGACACCGGGCAGCGCGAGGGCGATCTTGCGTGCGCCGGCGAAGGTGAGTCCCCGCTTTCGCGCGACCTTCTTCCTCGCCGCCTTCTTTCGGGCGGCTTTCTTGCGAGCCGTCTTCTTCTTCTTCGAAGCCTTCTTCCTGGACGTCTTGCGCGCAGTCATCGTGCGACCTCACTGGAGGCGTGTAACGACGCGGAGCTTCATTCAATGGGTCCGGCGACGATGCCCCCGTACTCGGCGCGCTCTTCCGGGGTGAGCGAAGAGCGGGTGAAGCGGCCGTTGCGCAGGAAGAAGACGACTTCGCGCGCGACGGGTTGGCTGCGCAGGATGCGATTGTGGTTCTCGTCGACGATCAGGAAGTCCGCCATGCCTTCGAGCTTCGCGCTCTCGACTCCCACGGTGCCGTCGTCCTTGCCGGGGATCATCCGGGAGCCGATCGGGTTGTGGGAGCGGTCTCCGGTGATCACGCCCACCTCGAAGTCCGCCGGCCCGAGCTTCACCGCCACGCTCGCTTCGCCCGTGCCGAGTTGCTGGGCGGCCGGCCCGGCGGCCCAGCGGAAGAATTCGCTCTTCTCCAATTCGTCGACGAGTTCGGTTCCGCGGTTGGGAGGCGCCAGCATCACGACGCGACCGAGGTTCTCGGGACGCGAATCGGCGAGCAGTGCACGCAACACGATGCCCCCCATCGAATGCGTGACGAAGTGGAGCGTCGAACCCGGTGTGTTGCAGCACGCCTCGACCTGGCTCGCGAGGCCGGCAGCCAGTTCTTCGACGCTCTTCTTGCGCGACGGATAACCGATGTTGTGGATCGTGTAGCCGGCGTTCATGATTCGCCGCCCGATCCAACTCATCGCCCGCTCGCTGCGGCCGAGGCCGTGGAGCAGGATGACGTGATGGGTCGTCGATGCGCTACGCGCCGCGTCTGCGACCTCAATCGTGGCGGCCGCGTTCGCGCGCGCCGTACCGGCGGTGCCGACGGCGGCCAGGCTGACCGCGATCGTGCAGAGTACGGTCGCTTTCGCGATCCACCGCATACGCATGTTGACGACTCTCATCGCGTCATCCGCGGCCCGGCAGGGCGACTTCGCCGGCGATCTCGTAGACCTTGACGTTCATGCTCTTGGGTTGGACCTGGCCGATCGCCGCACCGAAGGAGGCCATGTGGGGCGTGGCGAAGTGGGCTTCGAGGGCGGCCATGTCGTCCCACAGCTCGGTGATGCGCATCATCGAGGGATCGCACACGTCGACGGAGAATGCGTAGGTCTGACAACCGGGTTCCTTGCGGGTTTCGTTCTCCATCGTGGCGAGGGCGTCTTTCACCTTCTCGATGGCTCCCGCTTCGACTTCGATCTCGGCGGCGACGATCAGCATGCTGGATCTCCTTTGATTCCTGGATTCCTCGATATTTCGGGGCGCGTGGGAACCGAGACCGTACCGAGGGCCTGCGATCGATGCTCGCACCCCGAGATCCGATACCGTCGGGTTGGACGAGCGCCCCGCACAGGAGGTTCAGACGAATGGTCGAAGGAAGCTGTCTCTGTGGGGGTGTGGCCTACCGCGCGGGCGGCCCGTTCGAGGCGATGGCGCGCTGTTACTGCAACGAGTGTCGCAAGGCGTCCGGGGCGGAGTGCGCGACCAACGTCACGGTCGAGGAGGATCACGTCGAGTGGCTGCGGGGGCGCGAGCTGCTCTCGAGCTACGAGTCTTCCCCCGGAAACGTGCGGAGTTTCTGCAGCAACTGCGGCTCCCCCGTCATGAAGAAGACGGAGTCGATCCCCGGAAAGTTGCGGTTGCGAACCGGCTTGTTCGACGGCGATCACGGCAGTCGAATCCAGCTGCACGTCTTCGTCGGCGAGCGGGCGGCCTGGACGGAGATACTCGACGATCTCCCGCAGTTCGAGCGCGTCCCCGTACCGAAGGAAAGCGACGCCTGAAGCTCAGCTGCGCGCGCCGTGGAGCGCCTTGCGCACCGCAGCCGCGGTGATCCGCTGCACGCGCGCCGAGCGTTCCGGCGAACCGAAGAAGCCGTGAAGGCCGCCTTCTCGGTGGAGCTGGGTCGGCACCCCGGCGGCTTCGAGTCGCTCGGCGTAGGCGATGCCCTGGTCGCGCAGGGGATCGAAGTGCGCGGTGATCACGAGCGCCGGTGGCAGGCCCGATAGATCGTCGGCGAAGAGCGGGCTCACGTAGGGATGGCGGCGCATCGCCGGATCGGGGACGTAGGCCTCGTACATCTGCGCGAGCCCCGAGACCTTCAGCATGTAGCGCTCGCCCGCCTCGCGATAGGACGGCCAGTCTTCACCGGCGAGATCCGTCGCGGGAATCATCAGGTGTTGAAAGCGGATCGGGGGTCCGCCCTGGTCGCGTGCGCGAAGGGCGAGAGCGGCGCTCAGGTTGCCGCCGGCACTGCCGCCGCCGATCGCGAGGCGGTTCGGGTCACCGCCGAGTTCCCGGGCGTTGGCGTAGAGCCATTCGAGCGCGGCGTAGCAATCGTCGAGGGGGGTGGGATAGGGATGGTCGGGCGCCATGCGGTAGTCGACGGACGCGATGATCATCTGTGCGTTGTTCGCCAGCGTCTTGACGGCGCCTTCCATCGCGAAGCCGTCCCCCATCCACCATCCACCACCGTGGATGTCGAGATAGACGGGCAGGGGCTCGTCGATCCCGTCTTCGATGCGGGGCCAGTAGACGCGGATCGGGATCTCGGCACCGTTCGCCTCGATCGTGCGGTCTTCGACTCGCGCCATCTCCGGCCCCTTCGGCAGGCGCTCGCGAACCATGTCGTTCGCGGCCATGCGCGCCTCGGCGGAGAAGTCGATCGGTCGATCGTCCCACTCCGACATGCGCGCGACCAGGGCCGCCGCGTATTCGAGACGACCGATCGGGGTGAAGGTCCAGCTGTAGGTCACGACGGCGAGGACGATCCCGAGGCCGATGGCAATTTCGAGCAGGCTCTTGAGTACGCGCACGGTTCTTCCTTTCGAAGCGTTAGTAGAGTTCTTCGTCGTAGTTCTTTTCGAGGGAGGTCTCGATTTCCCGAGCGACGTCGTCGCCCGCCTTCATTCGCGCGGCCAGCTGCTTGCCGAGATCGGCCTTCATGCCCTCGGGCCAGCTGTCCGGCTTCCACAGCTTGGAGCGGATGAAGGCCTTGCCGCAGTGGAAGAAGCTCTCCTCGACGTGGACCCGGGTGGCGAGCAGGGCCGGCTTGTTGCGCGCGCTGAGGCGTTCGAGCACTTCGGGGTCGCGGGTCAGTTCGGCGCGACCGTTCACGCGCAGGGTTTCCTTCACGCCGGGAACGATGAAGATCAAACCGATCTGCGCATTCGCCAGGATATTGCGAAAGCCGTAGGCGAGTTTGTTGCCCGGACGTTCGGGGATCAGCAGGATCTTCTCGCTCTCCACTTCGACGAAGCCGGGGGCGTCGCCCTTGGGCGACACGTCGAGCCCGTGCTCGGGCGAACCCGTCGCGACCATGATGATCGGCGCGTGCTCGATGAAGCGCTTGGCGAAGGGATCGATGCTCTCGAAGAGCTTGGTCTGGATCACCGGGTTCGGCGGTTCGATCAATTCGCGAAGCTGTTCCTCGCTTTCGATGGCGTGCGGATCACTCATGCGTCGTCCTCTTTGATGGGTTCCATGCCGCTTGTGCCGCCGAGCTTGAGCAACGCGGGATCGATCGGCATCCAATCTACACGGTTGTCGAAGTGGATGTCGAAGGAAGGCGGCCGATCGATCGGTCCGTCGAAGTTTGCGAGCACGATGTCGATCGAATCGGGTTGTTCGGAGAGTTCACAGAAGAGCGAGCTGCCGCAGCGCTTGCAGAAGCTGCGCACGCCGTGATCCGAAGAGGCGAAGCGCTCGAGTTGGTCTTCTCCGCGATCGATCGCGAACTGCGCACGCTTCACCACGACCCAGGTGACGTAGCCCGCGCCGTGGGCGCGACGGCACATCGAGCAGTGACAGTGTCCACACCACTCGGTGGGCAGATCGACGTGGAAGCCCACCTGCCCGCAGAAGCACGAGCCGGTGACGGATTCATTCGGCATGACGCTCCTCCTATCGATCGAGCAGGCCGTGGTCGGCGAGGAAGGGCTCGACCCACGGCCAGGAGAACGGACAGTCGTTGTGACCGCAGGGCATGCGGATCAACTCGGTCTCCGCGGCGGCCGCGAGCGCCTCGCCGTGTTCGACCGGGATGATCTCGTCGTGCGCTCCGTGGAGCACGAGGATCGGGATGTCGAGTTCGGACACCGCGGTGAGGTTGTCGAACGGATCGACCACGAGGAAGCCGGGGAAACCCAGTCGGCTCGCCATCGCACGGACACTCGTAAAAGAGGATTCGAGCACCATGGCGGCGAGAGGGCGTTCCAGCGCGAGAGCGCACGCCGCACCACCGCCGAGCGATCGCCCGTGGGCCACGATGGCGTCGGGGTCGACTCCCGGTTGATCGACGATGAAGTCGTAGGCGTGGAGCATCGTCCTGGTGATCGACTTCTGTCCGGGCGACCCGCCGGATCGTCCGTAGCCGGGGTATTCGACGAGCAACACCCCGACGCCGCGCTGGGTCACGTTCGCCCAAACAGGTCCCCAGTGATCGATCAGCTCGCCGTTGCCGTGGGTGAAGATCAGGACGGAAAAGCGATTCTCGCGACTCGGCGGGCGCAGGAACCACGCTTCGGTGAGGTCGTCATCGCCGAGCCAGACGCGCTCCGCGCGTGGTGGGAGCGTCGGTTCGCCTGGCGGCGCGGGAGGCGCCGGGTAGAGGGCCTGCCGCTGCATCCCGCAAGCGAGTGCGAACAGACTGGCGACGATCAATAGAAAGACGATGGCTGTGCCCATGCGGGGAGTCTTCTGCATAGTCGAAACGCCCGTGCGGCGAAGGCCGATGAAGATCGCTCACTCGTCGGGCGCGCGAAACTCGATAAAGCGCGCGGGTTCTCCCCGGGTGCGGATTCGCTCGATTTCTTCGAGGGCCGTTCGTTGGGCGTCGATCGAAACCAGCTCCCGGGCGCGCTCGAAGCTGCACCAGGCGAAGTCCGAGTGCTCGTAGTTGAGCCGCACCTCGGCGTCGGCTTCGACCCAGGCCGAGTAGATGCGGATGTGGGGGCCGTCGCGCTGCGGGCTCCGGTAGACGCGGATCTCGCTGGCCTCGAGTTCGCGCAGGCGCAGCCCCGTCTCTTCTGCAGCCTCGCGCTGCACCGTGGCTCCGGCCTCTTCGCCCGGCTCGACGGTCCCCGCGACCGGACACCACTCCTCTTCGAAGCCGCCGCCGGCGCGCTTCAAGAGCAGGGTTTCGATCGCGCCGTCGCGTTCGCGAAGGATGAAGACCGCAACGCCCGTGCACTCCGACACCGCGATCAGCGCTCGGCGTAGAGCAGGGCGCCTTCCTTGCGCACACGGCAGCCCTTCAAAATGGAAGACAGTTCGAGGAGCTCTTCTCCCCGCGAGAAGCCCGAAACGAACTCGCGCAACGACTGCTCGCCTTCGCGGCTCTCGCTCGCGCGTTCGATCGCGGCTTCGAGGCGCTGCAACATCCACACCTGATAGGGGACGACCATGCGGCGTCCCTTCAGGCCCCCGAGTTCGAATTCGTGGGTGAGGGCGCCGGTGCCGGTCTGGAGGTGTTCGAAGCCCGGGGTCGCGGTGAAGGTTTTGCCCGGGACTTCGCCGCCGGCTTCGTGGGCATCGCTCTCGATGTAGGCGGTGAGGACGCGACACGCATCGCTGAGCACCGGCCACATCTCTTCGAAGAATATCTCGAGTATGGGAACGAGGGTTTCGGGGATCGCGTCGTCCTCGAGCCAGGCGCCGCCGTCGCTCGTCGCAACGCGCGGCAAGAGCTCACCGTCGTCATCGAGGCTGTAGAGCTTCTGCGTTTCCATACGCGCGTTGAGGGCGCCTTCACCGTTGGTGCGTTCGACCCATTCGCACACGATCGGGAAGTGGGTGCGCAGGGCGAAGCCCGACACGGCATCGCGGTAGAGATGCGCGTAGAGGCTCGCGAGCAGGCCGTAGTCGGCGAGGCTCGGCATGCCGCCGAGTACGAAGTCGTGCTGACTGAAGTGGGCTTCGAGGCGTTCGAGGATGCGGTGTTGGCTCGCCTGCCAGGCAAACTCCATGTCGCCGCCGCAGCCGAGGTGTACGAGGCCCGCGTAGACGCCGCGCGGATCGCTGCGCGAGGTCGAGATGCCAAAGGCGGCTTCGAAGAAGCCGTGCCCCGCGGCGCGACGCGCATCCCCCGGTGCGCCTGCGGCCATCACCGCGCCCCACTGCTGCTCGTTGAAGCCGCGATGGTTCGGCGAGCGACCGTCTTCGCTGAAGTACCAGCGCTCCCAGAAGCCCGGCACCACCATCCACTCGTCGCCGAAGAGTTCGAGCAGGTACGCGGCGAGCATCTGGCGGGGGCGTGTCGCCGGGTCGGGGACGACGGGTGCAGCGGGATGCGCGGCTTCGACGACGTCGATGATCTCGCTCGAGTCCTGCACCCAGCTGCCGTCCGGCGTCTGGAGCTGGGGCACGGCACCGCTGCCCGAGCGCGGTATGAGCAGCCCCTGGATCAGTTCGGGTGTCGCGAGGATGTCCTCGAAGCCATCCCCCAGCGCACCGTGTCGCTGCTTGAAGCGGAGATAGGCGCGCGCCTTGCCGGAGAAGTAGCTGTGTTCCCAGGAGAAGAGGCGATACATACGGGTTTCCTAGCTTGCCTCGGGGACGCCGAGGTTGTTGAGCAGCAGCGGTCGAATGATACGCGTCCAGGTCGCGTAGCCATGCTCGTTCAGGTGGAGGCGGTCCCAGCGGAAGAGCGCGGGATCGGGCTCACCGGCTTCGTTCAGGAAGGCCGGGCCGGTCTCGATGTAGTGCAGCCCGGGCGAGCTCTCGGCATGGCTGCGAATCGCGGCGTTCGTGGCCTGCACTTCGGGCCAGACCGACCAACGAAGGGGCGTCGGCTTGATGCCGATGTAGTAGATGGGCGTATCGGGGAGATCGCGGCGCACGATCTCGACGAAGCGCTGGTAGCGAGCGAGGAGTTCTTCGGCCGGCTTCGCTCCGCCCGGTTGGATGTCATTGCTTCCGCAGTACACCACCACGGCCACGGGCTCGAAGGCGTTCACCAGGCGGTCTGCGTAGTGCACGATGTCGCCGAGCTTGGCACCCCCGAAGCCGTGACGAATCGTCTCGAGGGGCGCCATGTCGTCGGCCAGGCTCTCCCAGAAGCGGATGCTCGAACTGCCGACGAAGAGGACGGGGCGCTCGAGTACGCCCCGATCGCGCGTGGCGGCTTCGAGGGTGGTGATGTCCTCCTCCCAGACGAGGGGGTCTTCGCTCGCCGACTTCGCGAGCTCGCCGTAGAGGCGATAGGCGGGGTAGGCGGCGAGCAGGACCAGGACGGCCAGGATGCCACCCGCGACTTTCAGCGCTCGCATCATTCAGTCGAGGGTCACGAAGAGCATGCGTCGCGGTTTGCCGTCGAC
>JANQEL010000061.1 GCA_028278345.1 Myxococcota bacterium
GCGGCGCCATCATGGCGATCGAGATCAAGGAGGGGCTCCCACGCGACTCCCTCGGCTGGAAGGCGAAGGATACCGGCTACTACGTGCTCACAGCCGTCATGTACATCGTGTTCGGCGAGAACCCATTGGTACCGCGCTTCTTCAATTGCCTCTTTGCGTCGATGACACTCCTATACATCTTCAGGATGGCGTTCATCTACTATGGCGAACGCGTGGCCAGACTGGCCACGCTGCTGGTGGCCATCTTTCCATGGGAGACCATGATCTTCATCAATCATCGCAAGGACGCTGTCATCCAGCTTCTCGCGATGATGATCCTGTACCGCATGATCATGGTGTTGCGCGGCGGGTTCGGCTCGGTGCCCAACATGGCCTGGATGATCGCCGGGCTGATCGCGATCGAGCCACTGCGTGGCGACATGCTTCCGTTCTTCTTTGCCACGTTTGCGATCTGCTACGCATTCCAGCAGCGGAACATGGCGCAAGCCGTGGTCTCGCTCGCCATCGGTGGAATCGCATCCATCATCGTCATCCTCGTTGCGAGAGAAGGTTTCGTCACAAGCGTCTTGGATACCACCCAGACGTTGCAACACCACCTGGAGGGGAGCGCTTCACGCATCGACCGGATGGCGGGTGGAGGCGGATTGGTCGCGTTCGCACGCATGGACTCGATCTTCGACATCTACAAGCTTCCGCTTGCAACTTTCCTGATTACGATCCTTCCGTTCCCCCCCTCGATCCGATTCGACCACTACCTGCCGTCCCTCATCGGATCGTGGGCACAGCTCTTCACCCTCGCGTTCTACCCGCATATGATCGTGGGGTTGCGATCACTCATCCTGGGCGGAGATCTCCGCAATCGGCTCCCAATCGTCGTCTACCCGATCCTGGTCTTCGTGCTGGTCGGCGCGACGCATCTGGGGCTCTTGCGATATCGATGCATCGCCTACCCGCTGATCATGATCTGGGCGGCGGATGGATGGTATCGAGGTGCATCGTTCCCACTGAAGGTTGGCGTCTACGGGCTCTTCGCCTTCCTGGGACTCGTGGTGACAGCCGCGCGCTTCACGTAGGCAGCCACTACGGGCCTTGCATGTACCCGAGCGCCTTGAGTCTTTCTACGACCATCGGGTCCATCTCCCGCTGCCCGATGGAGCTGTTGGGGTCGGGTTCCAGCACGCCAAAGAGGTCGCTCTTCAGCGCGTCGGCTTCGATGCGATAGCTTTCGACGACGTTGGTCGTTTCATGGGGATCCGACTCGAGGTCGTACATCCGCTCGTCGTGTCCCTTGTTGTTGCAGATGAACTTGAAGCGCGGCGTTCGCATACCGACGAGATTCTCTTCGTGCATCCAGCCCATGCTGTCGTCCATGTCGGCCGTGATGTGGTATCGGACCTTCTGCATGTAGGCGACTTCGGGAGAATCGAGGCTGGTGGCACCTTCGAGAAGCGGAACGAGCGTGACGCCCGAATACGATTCAGGAGCCTCGAAGCCCGCGACATCGAGGATCGTGGGAGCGAGATCCACGAGTTGGACCTGCCGCTCGACGTAGAGCCCGCGCAGCGCTGCAGCCTGTCGTTTGGAGGGTTTGATGATCAGCGGCACACGCTGGGTCGTATCGAAGATGTAGTGGGAGTGGTGCATCTCCTCGATTTCATCGTGGACCTCACCGAAAGCCTCGCCATGATCGGCGGTGACGATGATCATCGCGTCGTCGTAGAGTCCGCGCGCTCTGAGGTCATCGATGACGCGACCGATCTGGGTATCGGTGTAGGTCACACGCCCCGCATAATCCTCGCGCTCCTCCGCGTGGGGAAGACCATCGTTCGCGAACTTGCCCGCGTACGGTTTTGGATAGGGCTCTTCGATCAGCATGTAGAAGAGGCGATGGGGATCGAAGTAGTGGAACCACGCAAAGAAGGGCTTGTCCTCGGGACGGTGTTCGAGGAAGTCCAACGCGCGGTCGCTGATGATGCGACCCGGAACGAAGGTGCCGACGACGAGATCCAGGAACTGAAAGAGCGCGAGTTGTTGGAATTCGTCGCGCCCGAAGAACATCGAAAAGGGAACCAGCGAGTCTTCATAGCGGTCGAATCCCTTATGAAGGCCAGAGTCGGTCGACCGCAAGGGCGTCGCCGCGACGAACGCGGCGGTGTGGTATCCCCGGGACTGCAGGATCTGGGGAAAGGTGCCGAGATCCTCGCGGATCGCGAGACCGTTGATCGAGCCGTGAAACGAGGGAAAGCGACTCGTCATCATCGATGCGTGCGAGGGTGATGTCGTGGCTGCGTGTGCGATCGCTGCGTCGAACAGCGCGCCATCTGCGGCGAGAGCATCCAGGTAGGGAGTCTCGACTTCCTTCTTCCCGTAGGCTCCAATGTAGTCGTATCGCATGGTGTCGATCGTGATGAAGACGATGTTCGGCCCCAATGCCGGTTCGTTCGCGATCTCTACCGCCGGCGGGGAGTGCTCCGAACGGAACTCGACGAACCCCACGATCGACAGCCCGAAGAGCGCTGTCGCCGAGGTCCCCCACACGGCCAGCGAATACCGCCCTCTTCCCGCAAGATCCCAGCGCTGGCACAGAAGGCTGAGGAGGAGTGCACAGACGAGCGCGGCCCCGATCGACGTGTTGCGCACCGCACTGAAGTCGACTCCCATCATGGCGGTCATGTAGGAACGCGCCCAGTAGAGGAGCAGGATCGCCACAGGGCCGCCAACGATCGCGAATCGGCACACCAGCCCCCATACGGCGGCGTCGCGTGCGAATCGACGCGCCGCCGTCAGCACCACCCCGGCCGTCATCGCGCCGAGCAGGACCAGGATCGTGTCCGCGAACAGAGCCACGCTGACGATCGGCCACAAGCTCTCGCTTGGCAGGTAGTAGAATCGACTCGGGAAGATGTTGTTGAGCTGGTAGGCCCACGCCACCTCCGAGAGGCCGATCACGATCCCCATCGCGATCCCGTAGCGCAGCGAGAGTCCGATCAGGTTTTCGATCTGCCTGGTATGGGTCGAGACCACTTCCGACATCGCGGCTGTCTTCCTCCTCCTTGTGCAATTGCACCTTCGTTCGGCGGCGGTAGCGAGCGGCCCGGGCGAACGGCCCGGAAACTCGCACAGTTCTCATCGGATGACAGCGGCGCTCCATGAAGGGCGCTGCACACGAACTGCCTACTTCTCTTGGGCGTGCTGCGGATCCCCGCTGCGGCAGTGGTTTCCCAGATTTTCCCTGATGATCGTGATTGTGATGATCGTGTCGGTCTTTGCGGCGGCCGGTCTGTACGTCTACGCCAATGAGATCAATCAACACGGTCGTCGGTTTCAGTTCCACCCGACCCGGAGCCTGGAGATCCTTGGCAATTCCTTCATCGAGGGGTCCGGAGTGGGGCGGGCCCTTGCCGACTTCCTCGAGCGACTCGATCGCGAGCCGCCAAAGGCCCGCGAATCCTCCGATTTTCTCGTGAAAATCCGAGAACTTGCCGATCTCATCCGTCTCGGCCCCGATTCCTTGACACCCCGTGTGGCTTCGCGGCCACTTCCCCTACGGGAGTCCCCCGCTGCGGCTCCGTCGTCCTGTCCCAGTTTGAGACTCGATGCTGTCAATCGGCCAGAAACACGCACTCGCGATGATCACTCTCGCGGCTTTCGGCCTGGCCTGTCACGCTGCTCCGCCCGAGGACCACATCTCGGAGACCTCCTCCCCCGCGGACGAGCAAGCCGCGTCGCAGACGGAAGACCCACGCGTCTATCCACCGGAAGAAGATCCCGCATCGGAAGACCCGGGGAGCGAGGTTCCAACCGGCCCCCAATGGGCTTGTGATGTGGATGGCGACGGGACGTTGACGGCCAGCGATTCGGAACTCGCCTACGCGTTCGTCATGCAGACCCGAACGCCCACCTCCGTCGAGTTTCGCCAGGCCGATGTCTCTCCGATCGGCCATCCCGATGGCGTACTCGACCTGAGCGACGTCAGCGTCATTTCGCGCGCTACGGCTGGCGAGCCCGACCTGTGTTGGATCACGAACGAGCCTCCAATCGATCCAATCCAGGATCCATACGAGTGGCAACAACCCGAAACCCTCGGCGTCGGTGACCCGGTGTTTCCGGATGGTCCGTATGTCGACGTCACGAACATGCCGAGCGAGTGCTCGGGTTGTCCGGAAGCGGCCGGCGACGGAGTGACCGACGACGCAGAGGCCATCAGTTTCGCAATCCGGTACGCGTGCCAGAACGATATCTCCAACGTCTACATTCCACCGGGCAACTACGCGATCGGCAGTCGCCATCGACAGTGGAGCTACAGCGGAATCGGCTACGAGACGTACCAGTGCCCTGGGACCGTCGAGATCTTCGGTGCGGGCCCCGAGACCGTCTTGATGCCGAAATCGCCGGTCGGGAACTTCCTGTTTCACGTCTGTTACGACTGGGCAAGTGACATCCCGATCGGAAATCCGAACCATTCGGGATTCAACTGCTACGCGGAAGACAACGTCTACGTGCCGACCAGCCGATTGGTGCTGCATGACATGACGTGGCTCGACCCGAACCCCATCTACAGCAGCTACCTACAGAGGGAAGAGTCCCATGGCCTGAAAGTGTTTCCGACGCTGGGCTCCCTGGAGGTCTACAACATCACGGTCGTGGACCTTGGGGATGAAGCCATGGACCTGAACATGCATGAGGATTCGCACGCGCACCTCCACCACAACGAATTCTACGGCGTCCCCTCGATCGGCGGAGGGTCTGCTTATGCGGCGTACTCGGGAGGTGACATCATCTTCGAGAACAGCATTTCCGATGCCCTCGAAGGTTCATGGGGTTCGTCTCGCTTCGGATCCTGTTTCGACATCAATCCGAACAGCGTCCCCGGAAGGCGCTTCCGAAACGTCGTGATTCGCGACAACTGGTGCCGTGCGAGAAGCTTCGGGGCGAAGTTCGCATTGACTGGAGAGGACGACCAGCCCATCGAGTGGCTCCAGCTCGAGAACAATCACATCGAGGTGTCACCGGACGTGCGCGACCTGGGGGACGCAGCTTCGATTCGCCTCGTACCGAACTCGATCGGCGAAAACGATGCCTACATTCTCGGAGGCGTGATCCAGGACAACGAACTATATGGCCCGCTTCGATTCCACGGCGACGGCATCTTCGATGTATCCGTGCTCGGAAACAGCATCTACCCGGCTCGGTCGATCGTGGGCGAACTGGCCGTGATCTCCGCCTCCCCAACGAACCCCGTCCAAATCGTAGCGCCACACGCCCTGGTCGATGGTCAGCAGGTCAAGTTCGTGAACGTCTATGGCATGACCGAATTGATCGGAAACACCTACACGGTGATCAACTCAGAGCCGGGCCAGCCCGGCACGTTCGAGTTGCTGGGCGAAAATGGCGTCGGGCGTGACGCCGGGGCGAATGGAACGATCCAGTATTTCGTCGCTGCGGCTCCGGTTGCGCTCGCCGAACCAATCGACGCGAGTCCACCCACGATCCGGCTCACGGTAGATCAAGACTTCACCGCGGGTAGCCTGATCGAGACATCGGGTTTCGAGCAGCTGAGAGCGATCGACGATCGGCGATTCGAGGTCAAGGCCGCCACCTCGACGCACATCGATATCGAGGTCGACACCGCACTTGGCAGTACGCCGGACGTGAGTCCGGGCATGCAGATTCGACTCGTGCCAGACGGTCACGGCGTCGACCTTCGCGGACGCGGCATCACATTCGGAGGCAACACGGTTTCCGGCTTCGCCGACAGCTGCGTGGTGGTGCATCCCGTCGCAACCAACGCATCGACGAGTTGCGAAGAGGGTCTCCTCCACACTGTCGACGTACGGGTCGTGGACAACGACTTCGACTGCGACGGCGGCCAACTCGACGACTCACACTTCATTCTTGCTAGGCCCTTGTTCGGACAGATCTGCGATCCCGATCCAGGAGTCCCGGGTGAATACATCGTGAGCGGCAACACGTTCATGGTCGACGAACAACCGAACTGGGCCCGCGGAGCGGTGACCATCGGGAATGCCTGGCCCAACGTCGTCGTTGCGGACAACCAGATCTATCGTCCGTCGACAGAGACGGAGGGCAAGGCGATCGACATTGCCTACGCACCAGACCCGCACGTCGCGAACAACGCCGTGCGCTGGGCCGGAGATGGCATATCCCTGAGATCGCTGGAGGGCGCGGTCGTCGAGAACAACAAGGTCGAACAGTTCGGAACAGCTCCGTATTTCGCCGCCGGGTTCACCCTCACCCGGGTCGATCGCGGGACGGTCCACGACAATACGACGTGTGGCAGCTCCGACGGTTCGCCCGACGGCATCGAAGACAACGTCGGGACCAATAATTCCATCGTCGGCAACGTTGTCGTCTCGGCGGGTTGTTTCGCGGCTCCCTAGTCGAGTTCGATCCGCTCGTACACCCCGATCCACCGCTGCACGCGCGGGGGCCAGGCCGTTGGCGTACCCCAGCGAACGGTCGCCTGCTTGCCGACTCCGCTCCAGCCGATCACGCGGTAGCCCTCGCTGTAGCGCTCGAACCACTCGAGAATCCATGTATCGGATCGCTTCGTATACATCCACGACCTCGAATCGTTGACGTAGACCAGGTAGCGGGGTGCCGCGGCTTCGATTTCGCTTGCCATCTCCCGCTGCATCGAGGCCGCGAGGGGCTGGTCTTCCATCAGGGGATAGGTGTAGATGAAACCCGTGGCGGAGAGGCGCTTCGCGTAGAAGTAGATCTGCGGCTCCGAGCCCACCACGGCGATACGGTCGGCGCGGTCGCTTCTCTCCCCCAACACCCTGCCGATCTCCGCGGCGGGGACGAAGGGGCTGGAGCCGTAGGTGTAGTGCATGACCTGCGCGGGCGTCGCGCGAAGCAGGTAGTCGCGATTGACTCCGATCGTGAAGATCATCACCAGCGCGAGAGCACCCCAGGAGAGTGCGCTCCCGACGCCATGGCCCACGCGCACCCGCAGTGTGCGTTGGAGCCAACCGAGGCTGGCACCGGCCAGGAGTGTGGCCGCGGGCAGCAACAGCACGAAGTAGTGCGGGCGGTAGAGCAGCCCGGCGCTCACGATCCCGAAGGACACCAGGGCGAAAGCGCAGAACTCGAGCGTTGCGCGCCGGCCATCGCGGGTCCGGTCGAGAGCGAAGAACCCCGCCAGCGCGAGCAGGCTGATGGCCACGGTCTCGCGAAACAGGGCACCGCCTTTCAGCAGCAATTGCCCCCACCCCACTTCGAGGGAATTCGCGGTCGCGTAGATCAGCGCGTAGTCGGTGGTCCAGAGCAGGAAACGATCCAGATCCCCGGCTGCCGCGATCGCCGCGAAGACCAGGAGGATCGGAAGCAGCGCCCCCAAAGAGAGGGCCGCAACGGGGCCGCCCACCGCCCGCCATCCCTCCGATCGCATCGACCACAGCTCGCAGCAGAGAAGAAGGCCCACGAAGAGCAGGAAGCCCGCACCGTGCTGCTTCATCAGCAGGGCACAGCCGAGCAACAGCCCCGAAACGAAGAGGCTGCGCAGCCGACGATGCGAGAGCCAGTTCGCAAACACGAGGATCCCGCCGAGCGCGAAGGGAAGGACGAAGTGCTCGGCATTCGCCCACAACCCCTGGACGCCGTTCAGCACCCCCGTGATCGAGAAGAAGGCCGCACCGGCGAGGCCCGCAAATCGGCCGAGCCAACGGCGGCCGACGGCGTAGATCATCACGGTCGTCACGGCGCTGATCAACAACAAGCCGAAGTGGATCGCGACATCGCTCTGCCCGAACAGCGCCATGATCGCGGCGTAGGCCGTCGCCACGCCGGGAAGCTTCATCGTATACGCGAGGTCGTAGGGGACGACGCCCTGCAGGATCAACTGCCCCGCATAGGCGTACTCGCCTTCGTCGCGTTCGAAGGGAACGGAGAGCAGGCGCAGACGAAGCGCAGCGCCGAGCAGTACGATCGCCGCGAGGACGAAGATGTCGCGGCGATTCGTCGAATCGCGGTCCTCGGCCCGGCCCTCTTCCAGAGACATCTTCCCAACCGCTCCCACACTTCGTCGCGCGGCTCACGATAGGGCGGACCCTTCCCAACAGCACCCTCGTGATCGTGGGGCTGGCCAGCAGAGTCGCCGCTTTCGGTACCCTCGCAGGACGATGCTTCCGATCATCGACGTCGACAGTCACTTCACCGAGCCGCGCGACTTCTGGACGAGGCGCGCCCCCGCGAAGTACCGGGGTCGCGCGCCGCGGGTGGTCGAAGACGACGAAGGTGGCGAGCGTTGGATCGTCGAGGACGATCTCTTCCTGAGTCCGCCGGGCTTCTGTGTGATCAAGCGCGACGCGAGCAAGGCCTTCGGCCAGTTGTCCCTCGATCGCTTCGACGAGATGCACCCCGGCGCCAGCGATCCGCGCGCACGCCTCGAAGTGCTCGACGCCCACGGTCTCAGCTTCCAGATCGTCTATCCCAACGTGCTCGGCTTCGCGGGGAGCATGATCATGCGCGTCGAAGACGCCGAGCTTCGCGCCTTCTGCACGCGCGCCTACAACGACGGCGTCGCAGAGTTCCAGCGGGAAGGCGAAGGACGCCTCTACCCCCAGGCCATCCTGCCCTTCTGGGACATCGATCTCGCCGTCGCCGAACTCGAACGCGCCCACGACGAACTCGGGCTCACGGGCTGCATCCTGAGCGACGCCCCCGAGAACTGGGGCCTCCCCACCTTGAGCCAACCCTATTGGGAACCGCTCTTCGCCCTCGCACAGGAACGCGGCCTTCCGATCAACTTCCACATCGGCGGTGGGCACTTCTCGGGCGGGCCCTGGGGTGGAGGCCCGCCGAATAGCGACATCGCCACCATGTCCTCCCTCGCTTTCATGGGCAACCTGCGATGCATCGCGAACCTGATCTTCAGCGGCCTGCTCGATCGCTTTCCCGAGCTCAAGTTCGTTTCAGTCGAGTCGGGGGTCGGTTGGATTCCCTTCCTGCTCGACTTCTGCGAGTACCAGATGGACGAGAACGCCGTGACCGGTCTCGCACTACGACCGAAGGAGTACTTCGCGCGGCAGATCTTCGCCTCCTACTGGTTCGAACCCGACGCGGCGAGTGCGATCGCGAAACTCCCCGCCGACAGCGTGATGTTCGAAACGGACTTTCCGCATCCGACCTGTCTCTACCCCGGCATTCGGGAGCAGGTCGAGCGAACCCTCGCCGGTTTTCCGGAGGAGACCCAGCGCAAGGTGCTGTTCGAGAACGCGCAGCGGGTCTATCAGCTGCCCGATCCGACACCGCCGAAGAGGTAGATCTCGGCAAAGGCGGTCGCGTGTCCTTCGTCGCGGAGGGCTTCGACGGTCGGCGCTTCTGCGCCCAGCACCCTGCGCATCGGCTCGAGTCGTTCCGGCAGTTCGTTCGAAGGAAGTTCGCGACCGGCGAGGCGGGCGAGATCGCGGAGGGTCTGGCCATTGAGGTCCTCCCGAAAGCGCCAGATACAGCCCTGCCGGGTTCGCGCGAAGACGAAGCGGGGCGCATTCGTCGTCGTCACCAGACGGCCCGCAGGCGTGTGCGCCCAGGTCCGTTCGAGATGCGCCTTCACTCGTTCGAGATCCGACGTCACGGAAGGAAGGGACGCGTGAGGTTTTCGTTGCCCGTGTCGGTGACGACCACATCGTCTTCGATGCGAATGCCGCCGAAGGGGAGCAGCGTGTCGAGCAGATGCCAGTCGACGGTGTCGCGACCGCGCAGCGGATCGAGCAACGATGGAATGAAGTAGAGCCCCGGCTCGATCGTCACGACGTGACGCGGAGCCAGCACGCGGGTGTTGCGCAGGTGGGGGCAATCGTCGGGGGGTGGCCTCGGCGTTCCGGCGGGATCGGCTTGCTGCCCACCCACGTCGTGGGTCTGCAGGCCGAGGGGGTGGCCGAGGCCGTGGGGGAAGAAAGCGAAGAGCAGGCCCTGCGCGCGGGCTTCCTCTTCGCTGCAGCGCAGCACACCGACTTCGCGGAGCCGCTCTGCGATCCCGTGCTCGGCTCGGCGATGGAGATCGACGAAGTCGACGCCCGGCGCAACGGCGTCGGCGAGGCCTCGCTTCAGCTCCTCCATGCCGGTCAGCAGGGCGCGAAAAGCGTCGTTCGCGGCGGGGTCGAGGCACCAGGTGCGCGTCACATCGGCCGCATAGCCGCGGTAACGCGCGCCGGCGTCGATCAGGAGCACGCGCGCGGGATCGGGTTCGCTTCGCCTTCGGTGCTGGTAGTGGAGCACCGCGGCTGCCTCGTCCCAGGCGATGATGTTGGGATAGGGAAGCGCATCGTCGGTCTGCGCGGTGGTGGCGAGGTACTCGAGATGCAATTCGAATTCGCTCGCGCCGTCCTGGATGGCCCCGCGGACCGCCTCGTGCCCGTGTGCCGCGATGCGATTCGCTTCGCGCACGCACGCGACTTCGTGGTCGGTCTTGAAGGCGCGCTCCCAATCGAGAGCGGCGATGAGCGCAGCGGGATCGCAGGCCGCGCTTTCGATTCCCAGGATCCGCGCCAGCTCTGCGTCATCCCCGATGAACGCCCGGCGACCGAGCGCCGACATCTCGATCACTTCGGATGCGGCATCGTCGGTCTCGATCACCTCGAAGGCTTCGCCAATCTCCGAATCGAGAGGCGCAGATGGCGCGTACCAGAAATCGCTTTCGACCTGACGCACCAGCCGCGTCCGCTCACCCGGGCGGAAGACGATCAGGTGTCCGGGCCCCTCGATCCAGCCGAAGCGCAGGAAGTGCGTGTTCGCCCGAAAGGGCACCTCGAGGTCGTCGCCGTGATACACCGACGCCGTGCCCGCGTGGAAGACGATCGAATCGAAGCCATCGCGGGCCTCGACAGTGTGTTCGAGCGCGCGCGTGCAGGCGGCTTCCACTTCGCGCACATGTGCGGCGTACTCACTCATCTCACGAACCCCTCGCGCAGACGATAGACGTCCAGACGCTCGAAGCGACGATTGAGCACGTAGCCGCGCTCCACCACCTCGCGAAACTCGGGGATGAGCTCCTCGCGGCGGCCGGTTGCGCGCGCAAGCGTGCCGAGCTGCCGCCCGATCAAGACCACGTCGGCGCGACGATTCCGCACCACGTCGAGCAGCTCTTCGCTCCAAGCCGGATCGGCCGCCGCGAGCACCGCGATCGTGAATCGCGAAGCCAGGGGGCGATCGACGAAGAGGTTGAAGGCGCCGAGGTCGGGATAGGCGAGCAGGGTATGCCTGGGGCTCGTCGTCTCGGCCAGGTAGCGCGTGATCTCTTCGATCTCGCGGGCCTGCGATTCAGGAAGCCGGGCACCGCCGCCAGCCGGCAAGGCCAGCTCGCGGTAGCGCTCGAGCGGATTCCAGCCCACGAACTTCGCCACGCGGGCACCCTTGTCCGCCTGGTGAGCGATGAACTTCAGGGCGCCACCCTCGTACGAGCGAATCGGCAGGAAGGCGATCCCGAGCATCACCGCGAACACGAACGCGAAGGCGAGCCAACCGCCGACCCGGTCCCCCGCCACGTCGAGCCCCCGCTCGAAGACTCCATAGGCGTGATCCACCAGGAAGAAGAGCGTGATGATCGCGAGGGGAAGGGCCATCTCGAATTGCGGCCCGCGAATCGCACGGAAGGCACTCACGTAGAGCAGCACGCCACTCGCCATCACGAACACGATCGCGACGCCGCGCTCGCGCTCGAAGATCTCCCGACGCAATCCGAAGACGATGAAGCCCGCGGCCACGAGATAGATCAACGCCGGCGCCAACACCGTCGCGTTGATCGCCGAAGCCGGGATCGGTTGCACGAAGGCCCGCCCCGGATTCAGCAGCGGCAGTTGATCGAAGTAAGCGCCAACGGCTCCCGTCGCGATCAATTGCAATGCGAACGGCACCAGCACCGCGGCCAGGCCGATCGCGTAGCGACCCAATTCGCGCGGCAGCACCCTGCCCTCTCCGCGCTGCAGGTGGCAGTGCACGAAGAACGGCACGGCCGCCACGCTCGCGGCGGCACCCGCGTCGTAGGTGTGCAGGAAGGCCAGCCCCACGCATGCGCCGGCGAACACCAGCCACCACGACCGCGGTCGCACGAGCCCGTACCAGAGCCCGAGCAACGAGAGGTAGACGAACGCGAAGCGGAAGCCTCCCCAACGCGTAGACCAGAACGGATGGTGCGCCTCCATCACGATCACCACCGCCGCCGCGAAGGCGAAGCCCGAGCGCGGAATCAACGCGCGACATAGAGCCCAGGCCGCCAGGAAACCGGCGATCTCTCCCGCCAGGAAGTATCCCCGCAAGGTCGCGATCGAATCACCGAACACCACCGAGAGCGCCGCCGGCACCTGGTAGTGGAGTGGCCCGTACTGCGCGAAGAGATCGCGGAACAGCACGCTGCCAGTCGCCAGTTCGTGCATGGCCACGAGGTGCTGCCCCGACTCGTTGTAGTTGAGGAAGCCGTGGCGGAAGTTCGGCTCGAAGGCGAGGGCCACCAGGATGAGTGGCGCGATCCCCCAGTCGAAGGCTTTCGAGAGCGCAGCCACGTTTCTCCGGGTCGATTCGGGTGAGCGGTCGGGCGTGGGGTCGCCGGCTTCAGCGCGCTTCGAGCGCGCTCAAGATCTTCTCCCAGATGTTGCCGAAGTCGCCATTGCTCATGACGAGCACGACGTCGCCCTCCTGCCCCTCGGCCGCGATCTCGTTCGCCGCGGCATCGATGTCGGCAAACACCCGCGCTTCGATCTCACGAGCCGTGAGGTCGCGGGCCAGGTCTTCGGCGCTGAAGAGTTCGGTCGGTTCGCCGGTGGCGCTGTAGATCGGTTCGTCGGGCAGGCGCCGCAACACCACGCGATCCGCGCCATCGAAGGCCTCGGCGTAGGCCTGCTGGAACACGGCCCGGCGGCTCGTGTTGGTGCGGGCCTCGAACACCGCGATCAGGCGGCCTTCGGGAAAGCGCGCGCGCAGGGCGCCGATCGAAGCCTTCACCGCCGTCGGATGATGGGCGAAGTCGTCGATCACGGTGACACCGCGCACGACCCCCCGCACCTCCTGCCTTCGCTTCACGCCGCGGAAGCCCGGCAGCGCATCTACCGCGGCTTCGAGGTCGACGCCCTCGCGCTCGAGCACCGCGAGCGCCGCGGTGCAGTTCGCGGCGTTGAATGCGCCGAACATCGGCATGTCGACCTGGAAGGTGGCGCCCTCGCGACGACCGAGGCGGAAGCGCGTGCCCTCGGCGTGGGGTTCGAGGCGATCCGCGATCCAGTCGAGCTCGCTCTGCTCCGCCTGGGCGGTCTGCGCGGCCTCCCCTTCCCCGAAGACGCGGTACCGCACCACCTGGCACTTCGCTTCCGACACCACCTCGCGGACGTTTTCGTAACCCCAATCCGCCACGATGCAGGCGTCTTCGGGAAGCCCCGCCACGAGCGTTCGAAACGCGCTCTTCACGTGGTCGAGATCGCGATAGATGTCGGCGTGATCGAATTCGATCGAGGTGAGGATCAGGGTCTGCGGGTGGTAGTGGAGGAACTTCGGCGTCTTGTCGAAGAAGGCCGTGTCGTACTCGTCGCCTTCCACCACGAAGTGGCGTCCCCGCCCTTCGCGAAAGCTGCCATCGAAGTCGAGGGAGATGCCACCGACGAGCAGCGAGGGATCTTGCTCCGTCGCGAGCAGGAGATAGGCGGTCAGCGTCGTCGTGGTCGTCTTTCCATGGGTGCCGGTGACGACGATGCGGTGCTTGTCGGCCATCGCGAGTTCGAAGAGCGCATCCGAGAACGAGCGGTAGGGCACCCCCGAAGCGATGGCCGCCTGTGCCTCTTCGTTTTCGGGCCGCACCGCGTTGCCGATCACGACGAGATCGGGGGCGCGTTTGCCCCCATACGCATCGGCTTCGAGGTTCGCCGGGTCGAAGCCCAGATGAACGGGAATCTCCCAGCGCTCGAGCGCCGTGCTCATCGGTGGATAGAGCGCCTTGTCGGAGCCGGTGATCTCGAGACCGCGCCGCTTCAAGAGCCCCGCGAGGGATCCCATCCCGGTGCCCCCGACCGCGACGAAGTGCACGCGTTCGAGCGCGTCCGCATCGAAGGGCTTGGCCGCGTCAGCCGGCGTCAGAGCCTCAGCCCGCGTCAGAGCCTCAGCCCGCGTCAAAGGCATCGAGGATGAAGTCGTGCACCTTGGGTCGCAGATCGAAACGGCTGCGCTTGGCGACCAGGTGCACGCGGTTGGTCAGCATGACGACCACGGCCTCGCGATCGAGGTCGATCCACAGCGAGGTCCCGGTGAAGCCGAGGTGTCCGACCGAGTTCTCGGAGAAGAGCTCACCCGAAGAAGATGCGCCGTGGGTGGGCGTATCCCAGCCGAGCGCCCAATCGGAATCCTCGGGCAGCTTCTGACGCGTACAGAAGGTGCGCACGAGTTCCTGGGGAAACAACTCGCTGCGGCCGTGCCAGCCATCGAGGAAGGCGAGCGCGAACTTCATCACGTCGTCGGCCGGTGCGAAGAGCCCCGCGTGACCGGCGACGCCCCCCATCGCGGAGGCGTTCGGGTCGTGCACTTCGCCCCACAGGATGCGATCGCGCCAGGCGCAATTCTCGGTCGCCGCGATGCGCCGCCGCAGGGGCTCGGGCACGCCCCCCGAACCGTCGACCGGAAGCGGCAGGAAGCGCGTGTCGTTCATGCCGAGGGGCTCGAAGATGCGCTCGACACTGAAGACATCGAGGGGCTGCTTCGTGACCTCTTCGACCAGGGCACCCAGGGCGATGAAATCGAGATCGCCGTACACAGCCGCTTCGCCCGGATCGTGCACCAGCGCGCTGCGCAGCACGCGATCGATGATCCAGTCGCGGCCTTCCCGCGTGCCGAGCACGCGCTCGCCCGTCTTGCGTTCCTTCTGGATCAGCAGTTCGTGGAAGCCGCGCCACGGCTTCAGACCCGAAGAGTGGGTCAGCAGATGGCGGAGCGTCACCGCTTCCTTGTCTCGTTCGGCGAAGCTCGGCAGGTACTTGGCAACGGGATCGTCGAGATCGACCAGGCCGTCCTTCACCAGGAGCATCACCGCGGTGGTGGTGGCCAGGGGCTTGGTGAGGGAAGCGAGGTCGAAGATCGTCTCACGTGTCATCGGCAGACGCTCGGGCTGCAACACCGCGTGGCCGCGGATGCACTCGTGCTCGAGCACCTCCCCCGCCTTGGGCATGCGCGCGATCACGACCGCGCCGGGGATCTCGGCCTTCTCGATCGACTTGTCGAGAGCCTTCTCCACCCGCCCCAGTTTTCGCTTGATCAGGCTGTACTTCATGACTCTCTGGATTGGGTTCGGACTTGATCAGGTCCGAAGTGCGTCGGGCTGGGGGGAGACCCGGAAATCGCGAGACAAATGGGTTCTAGCGTTTCGCCACCGGCGTTTCCAGCAGCTCGATCTCTCCGCGATCTCCGTCGATCGCGGCGCGGCATCCCAGCGCCCATGGGAGGTTTTCGTCTGTGTGGCCGAAGGGAAGATCGCGCACGATCGGAACACCGAGGGGAGCGAGGATCTCCTCGCAGACTTCGATCGCCGTGGGGCGCGGGCGCGTCGGGTTCGTGCAATCGGTGAGGTTCCCGATGCCGACACCGACGACGCGTTCGAGCTTCCCAGCGCAGACGAGCTGCATCAACATGCGATCGATGCTGTAGGGCGCTTCGTTCGTATCCTCGAAGAGCAGGATCGTGTCGCGGGTATCCACTTCCCACGGTGTCCCCAGGCTCGCGACGATCAACTTGAGCGATCCCCCGGTGAGCCGACCTTCTCCCCAGCCGCGTTGCATGCTCTTGCCCGCGATACGAGGCGGCGAACCCTGACCGAGCAAGGCAGTCGAGATCGCGCGCTTGCTATCGGCGCTCAGGCTCTCGGAGCGATCGAGCATCGGCCCGTGGAACCCCATCAGCCCCGCCTTCTTGAGTTGCCAGAGGAGCAGGGTCGTGATGTCGCTGTAGCCCATCACGGGTTTGGCCTGCTTGCGTACGGCCTCGGCGTCGAGGTGGGCGATGATGCGATGGCAGCCATAGCCCCCGCGCGCACACACGATGCCGTCGACGTCTGGATCGTTCACGAGGGTCATGAACTCTCCGGCGCGGCGTTCGTCGCTACCGGCGAGATACCCCGCTTCGCGCGTGATGTCCTCGGCGCAGACCGTCTCGAAGCCGAGCTTGCGCAGCATCGATTCGCCCTGCTCCACGCGCTCGCGATCGATCGGCCCCGCCGGTGCGGCGATGCCGAGCGTCGCGCCGCGTTTCAACGCGCGCGGTTTGCGAATCGCGGGCATCGCTAGAGGACGCCATCCGACGAGAACGAATCGTCCCCGCCACCGAAGCCGCCGCCCATCCCGCCACCCGAGCCACCGCCCGGGTCATAGCCTCCACCGCCACCGATCGGCGGCGGGCTGTAGGGGTCGTGTTCGGGCCAGTCGCGGAAGAGCGCGTATTGCCCGAGGAACTCGAGCTCGACCGTCCCGGTCGGACCGTTGCGCTGCTTGCGGATCAGCAGCTCCGTCATCGCCGGATGCTCCGTCTCCGGGTTGTAGACGACGTCGCGATAGATGAAGCCGATGATGTCGGCATCCTGCTCGATCGCGCCGGATTCGCGCAGGTCGGCGAGGATCGGACGCTTGTCTTCCTTGCGCGTTTCGGGGCCGCGGTTGAGCTGGGAGAGCGCGATCACGGGAAGCTCGAGCTCCTTCGCCAGCCCCTTGAGGCCGCGGCTGATCTCGGAGATCTCCTGCTCGCGGCTCGCGAGATGACTGCCGGCGCGAGCGAGCTGCAGATAATCGACGATCACGAGATCGAGCCCCTGCTGTGCCTTCATGCGTCGGCACTTCGCTCGGATCTCGAGGATCGTGGCCGCAGGCGTATCGTCGATCCAGATGTGGGCCGCCGAGAGCTTCTCGGCGGCGCGCACCAGCGCGCCGTGACTCTCGACGGAGATGTAGCCATTGCGGAAGGCCGAAGCGTCGACCTGCGCCTCGCTGGCGAGGAGCCGCATCACCAGCGATTGGGTGGTCATCTCGAGGGAGAAGACCGCGACCCTGTGGCCGTGTTCCACGGCGACGTTGCGGGCGAGGTTCAGCGCCAGGGCCGTCTTCCCCATCGAGGGGCGCGCCGCGATGATGATCAGGTCGCCCTTCTGCAGGCCGCCGGTCATCTCGTCGAACTTCGTGTAGTTGGTCGGGAGACCCGTGAGATCGCCCCCGCGATTCATCAGCATCTCGATGTGGTCGATCGCGGAGTGCACTTCGACATCGAGGGGGCTCAGCGTCGACTTCGCCTGCTCCTGGGAGAGCGCGAAGATGCGCGACTCGGCGGCATCGAGCGCTTCGTCGGACGCCTGCAGTTCGTCGTAGCCGATGTTGACGATCTCGCTCGCCACGCTGATCAGCCCGCGCTTCACGCTCTTCTCGCGGACGATCTTCGCGTAGTGGACGATATTCGCCGCGGTCGCCTCGTAGTCGGCGATCTCCGCCAGGGCGACGACACCCCCCACCGTCTCGATCAGATCGTTCGACTTCAGGTAGTCGTTGAGGGTGACGAGATCGACGGGTTGGTTGTTGTCCTTCAGGTACAACATGGCCCGATACAGGGCCTGATGGGCGGGGTGATAGAAGCTGTCGACCCCGACCTCGGTGACGATCTCGTGGATGGCGTTGTTGTCGAGCAGGATGGCCGACAACACGGCCTTCTCGGCGTCGAGGTCGTGGGGCGGAACGCGTCGGCGCCCTTCGAGCAGATCGCCGGGAGCCCCACCGCTACGCCCGGGAGCCCCACCCTTCATCGTTCGCTGGCTCCACGGCCCGCTTCCCGTCTGCCCTTCGCTCACGCGTACCCCCCATCGCGTTCACCGCGATAACCCGAGTTTCGAACGCAATCGCGCGTGCGTTCATGACCAGGCATGAAGGGCGCGGGAGGTGGAACAACCGATGCCGTATGCGTGGAGGATGGCGCAACGAACCGACTGCGTTGGAACACCGCAGTATACCCGGCATCGATGCCACGCCGATAAGAAAAGCGCGGCGATCCCCAACCTCGCGATCTACTCCTCGAGACTCACCACGAGCTTGACGCTCGATTCGACTTCCGAATGGAGTTTGATCGGGATGGTGTGCTCGCCCACTTCCTTGATCGCTTCGGCGAGCTGGATCTTGCGCCGATCGATGGTGACGCCCTGCTCTTCGATCAGCTCGGCGATGTTGGCGGAGGTGACGGAGCCAAACAGCTTTCCGTCCTCGCCCGCGCGGCGTTTCGCCTCGAGGCTCATGGCCTTGAGCTTGTGCGAGACCGCGCGCAGGTCCTTCAACTCCTTGGCGAGCTTTTCGGCGATCACGCGCTTGTGGTGCTCGAGTTCCTTGATGTTCGACTCGGTGGCGAAGGTCGCCATGCCGCGGGGTACGAGGAAATTACGCGCGTAACCCGGCTTTACACTGACCAGATCGCCCGCAGCGCCGAGCTTCGGCACCTCTTCACGCAGGATGACTTTGACGGCTCCCATGGTGTCCTCCCTCGCCCTAGAAGTGGTTCGCCGCGATCGGAAGCAGCGCGATCTGGCGCGCGCGCTTGATCGCGATCGCGAGCTGGCGCTGGTGCTTCGCGCAGGTGCCCGAAATGCGGCGCGGCGTGATCTTCCCCGTCTCGGAGATGAACAGGCGCAGGGTCTTCGGATCCTTGTAACTGAGCACGAGCTTCTTGTCGGCACAGTAGCGGCACACCTTGCGGCGCTGGAACATGCCCTTGCGCGCCTTGCGGGCCTTCTTGCGCGCGCGGGCGCGCAGCTTCGCCTTGACGCTCCAGTTGCCGCGGCTCTGGCGGTCTCCGCTACCACCGCCTCCGGGGCGGGGGCCGCGATCAGAAGGGCCGCGATCTGCGGGGCGTTCACTTCGTTCTGCTCTTTCCGAACCCGCTTCGGGTGCGGCCGGCGTTGCGGGGACGTTCGCTTCTTCGCTCATTCCCGTTACTCCTTGGTCTCTTCGGCGTCGTCGGCGTCTTCGCTCGCGTCGCCGTCATCGCTCTCGGGGGCGGCATCTTCGCTCGCCGAGGCATCGTCGCCCTCGGCAGCGGCCTCGCCCTCGCCTTCTGCTGCCTCTCCGGCTTCGGCTGCGCGTGCGGCTTCGGCTTCCGCCTCCGCACGGGCCTTGGCCTCTTCCTCGGCGCGCGCCTTGGCCTCTTCCTCTTCGCGCGCGGCGCGCTCGGCGGCCTTGCGGGCGTGTTCGGCTTCGAGTTCGGCGGCCTCGGCCTTGCGGGCTTCGATATCCGTGACCTTGGTCTCGGTCTGGATCGTCATGAAGCGCAGCACCGACTCGTTGAGGCGCATCTCGCGTTCGAGGGCCGGCACCACCTGGCCGTCACTCAGGAAGGAGTAGACGTAGTAGTGGCCCTTCTGGAACTTGTTGATCTCGTAGGCCAGCTTGCGCTTGCCGAGATCCTCGTTCATCAGCCGGATCGAGGCGTGGTCGTTGAGGACGCCGTCGAGGCGCTCGAAGATCGCGGCACTGCCTTCGTCCGAGATCTCGGGCTGGATGATGATGGTCGTTTCGTATTCCCGCAAAAGAGTCTCCTCCTGGACAATCGCAAGGGCTGGGCCCGGCGAAGGAGCCCCGACTCGGTTGGCCGCCTCGACGGGTCCGAAGGCGGCGCTGGTCGGGACTGAGGTGATGGGTTCAGATTGGGTATGCAGGCGCGAGCGCCGTTTTCGGGGCGCCAATGGATACCATAGACCCGCGTCGCAGCAAACGTTTTCAGGCCGCTGGTCGCGCCGCGACGAGCAGCCCGTGGAGCCGGGCGTCCTCCCCCAGCTCGGGGTGGAAGGTGCAGGCGTAGATGTTGCCCTCGCGCACGAGAACGGGCTCTGCGTCGACCCGCAGCAGCACCTCGACCCCGGGGCCGAGCTGGCCGAGCCGCGGCGCGCGGATGAAGATGCAGCGCAACCCCGCGAGTTCGCGGGCGGTTTCCCCAGCGCCGGCGGCGGGCGGGTCGGGCTCGGCCGCGAACGAGTCGACCTGGGTGCCGTAGGCGTTGCGCAGGGCCACGGCGTCGATCAGGCCGAGGGTGCGCACCGGGTGGTTCTCGCTCTCCCGGGCCAGCAGGATCGCCCCCGCGCAGGTGCCCAGCACCGGGCGCCCCGACTCGGCGAAGGCGCGCAGGGGCTCGTAGAGCCCGAGACGGTCGAGCCCCTTGGCGATCGTGGTGCTCTCGCCGCCGGGCAGGATCAGGGCGTCGATCTCGCCGAGGTGTTTCTCGGCGAGCACTGGGACGGCCGTCGCGCCCACGCGCGCCAGAGCCTGCGCGTGGGCGTCGACGTCACCCTGGATGGCGAGAATGCCGACTCGCGGCTGGGTCATGGTGGACTCTTCATGCGCTCTGGCAGTTCATGCGCTCTGGCAGTTCATGCGCTCTGGCAGTCCCAGCTACCAGCCGCGGTTCGCCAGGCGCTGGCTCTCGTCGAGGGTCTCCATCTCGATCCCCTCCATCGCTTCGCCGAGCCCGCGGGACGCTGCGAGCACCTCGGCCGGGTCTTCCCAGTGGGTGGTCGCCTTCACGATGGCGCGCGCCCGGGTCTCGGGATCGGCGCTCTTGAAGATGCCCGAACCGACGAAGACGGCTTCGGCGCCGAGCATGCGGCAGAGCGCGGCATCGGCCGGGGTCGCGACGCCGCCGGCGGCGAAGTTCGGCACCGGGAGCTTCCCGTGCTCGGCCACGTAGCAGACGAGGTCGTAGGGAGCGCCCATGTCCTTCGCCGCAGCCATCAGTTCGTCGGGCTGCAGGATGGTCAATGCGCGGATGTCGCCGTTCACCGTGCGCAGGTGGCGCACGGCCTCGACGATGTTGCCGCTGCCGGCTTCGCCCTTGGTGCGGATCATCGCCGCGCCCTCACCGACGCGACGCAACGCTTCGCCGAGGTTGCGCGCGCCGCACACGAAGGGCGCCTTGAAGTCGTGCTTCAGGATGTGGTTCTCGTCGTCGGCCGGGGTCAGCACCTCGCTCTCGTCGATGAAGTCGATGCCCATCGCTTCGAGTACACGGGCTTCCATCAGGTGACCGATGCGCACCTTGGCCATGACTGGGATCGAAACCGTCTGCTGGATCTCTTCGATCATCTCGACCTGGCTCATGCGCGCGACACCGCCGTCGCGGCGGATGTCCGAGGGAACGCGCTCGAGGGCCATCACGGCGCACGCACCCGCCGCTTCCGCGACCTTCGCCTGTTCGGCGTTGGTGACGTCCATGATCACGCCGCCCTTCATCATCTCGGCGAGCCCCACCTTGAGCTCGAACGCCTGGGCTCCGGTGCGACCGCTTCCGTTGCCGTTCTCTTGACTTGCCATTTGAATCCTCCATGCGGCGCGAGGCCGCCCTTTCGTCGTCCTTGATCGTTAGAGTTGAACCCCCGCGGTCGACTTGCGCGGGGTCTCGCTGGTACGCGCCTGCGCGACGACGCCGGCCAGCGCGCGAATGGCGGGTTCGATTACACGGGTTTCGCTCTGGGCGATGGTGAGACGCATGCCGCGTGAGGGGCCGCGGTCAGGCAGGAAGTGGGAGCCCGGGGCGAAGAGCACACCCACGCGAGCGGCGTCGGAGAGCAGGTCGCGGGTATCGACCTCGAAGGGCAGCTCGACCCAGAGCTGATAGCCGCCCTCGGGTTCGGTGAAGCGCGTGCCTTCGGGCATGTGCGCGCGCAGGGCTTCGAGCAGGGCGTCGAGGCGTTCGCAGAGCACGGGCTTCAGGCGCGCGAGGTGGCGATCGTAGAGGCCCGCGCGCACGAAGGCGTCGAGGGCGGCCTGCAGGGGGAGCGAGTCGGCGAGGTCGGAGGCGCGCTTGAGGGCGACGAGGCCCTCCACCGCGCGGCCCCGCGCCGCGATCGCCCCCGTGCGCACACCGGGGAAGAGCGATTTCGAAAACGAACTCAGATGCACGACGACCCCCGCATCATCGAGGGCCGCAAGCGGCGGCACGCGTCGCCCGCGCAAGCGCAGATCCATCTCGAAGGCGTCTTCGATCACGGGCTTGCCGTGGCGCGCGGCGATCGCGAGTAGCTTGCGCCGATGCCCCACGCTGGTCGTCGTGCCCAGCGGGTTGTGGAAGGTCGGGATCGTGTAGAAGGCCTTGACGTCTGGACGCGCGAGCACGGCATCGAGCACGTCGAGATCCGGCCCGTCGTCTCCCGTCGGGACGCCGGCGGCGCGTACTCCGAGCCCGACGAGCGCCCCGAGCATGTTCGTATAGGTGGGCGACTCGACGGCGATCGTCTCCCCCGCACTCGCGAAGAGCCGCACCGCCAGCGCAAGGCCCTGACTCGCGCCGTGACACAGCACGAGGTCGTCGGCGCCCGTGGCAATGCCGACATCGGCCAGACGCTTCGCAATCGTCTCGCGCAGCCCCGCGTGCCCCTGGCTGTCGCCGTACATGAAGAGTTCGGCGCCCTCCCCGTCGAGCACTTCGTCGAGGCAGCGGCGGAAGTCGCGAATCGGATACAGGGAGGGATCGGGGATCAGCGCGTTCATCGCGACCGCGTCGGGCGCCGCGGGATAGCGGGGCCGGCTCGCGTCGAAGTGCATGAGCTGTTCGACCTGCGCACCCAACGCGATCGCCGGGGCTTCACCTTCGACACGCACCGCGCCCCTGCGACGCACGAAAGTGCCGCGGCCCACCGTCGACTCGACGAGCCCGAGGGAAGCCAGCGACTCGTAGGCGAGGGAAACCGTGTCGCGGTTCACTCCGAGTACGCTGGCCAGCGAACGAATCGTCGGCAGTCGCGCGCCCTCACCCACTTCGCCGCTCTCGATCTGCTCGCGCAGCTGCTCGGCAATCTGCCGATAGACGGGCAGCTCCGAGGTGTCGGGGGAGGTGAGATCGGGGAGTCGCACGCCCGGCAGGGTATGTCCGGGCCAAAGACCGGTCAATGCCCGGACAAAAGGCCCGGCCCGACCTTTATCTCTCTCTCAGAACGCCAACACGACGTGCGAAACCGGGACAATGGGAAATCCACGCGATCTACTCCGAGAGCAGCACTCCCTCGCGCAGCCCCCAATCGCACACCGTCAGTTGTTCGAGTTCGAGCGCTTCGAGGAGCGACTCGAGGATGACCGCGCCGGTCGGAAGCAGATCGACACGGCGTGCGCTCACCGTCGGCATCTTCATGCGTTGTTCGCGACTCGAGTGGCAGAGCCGTTCGCGCAGGGCGCCCAGTTCGTCGAGGGAGATCGTCAGGCCCCGTACGCCCTGGATGTCGGAGCGGCTGTCTCCGGCCTGCGCCAGTCGAGCGAGGGCGCGAACCGTTCCCCCCGTCACGAAGCAACGAAACGTTTCCGCACCGAGTCGTTCGACGTGGGGGGCCAGCCTCTCGACCAGCTGTGCGCGAATCGCTTCGACATCGCTGCCGAGCATCGGATCGGAGTGCGCGTGCAGCGCCCGCATCCGCGATACGCCGAGGGGCTCACTCGCTTCGTAGACGGGGGTCGTGTCGTCGGTGCCCCATGCGAAGTCGAGGCTTCCACCACCCAGATCGACGCTGATGACGCGCTCCCTGGGCGTCGCCAGTCTCGAGCGCGTGGCCGCGTAGACGAGCCGGGCTTCTTTCGGCCCCGTGAGCATTCGCACCGGCATTTCGACGGCATCGCCGATCTGCTCCGCGACGATGTCACCGTTGGGCGCATTCCTCAAACCCGCGGTCGCGACGGTGACGAGCTCTTCGCAGCCGACGCTTCGCGCTTCGGCGCGCATCGAGCGGGCATCCCGAGCGGCGGCTTTGGCGTCCGCCGGAGCGATCGCCCCGATCGAGGCACCGAAGGAAAGCGCTACTCGCTCGCGAAGCACGGGCTCGACGCGCTGCGTTTCGTGCTGGACGTCCGCGACGAGCAGGCTCATCGACGCGCTTCCGATGTCGAGGACGCCCACACGCCGACTTCTTTCCACGGCGGCGTCGACTTCTCTCGGCGGAATGTAGTCGGCGGCGGCGACCCGCCCGCCACGTCGATCGAGGACCCAGATGCTCCCCTTCTGGCAACGCACTTCGTCGGGGTCGACGTGAGCCACTTCGAGCGCTTCGAGCAGATCGACGATCAGGGATCGACCCGCGCAGACGACGATCGGGGCGTTCGGCACCTCGTCGAGGAGCGACAGCGCGCTCTCGACACTGGCATCGTCGCCAATCCGTGCGTCGAGCTCGACCTGCTGCGACCGGTCTCCGGCGAGGGGCTCGACCGTCTCGTGGCAACGCACCGAAGGGCTCGACCAGACTCGCCGGATCGCCGCATTGCGCAGCGTCGCCTCGACCCCGTGAGCGTGGCGCTCCCCGCGTGCCGTGAGCGGACGCAGCAGGTCCGGACCGCTCCACGTCTTGCGCTTCACCGCGTGGCCGTGCCGTACGAGGTAGATCTTCACGGATCGCGCTCAGCGGTTCTTCTTGGACTTCTTCTTGTCGCCCCTGGCGCTGGCCTTCTGCTTCGCCTCGCGCGCGCTTTTCTTGGCCTTCTTCTTCTTCTCGGCCTGCTTGGCCTTCTTCTTTGCGTAGGCCTTCGAATCGGTCGTCTCGGCGGACTGCTTGGCCTGCTTCTTCGCCTTCCTGGCGGCGTCTTCGGCGGCGCTGCGGGCTTCGTCCGCCTTGCGAGCCGACTTGCGGGCCTTCTTCGCCGCCTTCTTCGCGGCGTCCCGGGCCACGATTTCGGCGCGCTCCATGGCCTCCTCGGCGGCCTTCTCCGCCTTGCGGAGCATCTTCTCTGCCTTGCGGACCACGCGCTTCACCGCTTTTTCGACCGCCTCGCTGACGGCCGCGGCGACCTCGTCGCTTTCATTCTCGACGGCGGCGAGCTGCGGGCCCGCTTCCTTGCCACGAGCCTTGCCCTTTACGTCCTTCTTGCTGGATCGGGTTGCGGCCGGGTTCGATCTCCCCATCTCCACTCCTTCGAATCGGTTGCGTTCCCCGGTGGGGGCTTTGGATGATTGACTGGTCTCGCGTTCAGCTTGCCTTCGGCTCGATGTTGACCAGCGGATACTCGTCGCGTTGATACATGGTTCTCGCCGGACCGATGATGAGCGGATCGCAAGCGTTCACGACCTCTTCATCCTTGTCCGGGTAGTCGAGCTTCGAGAGCATGTCTCGCATGCAGTTGATGCGAGCGCGCTTCTTGTCGTCCGACTTCACCGTCGTCCAGGGGGCGTCCGCGGTGTCGGTGTAGAAGAACATCGCCTCCTTGGCGTCGGTGTACTCGTCCCACTTGTCGAGGGATTGCAGGTCGATCGGGCTCAGCTTCCACTGTTTCAGCGGATCCTTCTGCCGCGACTTGAAGCGGCGAAGTTGTTCTTCGCGACTGACCGAGAACCAGTACTTGAACAGGTGGATGCCGTCGTTCACCAGCATGCGCTCGAACTGCGGCGCCTGGCGCATGAACTCGAGGTATTGGGTCGAGTTGCAGAACCCCATCACGCGGTCGACGCCCGCGCGGTTGTACCAGGAGCGGTCGAAGAAGCAGATTTCTCCCGCCGTCGGCAGGCAGTGGATGTAGCGCTGGAAGAACCACTGCCCCTTTTCGCGTTCGCTCGGCTTCTCGAGTGCCCAGACGTGAGCACCGCGTGGGTTGAGGTGCTCCATGAACCGCTTGATCGTGCCACCCTTTCCCGCCGCGTCGCGGCCCTCGAAGATGCCCACGACACGCTGACCCGTATCCTTCACCCACTGCTGCATCTTCAGCAGTTCGATCTGCAGCAGATGCTTGGCTTCCTCGTACTCCTGCAGCTTGAGCTTCTTCTTGTACGGGTAGGATCCGTTCGCAATGGTGTTCGCATTGGCGGACACCGAGGAGAGTCGCTCGAGAGCGCTGGTCGACCCGTCGATCGAGCGTTCCGAGACGACCACGGCCTTCTTTCGCTGCTTCCGAACCCTCTTCTTCTTGTCCTTCTTCTTCTTTCCCATCGATCCTCCTCACGTGGTCCCCGCCACCGACAGGTGTAGGGGCGGCGCGACACCGACCCCTCCCGCCTGCGAAGCGCGCACGCCCCCCAGGTCACTGGTGGGGTGTGGGGCAAATCTTCCCGTCGCCCTGAATCGAGCGGGGCAGATCACCATGGGGTCTGGTGGGCCAGGCGTCCTCGATGCCTCAAATTCGTTCCCATCTGACACACCGGGTCACCGCCCGATCGTGATGCAAAATCGGATCCGAATTCTCAGCAGAGATCGGGAATCGTCTTCCGCTCGCTCAGCCACAGGGTGATCGCTTCGATCAGGCGGTCGCGATCGCATGGCTTGTGAAACCAATAGTGCGCGAGCAGCTCGGCCCGGTCGGCCGGGCTCTGGTCACCCTGGCCGGTGAGGGCGATGCGCAGCGCGCCGGGATGGGCTTCGCGAACGCGCTGGAGAACTTCGGCTCCGCCGATGTCAGGCATGCAGATGTCGGTGACGACGACATCGGGTGCGCATTCCCGCATCCACTCGATGGCTTCCTTGCCGCCCTCCGCGTAGCGGATGTCCCAGTCCGAAGACCGACTCCGAAGCCACAGGCGAAGACCGCGGATGACGCGGTCTTCGTCGTCGACGAAGAGCACGCGGGGACTCTCACCGGACTCGGCCACCGGAGTTCTCCTTCCGTTTGGACGTGGGACGCGATGAGGACGACGCGAATCGCGGCGCGGTCGATCGACCTCGATCGGTGTCATCGATCGATTGGTGCGAGACCTCGAACGGGTCCAGGACCAGGCCCTGCGGTCGATCTCGACTCGGGGGAGGTATCGACGCACCCGTCGGGTGGCGACCCGAGGAACGTCTCGCGGTCGGCGGGCTGCGCTAACCCGCTGTGACGGGAATCGAGGTCAGCGCGTCCAGGAGCGCCTCGGTGCTCGAAAAGAAGGGCGAGTGATCGGTGTCGATCTCGATGGTGCGATTCGTGTGGGCGGCCATCTTCTGCTGAAGATGCAAAGGGATCGCCCTGTCCTGCGTACACAGGACATAGGTCGCTTCGACGTCGCGCCAGGTCTCCGGGATCGGCTGCTCTGGAGCCGTGAACATCATCGGGCGCAGATGCCCCAACGCCTTGTCGATGATCTTGCTGGAGCACGCGTTGTAGAGGAGTCGACTCGATGACTCGGAGAAGAGCATGCGACCGTCTTCGAGGATCTCGCGATCGTCGGCCATCGCCGTCACGATCTCGCCCAGGATGACCGGGAACTGCGCCGTCTGGTCGGGAACCATGGCGGCCACGTACACGAGATGTGCGGCGTTCGGCTGCTCGTGGGCGGCCGCGGTGATCACCAAGCCGCCGTAGGAGTGTCCGACCACGACGACGGGTTCGGGTGACCCATCGATCAGCGCCGCAACGTGGGCCACATCGCTCTCGAAGCCCTCGAAAGGCAGATCGGGGGCGCTGACCCGATGCCCCTTCGCCTCGAGGTCGCGCTGGATTGCGTGCCAACACCAGCCGTCGTGACAGGCGCCGTGAACGAGCAGGAAGTTCATGCCGGGTCTCTCCGATTCCGTCGCCATCGATTTCACTCGGCCGCGCGGGCCATCGCGGCTTCGATGCCGCTTTCGACGAACGTCGCCATGAGTTCGAGGGCGCGTTCGATCGCGCTCTCGATCGATGATCGCTCGTCGTCGCCAAAGCGCGAGAGGACGTGATCGGTGATCGAGAGGCCCGCAGCGGGACGGCCGATCCCGAAGCGGAGCCTGGCCAGCTGCTTCGAACCGACGGCGTCGATCACGTCTGCAACCCCGTTGTGGCCACCCGGGCCACCCTGCCCTCGTACTCGAAGCTGACCGCAGGGCAGATCGAGCTCGTCGTAGACGAGCAGCAGATCGCGCCACGGCTCGACTTCGGGCAACGCCTGCAGGATTTCCGCCACCGCCGAGCCCGACAGGTTCATGAAGGTCATCGGCTTGAAGAGCGCGACGCGCTGATCTCCGAGCGCACCCTCACCGTACTGCCCGTGACAACGCCCGGCATTCACCGCGATGCCGTGACGGGCCGCGAAGCGATCGACGAGCTCGAAACCGAGGTTGTGACGCGTGCCGAAGTAGCGCGGCCCCGGGTTTCCGAGGCCAATCAGCAGGCGCACGAGAACTCAGTCTTCCTTCTTCTCTTCGTCGCCACCGCCTTCGGCTGCCGGGGCTTCGCCCTCGGCCGCGGCTTCGGCGGCTTCGCCCTCGACGGCTTCCTCGGCTTCCGGCTCTTCCTCGACGCGCGGGGCGGCCACATGAGCCACCGGAAGCTGGCTGTCGGCGGACGATTCCACGCCTTCGGGCAAGACCAGGTCTTCGACGTGGGCCGTGTCACCGATGTCGAGGCCGCTGATGTCGAGGTCGATCGAGTCGGGAATCGCGGTCGGCAGACAGACCAGGTCGATCTCGCGCATCATGTGCTCGAGCACACCGCCGAGCCTCACGCCCTCGGCCGTGCCTTCGAGGTGGATCGGCACCGAGACCTGGATCTTCGACGTCGTGTCGATCTCGTAGAGATCCGCGTGCATCAGGTTGCCCGCGAACGGGTGGCGGTGAAGCTCCTTCACGAGCACCGTGCGACCCGAGACCTCCGACGCGCCTTCGAGGTCGATCAGGGTGTTGAGCCCGGCGTGGCTGGTCTTGAGCAGCCGCTCCAGCACGTTGGCCTGGAGCTTCAGCGAAACAGCGTCCTTCCCCTTGCCGTAGAGCACGGCTGGGATCAGGCCCTCGGCGCGAAGTTTGCGCGCCACGCCCTTTCCGGTTTCGGTTCGAAGTTCGACGGCAAGGTTTGCGTCGCCCACGGTCTTTCTCCTCGGTCTTTGTCACGAGTGCGCGCCCTGTATCGTCGCGCCCCGGGTTGAATCGGTTGAATCGGAAACCGCGTGATTCGCGTTCAGTCGAACAGCGAACTCACGCTCTCTTCGTTGTTGATGCGGCGGATCGCTTCGCCCATGTGGGCCGCCACCGAGACCACGTGGATCTTCCCACAGTCGCGCGCTTCGGGGCGCAGCGGGATCGAGTCGGTCACGATCAACTCGGTGAGCGGCGATTCGCTGATGCGCTTGATGGCCGGGCCCGAGAGCACGGGATGGGCGATCGCGGCGTAGACCGAAGCAGCACCGGCGTCGATCAGGCTGCGTGCCGCTTCGGTGAGGGTGCCGGCCGTATCGATCATGTCGTCGACGATCACGCAGGTGGCGTCGTGCACGTCGCCGATGATGTGCATCACCTCGGCCACGTTGGCCCGCTCGCGCCGCTTGTCGATGATCGCGAGGTTCGCGTCGAGGCGCTTTGCGTAGGCGCGCGCCCGTTCCACACCGCCGGCGTCGGGGGAGATGATGGTCACCTCACCAGGGACGCGCTTCTCGACCGCGCTGAGCAGCACCCCCGTCGCGTAGAGGTTGTCGACGGGGATGTTGAAGAAGCCCTGGATCTGACCGGCGTGCAGGTCGAGGCAGAGCACGCGATCGGCGCCGGCCGTCGTGAGCAGATCGGCCACCAGCTTCGCCGTGATCGGAACCCGCGGCTTCACCTTGCGGTCCTGCCGCGCATAGCCGTAGTAGGGAACGACCGCCGTCACGCGCTTGGCCGAAGATCGCTTCAGCGCGTCGAGCATGATGAGCAGTTCCATCAGGTGGCTGTTGGTCGGTGCGCAGAGCGACTGGAGGACGAAGCAATCCATGCCGCGGACGTTCTCGGTGATCTCGACGCAGCATTCGCCGTCGCTGAAGGTGCCGACTTCGGCGCGCCCGAGAGTCATCCCGAGGTACTCCGCGATGTCCTTCGCGAGGGCGAGATTGGAATTGCCGCTGAATAGCTTCATGGATCGCTCGCTACGCACGTTGGGGGTTGGCTGGGGCGGCAGGACTCGAACCTGCAATCGTCGGCTCCAAAGGCCGCTGCCTTACCATTTGGCCACGCCCCAGGATCGTCTAGCCGGTTGTTTGGGTTACACAGGTCCAGGCGCTCGTGCGCGCTCGCAGCTTCTCTTCCGCCTGCCTTGCACTCGCCTGGTCGTCGAAGACCCCGTACACGGTGGCGCCGCTTCCACTCATCGCGACCCAACGCGCCCCCACCTCGCCGAGCCCGCGCTCGAGTTCGGCGATTGCCGGACACAGTTGCAGGGCCGCGGGTTCGAGATCGTTGTGGAGCAACCCATCGTCGAAGGCCGTTGCGATGGCTTCGAACGACGGGGAGCTGGGCGGTGAAGTGGTTGAGTCGCTTGATTCTGCAGCGTTTTTGCGCGCGAAGGGTCCCTCGAGCGCCCGCATCGTAGAGCCTGGGGATGCCAGCGTCAACGCGGCGGGCGAAGCGGCAAAGGCTTTGAAAACACGAGCCGTCGCAAGGGGTTCTCCCGGGTTGGCGAGCAGCAGATCGAGCGCGGGGAAGCCGGCCAGGGGCTCGAGGATCTCGCCGATGCCCGACACCCACGTTGGACGCGGATCGAGGAAGAAGGGGACGTCGGCTCCGAGCCGAGCGCCGATTTCGACGAGGGCCTCGTGCGCCACCCGCCCCGCGGCGTCGCGCGCGGCGAGAGTCCGCAATACGGCGCCCGCATCGCTCGAGCCGCCACCGAGCCCCGCCCCCATCGGCACCGCCTTCTCGAGGCGGATCCCCACCCGGGGCTCGCTGCCCGCGAGCGCGCAGAAGGCTTCCACCGCCCGCACGACGAGGTTTTCGTCCACTCCTGGCAGCGCTGCGTCTTCGGGAAAGGACGCCGCGCGCGCGACCTCGAAGTGGATCCCCGGCTCGACGTCGAAGTCGATCACGAGGGTGTCGGCGAGTTCGAGCGGAACGAAGAGGCTCTCGAGCAGGTGATAGCCGTCGTCGCGCCTCCCCACGACGCGCAGACCGAGATTCACTTTCGCGGGTGCGGCGACGCGAACCGCGTCGGGCACCGGTCTATTCCCCGTCCTTCGACTGGGCCCCGTCCTTCGAAGCGCTCAAGCGGGTGTAGTGAGTGTGGAGCTCGTAGAGCAGGTTGTCGATCAGCTTCTGTTCGGGCTCGTCGAGATTCCCCGCGGTCTTGGCGCGCAGCATCTTCATCGTGTCGATCGTCTGCCGCGCCATGTTGAGATCGGGCTCGGCGGCGGGTGTGCCGTCGGGTCCGTTCACCAGCCCCATCTGGTAGAGGGCCGAGGTCGAGAGCGAGAGAACGAAGGTCGAGAAATCGATCGAGGGAAGCTCGCCGCGCGGCGCACTTCCTCCGCTTGCTTGATCCTGGGTCGTCACTGGGTCGCCTCCGAGGCCTGGGTGACCGCCGCTTGTTCGGCTTCATGTCTGGCGCCATCGAGGCGCGCCATCTCCCGATGCGCCGCGAAGAGCCGCTGCCCCACCGTATAGGTCGTGCCGATGGCGAGCAGCCCGAGCACCACCTCCATATAGCCCGATACGGCGCCGACCACGACGAACGCCATGCGCTCGCCGCGCTCGAGCATACCGCCCGGCAGGCGTTCGAGGTCGCTCTCCGCCCGCGCCTTGGCGTACGAGGTCAGCACCGTGCAGACGAGCACGTAGGCGGTGAGCAGCGCGAGGCCGCGCTCACCGGCCCCGCTGTAGTACAGCGCGATCCCGAGCAGGATCACCATGTCGACGAAGCGATCGAGGGTCGAGTCGAGAAACCCACCGAACGTCGTCGAGATACCGAAGTGGCGGGCCACCACCCCGTCGACGAGGTCGAAGAGCCCGCCGAGGAACATCACCACACCCGCCGTGAAGAATTCGCCGCGCACGAAGAACGCCGCGGCCACCAGCGAGACCAGCGCCCCGCCCACAGTCAGCAGATCGGGGGAGATCGGGCGGATGAAGAGAAACGGGAACAGCGCGTGGACGACGGCGTCGACGCGGTGCCCCAGCTTCTCCTTGATCACTCAGAGACCTCTTCGAACGGAGGCGAGAGCGGGTTCAGCGGCTGCGACGCGAGGGGTTCCGGCTCAGCGGGGGCCGCGGGCGCCTCGGGTTCGGGCGCGGCCTCGGCGGCCGGCTCTTCCGGCACCGCGATCTTGTCGCTGGCGTCGGGCAGGGAGTCGACGAACGCGTCCTGGTCGGCCGGGTCGATCCATCCCTTGCGGCTCGCGAGCCGGGTGTCGTGCTTCAGTTTGTCGAGTGAACCTCGCTCCATGGTTCGCTGTGCCTCTCTTCTGGGTTGAACTCGGTTGATTTCGATGGGGTTCGACGGATCGGATCGCTCGAACGAACCGGATTCGTCGATTGGATTTCGGCTGTCGCTTGATTTGGGCGGGAGATTCCGGTGCACTTGCGCCGCGTCTGGCGGGCGGGCCCGGCGGCCGTCGTGCTGTTTGCGGGGGGCTCGCGATCGAGCGCGTTGGCCAGGGAACCACGCGACGGCGCGCGGAGCCTAGCAGGAAGAAGAACGAAGCGGAACGACGGCCGCCCGGCGGACCTCGAGCGCACCCCAACCCGAACCGGATGACCCGATGAACCGACATTGCTCCGCACCGCAGCGACCCCCGCACCGCAGGGGCGGCCTCCGCACCGCGCTCCTCGCGCTCGCGGTCGGCGTCCTGGCGCTGGCGTGCGGCAAGGACGAGCCCCCCCTCTTCACCGACGTCCCCCCCGCCGAGGAACTCTACGAGAAGGGGCTGAAGATCCTGGAGGGCGAGCGGGTCTACATCTTCTTCCCGACGATCAAGTACGACGACGCGATCGAGACCTTCCAGACGATCATCGACAACTACCCCTACCACGCGCTCGCGATCCAGGCCGAGCTGCAGATCGCCGACGCCTACTTCGAAGACGAACGCTACGACGAGGCCCTCTCGTACTACCGCTCGTTCTCGGATCTGCATCCCCAGCACGAACGCGTTCCGTACACCGTGCTGCGTTCGGCGCTCTGCCACTACCGCCAAATCCGTTCGATCGACCGCGACCAGACCGCAACGCGCGAAGCGCAGGTGCACCTCGAACGCCTGATTCGCAACCACCCCTACGCCGAGGAAACCCGCGAAGGGGAGACGCTGTTGCGCGAACTTCGCACGAGGCTCTCGCGCAACATCATGCAGCTCGGCGACTTCTACCTGAAGCGCGACGAGTTCCAGGCGGCGGCCGAGCGCTATCGCACCGTGCTCAACGTCTATCCCGGCCTCGGCCTCGACGCCGAGGGGCTCTACAAGCTCGGCATCTGCTACGAAAACATGATGCGCAAGGACGAAGCACGCCGGCTGTTCCACGTGGTCGTCGCCAACTATCCGAACTCCGACGTGGCGCGTCTGGCCTCGGAACGCATCGCGGCATCGAACTGAGCGCGGTTCGCGCTCGCGAGTGCTTGCATCCGCGCCCGCTAGAGACGAAGCTTCCCGGAATGGGGGGTTCCGATTTCGAACGCCAGGTGACGCCGAGCTCGCCGGATGCCATCGCGACCGGCGAGGCGCCTGCGACCGGTCAAGCGCCCGCGACGGAGAAGACGCCGTTGGTCGTTCGCTCGGTGCGCATGACGGCGCGCGAGCGCGAGCTGCATGGCCACGGTCGTTCGCTCTTCGAGCGGGGCGAAGTCGAGCCGGCCCTCGAAGCATTGACGAGCCTGCTCGAAACGCGAAGCGACTTCGCCGACGTCCACTACATGGTCGGCGTGCTCTACGATCGCCGCGGCGACCTCGAGGCCGCGAGCAAGAGCCTGCGCCGCGCGATCCACCTCAACCCCTCGTATGCCGAGGCCCTGCTGGCCCTGGCGAGCGTGGTCGAACGCCAGGGCGACTTCGATCGCTCGCGCGAACTCGCCGAGCGCGCCGCAGCGCTCGCGAAGGCGCCGGGAGGAACCCTCGATTCGACCACCCGCGGCAAGCTCGCGAATCTCCAGGCCGCCGTGGGCGACGCCTATGCGGAAGCCGGTGAGCTGCGCGAGGCCGTCGAGGCCTACCGCAAGGCCCTCGAGCGCTGCCCGGACTTCCACGACATCCGCCACCGCCTGGGCATCGTGCTGCGCGAATTGGGGCTGCCCGATCAGGCGCTGCGCGAATTCAAGCGTGTGTTGCGCGGCAACCCCGGCTTGCTCGACGCCCATGTCCAACTCGGGCTCACCTACTACACCCTCGGGCGCGGTGACGACGCCGTCGAGCGCTGGCGCGCCGTGCTGAAGCACGATCCGTCGCGGGAAGACGCGCGAATGTATCTGCGGCTGGTCGAGTCGAAGCAGAGGGACGAGACCGAAACATGAGCGGAAGCGAATCATGAATAGCGACTCGATCACGTTGATCGACGGCATCGTGCTCGCCGTCATGCTGGTCGCCTTCGCGCGCGGGGCCTGGATCGGCATGATCCGCGAGAGCTTCTCGATCGCCGCGGTGGGGCTCAGCTGCATCGCGCTTCGCTACGGCAATCCGCCGGCTTCGCGTTTCCTCTCCGATCTCACCGGCGGTGAGATCGGCACGGGCGCAGCACCCTTCATCACGGGCGCGGCGATCCTCTTCGTCACCGTCGCCCTGGTGGGCTACCTGGGCCGCTTCCTCAAGGAGGGTGCGCAGAACGCGGGCCTTGGCTGGGCAGATCGGCTCGGCGGCGGGGCGATCGGCTTTGCCGAGGGGGCATTGGTCTCGACCGTGATCGTGGTGGCCGCGACCTACCTGCTCGGCGAAGACCACGACACGATCAAGCGATCGCGCAGCGTCGAGGCCGTCGAAACACTGCAGGAGTACGTCGCGACGAACTACTCCGACGAACTCGAACAGCTGCCCGACGTGGCAGCGCCGCTGCGTCGGAAATAGTCGCTGCGCCGGAAATAGTCGCTGCGTCCCGAGTAGCCGGGCGCGCGCTTCAGGCGGGGTCGACCCAGCGACCGGCGTCGCGGATGAGTTCGATCAGGCGGTCGGTCGCCTGGGCTTCGTCGACGCTGCGCACCACCACTTCCTTGCCGACGTAGAGGGTGATCTTGCCGGGGCCCGAGCCCACGTAGCCGAAGTCGGCGTCGGCCATCTCCCCCGGGCCGTTCACGATGCAGCCCATGATCGCGATCTTCACGCCCTTCAGGTGGTCGGTTCGCGCCTTGATGCGCGCGGTGACTTCCTCGAGATCGAAGAGGGTGCGCCCGCACGAGGGACAGGAAATGAACTCGGTGCGCGTCGTGCGAAGCCTCGCGCCCTGGAGCACGCGATAGGCGAGATCGATGGCGCGATCGGCGGGGGCGATGCCCGAGAGCGAAACGAGGTCGCCCACGCCATCGCAAAGCGGCGCACCGAGATCGATGGCGGCCGCCAGGGTCTGCGCGTCGCCGTCGTGGCTCGGGTCGGCGGTGTGTCGCAGGACGATGGGAACGTGCTCGGCGCCCTTCTCGCGCAACCGCGAGGAGAGAATCCGCGCGGCGTGGTTCGCGCGGTCGCTCTCGCAGGAAAGCAGGGCGTCGCGACCGCCCGATGCCGCCAGCACGCGATCGACGAGCGGCGCCAGCTCGCCGAACGGTGCTCGCAGCGACCACTCGATCGGCGCACCGGTCTGCGCGATGAGTTCGCCCGCACGCGCGAGTGCCTCGTCCGCGTCTTCGGGGTGCGCCGGCACGACCCAGCGACCGAGACGGTCACTCGCGAGCAGTGCCTCGATGGGCGAACTCGGCAGCCGGGGAAGCACCGCCGCCACCGGCGACATCAAGCCCGAAGCCTCGAGGGAAGAGAGAAACGTCGCGACGTCATCGCGCTCGGGATCGAGGGCGAAGCGAAGGGATTCACACGCGAGATCCGCGGATTTCGCCAGCTCCTTCGCGCGGTCTTCTGCGAAGGCGGCGACCCCGCTCGGCTCGACCCGCCCGAAGTCCAGTTCGACGCGAACCGGTTCGTCCCCACCGATCGATAGCCCGACGCGCTCTATCTTCTTCGTACTACGCCGCACGTGGTCGTAGGGATCCGGGGTGAAGTGCGGATCGAGATCGATGCGACCCCGCCCCTCGTCTTCGCGCCAACACGTCATCGCGCGATCGGCCAGCGCCTCCGCGACGGGCACTTCGCGCACCGGATGCTCGGTGAGCGAGACACGGATCGTGTCGCCGAGCCCGTCTTCGAGCAGCGCGCCGATGCCGATCGCGCTCTTGATGCGGCCGTCCTCGGCATCCCCTGCCTCGGTGATGCCGACGTGGAAGGGATAGGTGCCCCCCGGTGGCGTCGTGCGCGCGTCGAGGCGCTGGGCGAGCAGGCGATAGGCCTGGATCGCCACCTGGGTGTTCGACGCCTTCATGCTGAAGACGACGTCGTAGTAGTTCTCGGCCTCGCAGACGTCGAGGAACTCGAGGGCGCTTTCGACCATGCCCAGGGGCGTGTCGCCGAAGCGATTCATGATGCGATCGGAGAGCGAGCCGTGGTTCGTGCCGATGCGCATGGCGACGCCGCGTTCCTTGCAGCGCAGGACCAGGGGGCGGAAGCGCTCGGCTACGCGTTCGATCTCCTCGGCGTACTCGGCGTCGCTGAACTCGAAGACCTCGAACTTCTTCTTGTCGACGTAGTTGCCCGGGTTGATCCGCACCTTCTCGACGTGTTCGGCGGCGAGCATCGCGGCGTTCGGGGTGAAGTGGATGTCGGCGACGAGCGGCACGCCCACCTTGCGCTTCGCGAGTTCGGCGCGGATCTCCGGCAGGATCTCCGCGTCGCGAATCGACGGAACGGTCAAGCGCACGATCTCGCAGCCCGCATCGGCGAGCTGCTCGATCTGGTCGACGGTTCCGCGCACGTCGCGCGTATCGGTATTGGTCATCGACTGGATGCGCAGGGGGTTCGCGCCGCCGATACCGACATCGCCCACACGCACTTCACGGGTCGCGCGACGTCGACCCGTGAAGACGTCGTCGACGTAACGCGCATCGATCGTGGGTTCGCGCGGAGCCACGGGCCTAGCTGGCGCCGACGAGGTCGTAGAACTTCGCGATCGCCTCGTCGATCTTCGAAGCGTCCTTGCCACCCGCCTGCGCGAAATCCGGGCGTCCACCACCGCCACCGCCGACCACGCCCGCGACTTCGCGGATCAGGTCGCCGGCCTTGTGGTTCTCGATCTGGTCCTTGGTGGCCCCGATCGCCACGAGCACCTTGCCCTTGCTCTCGGTGAGCAGGCACACGACGCCACTACCGAGCTTGTTGCGCAAGTCGTCGATCAGCGTCCGCATCGCCTTGGCATCACTGCCCTCGACGCGCGCCGCCAGCGCCTTGCCCCCGGCGATCTCCTTCGCACCGGCGACGAGATCTCCCGCGACATCGCCCTGCTTCTTGCTCGCCATGTTGTCGAGCTCGCGGCGGGCCGCCTTGTTCTGATCGAGCAGCTTCGCGACGCGGTCGGGCACTTCGCCGGGCGCCACCTTGAGCATGCTCGCGAGCTCGCGCAGCGCGCGCTCCTGGTCGCGCAGGTAGTGCAGCGCCGCCATGCCCGAGAGTGCCTCGATGCGGCGCACGCCGGCCGAGATCCCCGACTCGCTCACCACCTTGAGCAGGCCGATCTCGCCGGTCGCACTCGCGTGGGTGCCGCCGCAGAGCTCGGTCGAACAATCGCCGAACGAGACCACGCGCACCTCGTCGCCGTACTTCTCTTCGAAGAGCGCCACGGCGCCCTGCTTCACCGCCTCGTCGTAGGAGAGGAGGCGCGTCTCGCCACTGTGGTTCTCCTCGATCCAGCGGTTCGCGATGTCTTCGATGCGTTCGATCTCTTCGGGAGTGACCGCCTGATCGTGGGTGAAGTCGAAGCGCAGGCGCGCGCCCTCGACCAGCGAGCCCTTCTGCATCGCCGCGGGGCCAAGCACCTGCCGCAGCGCCGCGTGAAGCAGATGCGTCGCCGAGTGGTTGCGCACGATCGCCTGGCGGTTCTCTGCGTCGACGGCGAGCTGCGCGACTTCGCCCTGGCGGATCGTGCCGCTCGCGACCTTGCCCTTGTGGACGATCAAGCCTTCGAGGGGCTTCTGTGTGTCGTGCACCTCGACTTCGCCTTCCGGGAAGACGATGGCCCCGCGGTCGCCGACCTGGCCGCCGCTCTCCGCGTAGAAGGGCGTCTCCGCGAAGACGAGTTCGACTTCGTCGCCCTGCCCCGCTTCTTCGACGGGTTCACCCCCGCGCAGCAGCGCGGAAAGACCCGACTCGCCGTTCAGCCCCGTGTAGCCGGTGAACTCGCACGTCAGTTCGGAGACGATGCGTCCGTAGACCTCGGCGACCGTCGCGTCGCCGGTGCCCTTCCACGCCGCCCGTGCACGCGCGCGCTGCGCCTCCATCTCGCGATCGAAGCCCGCCTGATCGACGTCCATCTCGCGACTCACCAGGATGTCGGCGGTGAGGTCGACGGGAAAGCCGTAGGTGTCGTAGAGCTGGAAGAGGGTCTCGCCCGGAAGCGTGGTCACCCCCTTCGCCTCGAGGTTCGAGATCTCGTCTTCGAGGAGCTTCAAGCCCTTCGAAAGGGTCTCGAGGAAACGCTCCTCCTCGCGGTGGATGCGCGAGGTGATGAACTCGCGACGCTCGACGAGGTCGGGATAGGCGTCGCACATCTCGTCGATCACCTTGTCCGCCACCCCGTGGATGAAGGGCTGCTCGGTGCCGAGCAGCACGCCGTGACGCGACGCGCGTCGCAGGATGCGGCGCAGCACGTAGCCGCGGCCTTCGTTCGAGGGCAGCACACCATCGCCGATCAGGAAGGTGAGTGCGCGCGCGTGGTCGGCGACCACGCGCAGGGAGACGTCCTTCTCGCCGTCGCTGCCGGGAGTGGTGTTGGTGAGTTCGCCACCCCGTTCGATCAGCGGCACGAAGAGATCGGTGTCGTAGTTCGTGTCGACGCCCTGGAGCACCTGCGCCCAGCGTTCGAGCCCGCCGCCCGTATCGACGCTCGGTTTCGGGAGCGGCTCCTGGCGGCCATCCGCCGAGCGGTTGAACTGCATGAAGACGAGGTTCCAGATCTCGAGCCAGCGTCCGCAATCGCACGAGGGGTCGCAGACCGCCGAGGTGCAGCCGCCGGTCTCACCGAAATCGATGTGGATCTCGGTGCAGGGGCCGCACGGCCCGGTCTCACCCATCGACCAGAAGTTCTCGTCCTCGCCGAGGCGGTAGACCTTGCTCTCGGGCACGCCGACGCCGTCGCGCCAGAGATCGTGGGCTTCGTCGTCGTCGGTGAAGACCGAAACCGCGAGGCGCTCGGGGCCGAGCTTCAGCTCTTCGGTCAAGAGTTCCCACGCGAAGTCGATCGCCTCGCGCTTGAAGTAGTCGCCGAAGGAGAAGTTGCCGAGCATCTCGAAGAAGGTGTGGTGGCGCGGCGTGCGACCGACATTCTCGAGATCGTTGTGCTTGCCCGAAACCCGCATGCACTTCTGCGACGTGGTCGCACGGTTGTAGCTGCGCGTCTCTTCGCCGAGGAAGAGCCGCTTGAAGGGCACCATCCCCGCGTTCGTGAACATGAGCGTCGGGTCGTCCTGGGGCACCAGGGACGCACTCGCCTGGCGCGAGTGCCCGTTGCGCTCGAAGTAGGCGAGGAAGAGCTCGCGGATGTCTTTGGACGAGGGTCCCATCTTTGGCCTGTACTCGGTGCCGGGCGCTCGTTCGCCGGCGCGGGAAGTGTTCCAGGGGGTTCCTTCGGGCCCATCGGGTTCCGAAAGCGGGCGCAGAATAGCGAAAACGCCGTAATCGACCGGTCGGGCTACGTTTTCGCGATGGATCCCGATTCGACGACCGAACCGCGCGCGTCGTGGGCAACTCCCTCGGCGCTGCTCGCGGTCGTCGTGATCGTCGCGCTGGGGGCGTGGACCGGCGGCCGATGGTTCGGCGCCGTCGAACCCACGATCTCCCTCGACACCCCGATTGCCATGCCGGCGGATGGACGGCTCGAGCTGCGCGATCGCAATCTCCCGCGCACCGGCATCCTGACCATCGCCATTCCATTGCCGAGGGAGGCGCTCGGCACGGGTCCGCTGTGGGCGCGGATCGCCGGACTCGACGGTCGGGCCCTCGAAAGCGAGGGGCGGCACGCGACCGGGGCGGAGCCGGGAGTCGAGATCGAAATCGACCTCCACTGGCTGCGACCGGGCGACTACCTGATCGAAATCAGAACCGCGGAGCAGAGCGCGATCCCGCTCCGCCGCTTCGTGCTCGCGATCGAATGATCCTCGAGTGTCGCGGGGTCAGACCGCGCGACGTCGACCGAGCTGCCGACTTCCGATCAGGATGAAGGCGCTCGCGAGCAGGACCGCACCGATGAACCCGAGGGATGGCGCACCCACACCCGAGGGCGTATCGAAGAAGTCGTTCGGATCCGATCCGAAGGTCACCTCGATGTCGTCGGTGAAACCGTCGCCGTCCGTGTCCTCGTTGAACGGACTCGTCCCGGTGTCGCTCGCGTTCACGAACACGCCCGTATTGGTCTCGACGCCGTTGGGGAGGGTGTCCCGATCGCGATCGATGCCCATGCGGGTACCCGAACCCGTCGGCACTGCGGTGTAGGTGAGCGTGAGCGCATCGCCGAGGGGATCCGCCATGTTGCGCAGGGTCGTTTCGGAGATCGCCACACCGCCGTCATCCGGCTGGTAGTCACCCGAGAGCAACCGCACCCAACCCTTCTCGACTCCGCCGTCCACCGTCTTCACGATCACGTCGCACTCGCGGCTCGCGCCGCCTAGGATCGCGGAATCGAAGCCCACGCCCGCGCGGGTATCGATCAGGCTGATGCGATCGTTCACGTCCGTCACGCCGAAGTTGCCGGGCCCGATCGTGACCTGCTGGCCGACGATCGGCGCGAGATCCGTGGGGAAGGCGAAGAGGAACTGCTCGAGATCGTCTTCCTCGGCGCTACTCAGGTTGAAGACCGCAGAGCCCAGGAAGGTCTTGAGGGTGTCGACAGAACCGTCGTGCAGGAACCCCGTGCCGCGAACCTGATCCCCCGCTGCCCCGAACATGCCGATCTTCTGAATGCCGTTGCGGTTGTGGGGCACCTTCATGTTCTGGGGCTGCCCTTCGAAGCTCTGCTCGCCGCCGGTTCCGAAGAAGCCGTTGATGGGATCGAGGTTGTGGCAACCGTCGCAGTCGTCGACGGTATCCGTCGCGCTGGGGTCGAGGGGCGCACATTCGCCCGTGCCCGGCGCGCAGGAGAACCACATCGCCCGGCCGTCCGTCTGGGCCGCGGTGAGCGAGTTGTCGAGGTTGCGAACGGGGTTCGGAGGGAGCTGCACTTCGAGGATGAAGTCCGCGAACTGCTGCATCTCTCCGTTCGTGATCGTGCCCTCCATGCCCACCAGCCCCTCGAAGGCGACGATGAAGTTGCGGAAGGCCTGGTCTTCGTCACAGGGCGCGTTGGTGCTGTTGGTGGCCGCATAGCCAGGCTCGGTACAGGGATCGAGCCCGAAGAAGCCATCGACGCGATCACCGCGCCAGTGCATCGCACCGTGGGTCGACATGCCGCGCAGGGTCTGCGTCGTCATCGGCCCCTTCATCGGGTGGAAGGTCGTGGCCGGCGCAAGCAGCGACGTCGCGGTCGGCTGGTTGTTCGTCGACGTCGCATCATCGGGATTGCCGAGATTCCACGACAGGCTGTCCATGTCTCCGAAGATGTGACAACTCGAGCAGGAGGCTTCGCCATTGCCCGAGGTGTCGAGGGCGCTGTAGAGGAAGGGGCGACCGTCGACGACTTCTTGGGGTTCGGGGTTGTGCAGGGCATGCACGGCCGTGCTGTTGCTCGTGACGAGATCGAAGACTTCGACCGAGTTGTTGAATCGCGTCAGCACGTAGAGGCGGTTGTTGGTCTCGTCGAGGGCCACACCCGAGGGTCCGCCGCCGGTGGTCGAGAGGTAGTCGGCGCTCTCGGTCACCGGGTCGTAGTTGATGTGGAAGAGCGGATCCTCGAGCTCGCTCTGCGTGAACACGCCCACCTTCTGAGAACCGAAGGCCGGCACATAGATGGGACTCCCGCTGCTGTGGATCGCGGGCAGCATCGGAGTGGCGAGGCTGTGGGGGATCTGCGCGTTGATCGCCGCGTGGTTCGCGCCCCCGTCGGTGTGCAGATCGTTGTAGTCGATGTGCTGGTTGAGATGCTGCACGTCCTGCGACGGACCCGACGGATCGAGGATCGTGATGCGGGATTCGGAGAGCCGGCCCTGCACCGTCGTGCCGCCGTGCACACCCGGCCCTTCGAAGCGCACGTCGTTCGGGCTCTCGGTGTTGGTGACGTAGACCTTCCCGTTGCTCGGATTGACCGCCATGTTGAAGAGGATCGTGCCCACCGAATCGAAGACGGTTCCGGCGGTGAGAGTGGCCGCATCGAAGGCGAAGACGTCGTTGTCGGGTAGCCGCCACGGCACGACGCCGTTCCAGTCGCGACCGAGGGTGTCGCGCCAGTTGGCGCCATCCCACTTCACGATCAAGCCGGTTTCGGGCGCTGGATCTCCGAAGGCGTTGTCGTCGGGACCCGGCACGCCGCCCGGGGCGCCCCCCGAAGGCCCGGCGCTGTCGAAACCGTCGGGCACGAGGGTCTCGTTCACGACGGTCGTCTGGTTTCCGGAGTGGAAGGCGGCCACGTACACCGTGGTGCCGTCGGTGGCGAGCGCCCGCGGCGTGTCGGCGAAGAAGGTGAGGACATCGACCGGGGTGCCCCCGATCGTGCTCCCGAGTGACGTCGCATTGAAGACCCAGACATCCGCGCGGTCGATCCCCGCCGTGGTGAATCGCGGGTCGGCGGGGTTGCCGCCGCTCCACACGCCCGAGATCGAGGGGTGCGTGCGGTGCTGGCCACGATGCGCGGTCGTGATGAACGCCCGCCCCTGCGCGAATACGATGTCGCGCGGTTCGTCCCCCACGAGCAGGGTGCGCTCGACGACGGGGGCCGCGCCCGAGAGGTCGACGATGCTCACGCTGTCCGAAAGGTGATTCACCACCCAGACTTCATCGTTGGTGCGCGGCGCCACCGCGACCGGCTCCATGCCCACGGGCACCGAGGCCGACCAGCTGAGCCCCCCGACCAGGACGTCGAAGATCTCGAGGGTGTTGTCGGGGGTGTTCACGACGAAGAGCTGGGATCCATCCGGCGAGAGCGCGATCGGCCGGACGTGCCCGCTCTCGAAGGTGATGAAATCCGTCTGGGCCACCGCTCGGCCAGAGTCGAAAAACAGCAGGCAGAGCGACAGCAGGAGGATTCGGGTACAGCGGCAGCTTCGGGTCATCGGGGCGCTCCTCAGCAGACAGGACCGGCCCAGTCTACACAGATCCCGAATCCGCCGGACATGTGGAACCCATCCGGCGACGCAGGTCTGCCTGGACCTGCTTGTGGGTTGCACCCGCGACGCAGAAGGTGTCGAAAACCGGAGCATTCCCCGACGAAACGCCGGCGAGGTGCTCCCGACGGAGCCAACCGCGCTAGAAGCGGTCGATATTGAAGCCGTCGTCGTCCGCGAGGGCGTCTTCGATCTCGTCGCTCTCGGGCTTCTCTTCCTCGCCTTCGCCGTCGAACTCGCTCCACTGGGCGTCGCTCGTGCTGGCGATGCCGCGGAAGCGAAGCGCGAAGTCGTCGGGGTTCGAGACGTGCTTCAGCGCCTCGTCGTAGGTGACGAGGTCGTCCTTCACCAGCTGCATCAGCGACTGGTCGAAGGTCTGCATGCCGTAGGAGGTGTAGCCCTTGGAGATCACTTCGGGGATCTCCTTGGTGCGGTCCTTGTCGCCGATGCACTCGCGCACGAAGGCGGTGGAGACGAGCACCTCGAGGGCCGGCACGCGGCCGTTGCCATCGGCGCGCGGCACGAGGCGCTGGGAGATCACTGCCTTCAGGATGGTCGCCAGCTGCATCCGCACCTGCTTCTGCTGGTAGGGCGGGAAGACCGAGATGATGCGGTTGATGGTCTC
>JANQEL010000033.1 GCA_028278345.1 Myxococcota bacterium
GACTCTCGGAGGGCCTTCCGGCGGCCTCGCAGATCGCCACGGCGAAGGTCTTCGCCGCCGAATCGGGCCACCGCGTGGTGCATGCCGCCACCCACATCCACGGCGGGATGGGCGTCGACAAGGACTACCCGCTCTTCCGTTATTTCACCTATGCGCGCCAGCTGGGCCTCACCCTGGGTGGGCCGAACGCGCATCTGATCCAGCTCGGGCGAATGCTCGCCGCAGGCACGGCGTAGACGCGCCCCCGGGCAGCCCACACCACCCAGGAGAAGGAATCCCCCATGCCCCGCATGACTGTCGAAGAACTGCTCGATCGCCAGGAGATCGACGATCTGCTGATCCGCTACGCGACCGCGGTCGACACCAAGGATTGGGATCTCTACGAAACCTGCTTCACGCCGGAGGCCTTCATCGACTACGAATCGGCGGGGGGCATCAAGGGCAAGCTCCCGGAAGTGCGGGCCTGGCTCGAGAAGACCCTCGTGATGTTCCCGATGACCCAGCACGTCGTGTGCAACCGCGTCGTCGAGATCGATGGGGATCGCGCGACCGCGCGGTCGGTCTTCTACAACCCGATGGGTCTCCCCCAGGAAGAGGCGCGCCAGATCCTCTTTTTCGACGGCGGCTACTACAACGACAAACTCACGCGCACCGACGACGGTTGGAAGATCACCGAACGCATCGAGGAGTCTTCCTACTCGACGCGGCTCGATCGCGTGCTGGCCGCGAGCAGCTGACGGCCACCGGGAGAATCGAAATGGGACGACTCGAAGGCAAGGTGACGATCGTGACGGGCGCGGGCTCCGGTATCGGGCTCGCGGTCTGCAAGCGCTACGCCGCCGAGGGCGCCGTGGTGGTCGGCTACGACCTGCAGGAGAGCGACCAGTGGAGTGAGGTCGAGAAGGCCGCTCCGGGGACGCTCTTTCGCACGGGTGATGTTCGCGACGGCCAGGCCCAGAACGCGCTGGCCGCCGAAACCCTCGAGCAGTTCGGCCGCATCGACACCCTCGTCACGGCGGCCGGCGTGGCGGGTGGGGGCCCGGTTCACCTGATTCCCGAAGAGGAATGGGACCGCGTGCAGGACGTGAACCTCAAGGGAACCTATCTCTCCGCCAAGGCCGTGCTTCCGACGATGATCGAGCAGCGCTCGGGCAGCATCATCACGGTCGCGAGCGTCGAGGGGCTCGAAGCCCAGGATGGAGGCAGCACCTACAACGCCTCGAAGGCGGGGGTCGTGCTGCTCACGAAGAACATGGCCATCGACTACGGGCGCGTCGGCATCCGCGTGAACGCGATCTGCCCGGGTTTCATCGACACGCCGCTCTTCCAGAGCGTGATGGCCGGAGAAGCGATGGCGGAATACAAGGAGAAGGTCCGCTTGCAGCACAAGCTCGCGCGCTTCGGCAAGCCCGAGGAGATCGCCGGGGCCGCCTTCTTCCTCGCCTCGGACGACTCGTCCTTCGTGACCGGTCAGGCGATCGCCGTCGATGGCGGGTTTACCGCCGGGAAGTGGTTCGGCGTGACGACGATGATGGGGCTCGAGTAGCCGCGCTTCAGTAGAGGATCTCGAGCCGGCGGAACGCTTCGCGGAACTCCGATTCGGGAACTTGCGTCGAGAAGACCATCGTGTGCGCGTCGCTCAAGCGCACCGCGCGTAGCTTCCAGGCCTGGTTGCCGCGGATCGTCGCGTGATCGCGGTATCGCGAGACGTCCCCCGTGTGCAGCAGGTGGTTCAGCGCGTCGTACACCACCACTCCCCGCTCGCGCATGTAGGCCGCAGTGGCGTAGTGCTCGTGGGCGATCGCTCCGCGCTCGGTCAGCGGCGAGTTCGCGATCACGGGGTCGTTCAAACCGCGAAAGTCGAGGGTGGGCCAGCGCGTGTAGTAGGGCAGGGCTCCGGCGCCCCCCACGCACACCATGAGATCCTCCGGCAGCAGCCCCGCATCGACGTAGCGACGCAGGATCCTTCCCTGCTCCGCACGCCCCTCTGCGTACTGCCGGGTGAGTTCGATCGACTCGATGTGATGGCGGGACACCTTCGCAGCCGGCGAAATCGAACCGAGGTGCGTCGTCACGAGCAACGCGGCTGCGGCCGCGATCGCGAGGCTGCCGAAACTGCGCCGCGCTGGCCCCGGAGCTTCCAGCAGCACCCGCAACCCCTCGGCGATCAGCCAATAGAGGCTCGGCAGGATCACCACGAGGAAGCGGAATTCGAAGCGTCCTCCGCCGATCGCGTAGAGGTAGGCGCAGTAGAAGAAGATGCTCAGGGTGAAGAAGGCGTGGGCGAAGCCGCGGGTGCGCACCAGCCCGAGCAGGATGAGCGGCAGGTAGTAACCGATCTTGTAGTCGTCGTGGAAGATGCCGAAGTAGTGCCGCGCCTGTTCGAACCACAGGCCGTTCACCTTCGCGTGGAAGGTGTTGGGGAGCCAGGCGCCGTAGTAGGCGAAGCGCCAGACGAAGTGTGTCCCCACGATCGCGAACCAGGGCAGGCACCAGAGCAGGAGGTCGCGCAGGGACTCCTTCCCCTGGAAGACGCGCAGGGCGAAGAAGAGCCCGGCCACCGCAGTGAAGAGCCCGCCTTCGGGGCGCGTCAACGTCGCCAGCGCGAAGAGGATCGACGAGAGCCAGGGCACCCCCGCGACCCTCCTTCGCTCGCGCAGGAACTGGATCTGCGCGAGCAAGACCAACAAGGTGAAGAACTGGGTGGCGAGCCCTCCCGTCGACCATGCGGTGAAGCTTCGCGACAGGGCCAGGGTGAAGAGCGGCAGCCAGACGAGGGGATGCAGCACCCCGAGCCGGCGCGCGCCGTAGATGCCGAGCGCGGCGAGCACGCCGACGCCGCTCGCGATGCCGAGCATGCAGGAGAGGCCCTCGGGCGCGACGCCGACCGCCATTCCGAGGGCGAGGATCCACACCCAAAGAAAGTTCGTGTAGCCCTCGACGTATTCGCCGGGATTCCAGACGAGCCCGTGGCCGAGCACCAGGTTCTGCGCGTAGCGGAAGCTGATATAGGCGTCGTCGCCCAGGAAGAAGTACTGATCGACGTTCCAGGCGTAGACACCGCACAGAAAGACCCACAGCGCGCAGGCTCCAAGAGTCTGACTGCGAAGGCTCGGGGCCTGCTGCTCCGTCCCAGCCTGGTGAGCGCCGTTCATCCGCCTCTCATCCCAACCCCGCCTCTCATCCTCATCCTAATCTCGCCCATCACCCGCCGGCAATCGAGGCGCAGAATCGGCGCAAGGGCGTCTCCGGGGTCAGCTCGACCGGCCCGTCTGCCGATGCGAAGCGAATCGGTTCGCGCCTTCGACCGGCCGGAGACGTCCGCTTGACGCAAAACGCCCCCGTATTCTCGCCACCGCCCCTGCGGCGCAGTCATCTGCGCGCGCGGGCCGTGGATACGAGCGCCCAGCTGCGCGAGTGCATCGACATGCTCGAGAACCCCGAGATCATCGCGGGCGAGGTGATCGAAACCTTCCGCGCGGTCGGGAAGGCCTTCGAAGTAGGCGTCCTCGAGGCCGACGTGCTCGCAGCGCGCAACGAAGAGCAGCTCGCCGAAGCCGAACGTCCCGAATGGTTCTACGAGGGGCGCGACATCTCGGTGCTCGGCGATCCCTGCTCGTTCACCTGCCTCTCGAGCGACGTCGAGCCGGTCCCGATGGCCGACGCCGACAGCAAGGCGCCCTGCGAGGGCTTCGACTTCGTCGGCATCACCTGCAACGCCGACGCGCGGCCGGTGCTCGGCACGGTGCAGTCCGAAGCCGATGCGAGCGCCTACCCCCTGCTGCTACGCGGGCTGGCCGGGCTGGCCGAGATCGCCCCCGCGATCCAGCTCGAACGCATGCGTCACTCCTTCTTCAAGGGGGCACTGCCCCAGGAGCCGCGCTTCGATCTGGTGCTGGTCACCTGGTACTACGACGAGAACGCAGACCGCACTCCGATCTGCGAGTTCACCCGCGACATCGCCGAGGTGGTCAAGCGGGCGCTCGCCGAGCAGACCACCTTTCCCGCCGTGCTGAACGACATCGTCTGCCTGCGCATGAACCCCGCGCGCTTCGACTTCCGCCTGAAGTTCGACTGGCGGGTCTGAGGACGGGGCGCCTCGCGCCCCATGCCTCTGACTAGAGCGTCGCCCGGAACGTCACCCCGAAGGTGCGCGGCTCGTCGATGAAAGCCCCCGTGGCCCCGCTGCGCAGCGGGATCTGGAAGCGTGCCGAGCTCGTGCGTTGGTCGGTGAGGTTGCGTCCCCAGAATTCGATGGCCCAGCGGTAGCTCTCGGGCTCGATCAGGGCGCGCATGTCGAGGGTGTAGCTGGCGCTCTGAATGCGGGCGTCTTCGGCCTCGGCCGCACTGCTCGGAGCCGTACCCGCGCGTCGCTTGTCCTTCCACTGGTAGTTCAGGCTCAGTGCGCCCTGGACCGGGCCGGTGAAGTGCGTCTTGAAGAGATAGTTGCGATAGGTGCCGCCGACGTTCACCACCCACTTCGGCGCGTTCGTCAGCTGCTTGCCGCAGACCTTGTCTTCGATCGACGCGGCGTCGGGGTCGAAGGAGCAGCCGCCGCTTCCGTAGCGCGCGTCGGTGTAGATGAACGAGGTGTTGAAATCGAAGCCGGGGAACGGTCGGGCGACGAAGTCGACCTCGACGCCATCGACCGTGACCGTCTTCACGTTGTCGGTCAGGAACCGGATCCCGTCGAACTCGAGGACCTGGAAGTCGTCGATGTCGTAGTGGAAGTAGGTGACGTTCGCGCGCATTCGCGAACCGAGGAAGTCACTCTTGAAGCCCACCTCGTAGGCGTCGATGATCTCCGAATCGAAGGAGGCGTCGCCTTCCTCGAGGTAGTTGCCCGGCAGGGCATCGTCCGCCGGGTCGTCGGGAATCGTGGCCCCGATCAGCGGGTTCACGATCGCCGCCGTGCCGTCGAGATTGAAGCCGCCCGACTTGAAACCGCGGCTGTAGGACACGTAGGCCATACCCGAATCGAGGAAATGCAACCATTCGGCCACCTCGAGGGAGAGGGCCGCGGTGCCCGTGAGCTGTTCGTCCTTGAAGTCCTGATCCCACTCGGGAAGTCCGGTCGAAACGAAGGGGAAGCAGAGGGCGCCGGACAGGGCGTCGCCACCGGGGATGTCGAGGCCGCCACCTCCACGCGAGTTGGTGATGACGGCTTCACAACCGGGGTTGCTGGTCCGGTTGTCGAAGGATCCGTCCTTCGATTCCCAGTTGTATCGGAGGCCACCGGTGAACTCGAGGATCTCACCCATCATCCCCGCGAGTTCGCCGATATCCAGGACATTGTGGGTGTAGACCGCCCAGGCGGTTCCGTCCTGCGCAAAGCGCTGGTCGCCGACCACGAGCGGGTCGCCGTTGCCGTCGACCGGGTAGCTGGCGCCCGGCGCGAGCAGGGTGAAGGCGCTCACCACTCCCGGAATACCGGCGAGCAGATTGACGTATTCCTCGTAGTCGCTGCCGAGGCCCAGGCGCCCGCGGGCGCGGATGCGCTCGTGGCTCATCGAGGCGCCGACCATCCAGTCGAGCCAATCGCGATCGCCATTGAGCCGCACCTCGTGGGTCGTGAGCTTGACCTCGCTGGGGGTCTTCTGGGTGAAGAGGATGTCGTTCGTGGTGAAGTCGTCGTCGCCGGCCTGGGACGAATTCCAGTCGCGATAGGAACCGATGTAGGTGACCTCCCCGATCGGCGTGGCCCAGAGGGTCTCGGCCATCACGCCCCATTGGTCCTGGTCGTTGTCGCGTTCGCGGTTCACGTTGGTCGAGCGATCGCTCAGCGAGTCGCTGCCGAAGTTCGACTCGACGCCGTTGCTCGCAAAGGTGCCGCCGAATGCGTCGAAGGCCGCCGGGATGGTCGACGATTCGTGGCGGATCAGCCCGTCGCAGCACTTCTCGTTGGCCTCGAAGTAGTCTGCGACCAGCCGCACGGAGAGCTCGGGGATCGGATTCGCCAGGGCCTGCCCGCGGAACAGCATCCGCTTGCGATCGTTGCTGCGGATGTCGTCGTCGAAGTCGCTGATCAGAAAGCCGCGCCCATGGTGGTAGCCACCGGAGAAGCGCAGGGCCAGGGCGTCCTCGACCACGGGGACGTTGATCACGCCCGTGAAGACGTCGTCGTGGTAGTTCGAGTAGGTGTAGTCGAGCAGCGACTCGAACTCGTTCATCTTGGGGCGCCGGGTCTTGATGTCGATCGCCCCGGCCGAGGTGTTGCGGCCGTGAAGGGTGCCCTGGGGCCCACGCAGCACCTCGATCTGTTCGATGTCGACGAGGTCCGTGAACGCGATACCGGGCCGGCTCACGAAGACGCCGTCGATGAAGACACCGACCGAACCCTCGAGCCCGGCGTTGTTGCCGGTCGTGCCGACACCACGGAGGCGAACGGTCGAGCCCGACGTTTCCGTGTTGGTGGCGTTCATGTGAAGGGAGGGCACGAAGGACACGAGGTTCTTGATGTCCGTCACGCCCTGCTTTTCGAGCTCGCGGCCGCTGATCGCAGTGACCGCCACCGGGACCTTCTGGATCCCTTCGTCCCGCTTGCGCGCCGTGACGGTCATGACCTCGAGCTGTTGAAGATCTTCGAGATCCATGTCGAACAAGCGTTCGAGCTGTTCCGCCTCAGTGTCTTCTGTGTAGGAAGTGTCTCCGGTCTCGTCCGGAGTCTCCGGTTCGACTGCAAGCGCGGTCGTGTGTGCGATGCACGCCAGCGCAAAAACGATGACGGTAGACGTACGCGGTCCAAAGCGTTCCATTCGTCCCATCCCCCACTGCTAGTGACCCCGTCCGGCGAAGCCGGCGAGTCTTCTAGGAAATGCCTCGACCAGCGGTGAGAAAACTTGAGCGAGCGCGCCGCGATGCTGTCTACTCGTGCGGCGCGCGGATCGCGGCGGACGTGTGTGGGATCGGCCGCGAGAATCGAACGAGCCACTCTCGATCCGCTCAGCGCGTGATCGCTGGCTGGCATCGGAAGCGGGGTCGGGGTTCGAAGTGAAAACCCCTCAGCGGATGCGCCTCATTGGGGCGGTTCGCGCCCACAGCCGATTCCGCGGCTACGGGCACATCATTCGTGTGCAGATCGATTCTCGGCGATTTCCACCAGGGGCATGGTCAGGAGAAACCGGGTCCCACCCGCTTCGGGAGTTTCGATCGAAATGCTGCCGCGATGATCCTTCGCGACACCGTGGACGATCGAGAGTCCGAGTCCCGATCCACCGTCGTCGAGCCGGGTCGTATAGAAGGGATCGAGAACTCGCGATCGATCCTCGGTCGGGATCCCGACGCCGTCGTCCTCGACGCGAACCTGTGCCAACTGGTCGAGCACGCGTGTTTCGACCACGACTCGCGCTCCGTGGGGTTTCGACTCGGCTGCGTTGCGCACGAGGTTGATCACGGCCTGCTCGATGTCGATCGGGCTCATCAATACGCGGGGTGAATCGGGGGAGGGGGCGAAGGTCAGCGTGCCGCCTCGGCCCTCGACGTAGGCGCGCGTCGATGCGCAGGCGCGCGACACGACGTCGTTCAAGCTCTCGACCCACTGTGGCGTCTTCTCTTCGCGTGCGAACTTGAGCAGGCTCTTCACGATGCGGCCTGCGCGGCGCGACTCGCCGAGCGCCACCTGCAGCGCTTCGCGTGCGCGTGCGAGCCGGCTTTCGCCGGGGGTGTCGTCGTCGAGTTCGAACAGGGTCGACTCGGCGGCGAGGGAGATGGCGCCGATCGGATTGTTGATCTGATGGGCGACGCCCGCTGCGAGGGTCCCCACGGCAGCCAGTCGCTCGGATTCGCGGAGCTTCTCCTTGGAAGCGCGAAGCTGCTGCTTGCGCTGCTCGAGGCCGTCTTCGAGGGTGCGTTGATGCTGCTCCTTCAGGACGTCCTGTTGCTTTCGCGCGGTGATGTCGACGCCCTGCGAAAGGGCGCATTCGCGGCCCATCACGTCGATCGGTTCCTGGGACATCAGGATCCAGAGAACCTCGCCGCTGCGCGTCACCATCGGGTACTCGGCATCGACGACCGGTCTACCGGCCAGGACCTCGCCAACGACGAACTCCTGATCGCTGGGGTTCTGCCAGATCCCGATCTCGGCTGCGGTCCTTCCCAGCACGTCGTCCCGCTCGTATCCGAAGACCTCCGTGAAGCGATCGTTCGCGTCCAGGATGATCCCGCCCCCGCGCTCGGTCAGGACGAAGATCGACGGCGCGCGCCGAAACGACTCCAGGAAGTAGGCCTGGCTCTCGCGTAGCGAGGCCTCGGCGCGCCTGCGTTCTTCGACGTTCTTCTCGGCGATCTCCCGGGCTTCGGTCAGATCATCGACCAGCCTGGCTCGAGATCTCTCGAAGACGATGAATGCGGCGCCCGTTGCCAGGGTGACGATTCCGACGTTCCAGGCGAGAAAGCCCACTCCCGGCTCGAACGGGAGCACGATGGCGGCGCTGAAGAGGACGGCGCTGATCACGGCGGTCCAGATCACGCCCACGCGCGTTCCGCCAGCGACGGTTGCGGCGAGTGGGAGCGGGAAGAGGCCCACCAGGATCGGGACGGAGTCGTCCGAGAGCAGGGGGCTGACCGCCACCACACAGGTCAGGCACGCGCAGAGGTAGTGGATGGCATGCTCGGGCCGGCCGGTGCGATGCAGCAGATAGATCGCGAACGAATTCGGGATCACGGCGAGCACGGAAAAAGCGCCGCGAAGCGCGTGGCCATCCGAGAGGTGGGCGACCCCGGATGCGATGCCGACCAGATTGGCCACGACCCAGATGATCACCACCCACCTCGCCCGTCGCCGGGTGCGACGCGACGCGGTGGACAAGCCCAACGGCAGCACGCGATCGACGAGAAGCTCTGTCTGAGCGGATAGCCAAGACATGCGGCAAGCATCGCGCGTACCGATGGGTACGCAAGACAAAGCCCCGCCCGGTCGCCAGATGCGAGTGTGCGGCTGGAGTGCCTAGGCTGTGCCGTTCAGCGGCTTCGGGAAGGTCTGTAGGCCGAGACCTGCCAGTTCTTCGAGGATGCGCACCGTCTGCCGGCTATAGCCGAACTCGTTGTCGTACCAGACGTAGAGCACGCAGCTGTTGCCGAGCGTGATCGTGCTCATCGAGTCGACGATGGCGGCGTAGCGGTTGCCCACGAAGTCGCTCGATACGACCTCGTCCGAGTTGGTGTAGTCGATCTGGTTCACCAGCCCGCCCTCGAGAGAACGCTTCAGCAGGTGATCGTTCATCTCATCGACGCTCACTTCTTCTTCGAGTTCGAGCTTCAAGATGGCCAGAGAGACGTTGGGCGTGGGCACGCGAACCGCGTTGCCCGTGAGCTTGCCCTCGAGTTCGGGGATCGCCTTCGACACGGCCTTCGCAGCCCCCGTCGAGGTGATCACCATGTTGAGGGCGGCGCTGCGGCCCCGACGAGGCTTCTTGTGATAGTTGTCGATCAGGTTCTGGTCGTTCGTGAAGCTGTGGCACGACTCGACGTGGCCCGACTTGATGCCGAATTCCTGGTTCACGGTCTGGAGGACGGGCACGATCGCGTTCGTGGTGCAGCTCGCGGCCGAGAGCACCGGGCCCATGCCGCAGATGCCTTCGTGATTCACGCCGTACACGATGTTCGGGATGTCGCCCTTGCCCGGAGCCGTGAGCAGCACCTTGGAGGTGCCGGGGCTCTTCAGGTGGAGCTCGAGACCTTCGCGGTCGCTCCAGATGCCGGTGTTGTCGACGACGAGGGCGTCTTCGATGCCGTACTTCGTGTAGTCCACCTGATCCGGGCCCTCTGAATAGATGACGTGGACGAGGTTGCCGTTGATTACGAGGGCCTGCTCGGCCTCGTCGATGCGGATGCTGCCCTTGAAGTCGCCGTGGACCGAGTCGCGGCGAAGCAGGCTCGCGCGCTTGGCGAGGTCGTCCTTGCCACCCTTGCGCACGACGATCGCGGCCAGGCGGAGGTTCTCGCCGCTCCCCGTCTTACCGACGAGGATGCGGGCCACCAGGCGGCCGATGCGACCGAAGCCGTAGAGCACGACATCCTGCGGCTTGTCGAGCAGCGATTTGCGGCCCGTGTCGACTTCGCGCAGTTCGTTCGCCACGAAGTCGGCCATGCCCAGGTTTGCACCCTGGTTGCGCATGTGGGTGATCATGTTGCCGATGTCGATGCGGGCGGGCGCGAGGTCCATCGAGCAGATCGTCTGCAGCAGGGGCAGCGAATCGGTGGGCTTGATGTCGGCGCCGGCGATCTCACTGGCCGCCTGGTGGAAGTTGATGATGTCCATCGGGCCGCGATTCACGAGCGAGTTGCCGTAACAGGTGATGATCACGCCGTGTTCGCGGTAGAGCCTGCCCACCAGGGGAAGCATGGCTTCCGCGCATTGCTCGTTGCGCTTCCACTCTCGCAGGTAGCTCTCCGCCTTTTGATTCCGCATGGACGAGGGTTCCTTGGATGATTCGTTGAGGGCGCGGACAACAAGGGGGCTCGAGAACGGGTTCTTGTTGGAGCCGCATGGGGTGGGTGCGCCCGACAGGGGCATCGGGGTCAAAGAAAATCGCGGCGAAGCCGGACGATCCGCCGGAGGCGCGAATTATAGATCCGGCGCAACAGGGCGGCAGTCCGCTAGCAGACTTCCCGTGGGGTATCGGCGACCTGCGGAGTGGGGCTGAGCGCAAAGCGCCCCCGATCCCGGTTGGGAGCGGGGGCGCGATGGGAACCGGAAAACCGGCTCATTTTGGGCTCTACGAGGCGATTAGCCGAGCAGGGCGAGGGCAGACTGCGTCGAAACGTTCGCCTGGGCGAGGATCGAGACGCCTGCCTGTTGCAACACCTGGTTGCGGGTGAGTTCCGCGGTTTCGGATGCGAAATCCACGTCGCGGATCTGTGACTCGGCGGCCGCCGTGTTTTCGATCGCCACGGCCAGCGAGCGGATCGTCGACTCGAGGCGGTTCTGCACCGTACCGAAGCTCGCACGCAGGCTCGCGACGGTGGAGATGGCGCTGTCGAGGGTGGCCACCGCGCTGGTGGCGCCGCTCGAGGTCGAAACCGCGACCGAGGTGCTGATGCCGATGGCCGAGGCCGTCGCCTGGACACCGCTCACCGAGATGGTGTCGTTGGTCGTGCCTTCGCTGCCCACCTGGAACGTGATCGAGCTCGTGGTGTTGAGGATCGAGATCCCGTTGAAGGTGGTGACGTTGGCGATACGCGTGATCTCGGACGACAGGTCCTGGAACTCGTCGTTGATCGTGGAGCGCTCCGAACTGCCGAGCGTGCCGTTGGCCGCCTGGATCGCCAGCTCGCGCATGCGGACGAGCAGGCCACTCGTCTCGTTGAGAGCGCCTTCTGCGACCTGCAGGAGCGAGATGCCGTCGTTTGCGTTGCGCGACGCCTGAGTGAGACCGCGGACTTCAGCGCGGAAGTTCTCCGAAATCGCCAGGCCCGCGGCGTCGTCCGCGGCGCGCGTGATGCGCAAACCCGAAGACAGGCGCTGCAGTGACTTCTGCAGGCGACTGGTCGTATCCGCGAGATTCCTCTGCGCGTTGATCGACCCGATGTTGTTGTTGACTCGAAGTCCCATACCGATTGACCCTCCTTGATTGCGGTCTTGCCCCGCACATCCGTGGCGAGACCCTTCTCGCGGTGGGTTCCCCTTCCCACTACACCGCTTGCGTTATGTGCGACGTCGCCACCGGGTCCTCTCCCGGCCGTTCGTCTTCTGTCACCCGCGCTACTGATGACGGGCACCCATTCTCCAAAGCAAAGGGGGTGCCAAACCAATCGCGTGTCCGAACGTCGCGACGATTCTGCTTCGAGAACATGCAACTCGAATCGAAAACGCTTGGCGTCATTGGGGTGGGCAAATGGACTACGAATCGAAGGTGAGAAGCGGCAGCGGATTCGAGAAGTGTGTAAATGCGTTTCGCAATGAAAGGTTGTTGCAAGGTGAAACTTCGGGGTGAGATGGTTCGGGCTCGGCGCGGGGATCGGGGCAGGCCGGGGTGAGGGGGTTCCGTACTCGCGGAGCTCCGTGCGGAACCCCCTCACCCCGACCCGTTGCACCGGGGTTCGCGGTGGGGGTCGACACGCGGCTGGGTAAATAAGAAGAGGGGACCGAGTAGGCCCGATCTTCGGCTCAGAGATCGCTGCTCGCCTGGTGCACGCCAGGTCGTAGAGATCGGGAGCGGGAGACGGCAGGGCTTCGCGGCCTTACCGTGAAGCACTTGGGGAGCGGATTCGACCAGGGCGTCTGGGCCTCGGGCTCCCGATCTCGAACCCGAAGGCGCAGCGGAGTGGGGGAGAGGGGTTTCCGCGCGCAGCTCGTCGCGAGCACGGAAACCCCTCTCCCCCATTATGCCCGGCATTCCGCGCAAGACCCCTCGCGCGAACTCCTGAGCAACTTCTCAGCACCTGCGCATCGCACTGCGTAAGCCAGAGGAGGATTGTGGTGATGGTTTCATTTTGAACTCAGGGCGGAAGGGCGGGGGGCCGTTGGGGGGTGGGAAACGACGCTTTCAATATGAAAGTTGCAGGATGAAAAGCTCCCCCCGAGAACAGCGAGGTGAAGTGTCGTGGCGCTGACCCTCGATCGGATCAATCCCGCTGCGGCGCTGTCGGGTACGACTCCGAGCACGACGACCGTTTCGTCGACCCTCGGCACGAGTACCTCCGTGGCGAGTGCGTTCGCGGATCAGTTCGTGAAGCAGCAGGCCGCACTGATCTACAATCGCTACTCGGCGGCGGATCGGGTCTTCATTCATCAGGGCATCACTGATCGTGCGCAGACCCTCGAGCGGGCGGCTCGAGACCTCTTCTCGCGCAACGACGGCGACTCGGTCTTCCAGAAGCGCGAGGTCGTGTCCTCGGATTCGACGGCGGTGACCGGGACCTCGGAGCTGCTCACGACCCCCTTCACCTTCGGCATCGAGGTGAGCCAGCTCGCCCAGGCGCAGAAGGTGATCTCCGACGACCTCTCGGATGCCGGCGACAGCTTCAGCGATGGCACCCAGAGTTTCTCCCTCGTGGTCGAAGGGACGACCTTCTCGATGTCGATCGACGTCGGGGCGAGCGACAGCAACGCCGACGTCCTCTCGGCCCTCGCCGACGAGTTCAACGACCAGGCGAGCAGCGGCGTCTACGCCGAGGTGGTGAGTGACGCGGATGCAGGGACTTCGCGCCTCAAACTCACGGCGCACGACACGGGGACCCCTTCCGAGTTCACCTTGAGCGGCTCGATCCTCTCGGGCATCAACCTCGAGGAGACGACCTCGGCCGACACCGACGCGGGCACCGGCGGGCTGCTGGTGAGCGCACAGAACGCGACCTACACCGTCGACGCGGGAAGCGAGACGACTTCCGAGAGCAACACGATCAGCCTGTTCGACGACTCGGTCGAACTGACTCTCGCCGAAACCACGGACGGCGTAGCCGTGACGGTGGAAGTGCAGGCCGATACGGGCGAGATCGAGGAAGCACTCACGACCTTCGTGAACGCCTACAACGACGCCCTGGGTTTCGCCCTCGCGCTGCCGAGTGAAGCGACGACCACCTACGCCGTCGAACTCAGCACCGCGGTCTCGCCCTTCCTGAACCAGCTCGAGGCGATCGGTGTGGAGCGGGCCTCGACGGGGAGGCTCTCGATCGACAGCACGAAGCTGGCCGCCGCCTTCGGCGATGGGCGTCTCACGAATTCGATCGCGGCGATCACCGGGCCCGCGGGCATCGCGACCGCGACCGAGATCGCCAGCCGCAACCTGCTCGATGCCGGAAGTGCGTTCCTCACCCATCCCACGTCGAAGGTCGAGACCCGGGCACTGCTCGACGTCAACGCGTTCCAGAACATCGGGATGATCGTCGACCTGCTCGGATAGCCGCTCCAGCCCCCGCTCGGTGATAGACTCGCCCCTCATTCACGCGCGAGCGCGCTGCGGTGGGGAGGGCGACATGGCGAGTCACGAACGCGAGATCGAGAACCTTCTATACACGTACGCCGAGCGGATCGATCTCGGCGACTTCGAGGGCGTGGCCGATCTCTTCAGTCATGCGGTGATCACGACGCCCGGTGCCGAACCCGGGCCCGGGGGTCGCGAAGCGGCGCTCGAGACCTATCGCCGTTCGACGCGCCTGTACGAAGACGGCACGCCGAAGACGAAGCACGTCACCACGAACTCCATCATCGAGGTCGACGAGGCGGCGGGCACCGCGACGGCGCGTTCGTACTTCACGGTATTCCAGCGCCTCGACGACTTTCCCCTCCAGCCGATCATCGCCGGGCGCTACCACGATCGCTTCGAGCGAGTCGACGGGCGCTGGCGCTTCAGCGAGCGGATGATGCGGCCAGAGCTCCTGGGCGACCTGAGCCGGCATCTGTTGTTCGAACTGACGGTCGACTGATCCCTGGCCGATCGACGCGGGATCAACGGTCCGAACGGTCCAGTGTCGGGCGCCGCACGTCCAACTGCTGGAATCGCTTCACGTTCAACGACTTATGTACTGCATGGTGCTCCCACATGGGCGTGTCCCCGCGCCCGGGTGTGAAGCAGATGACACATCCAACCATTCAAGATGACTCGGGGAAATAAATCCCCTTTCGGCGGCGAATCCGTCTAACCTGTTTTGTACAGGACGGACGTACGTAACACGAACTGTTCCGGCCTGTACTCACGTGAGTCAAGCAATACACGCAACAAGAGCCGCCAGCGGCACGTTAAGGAGAGACGAGATTGGCTAGGGGCACGGTCAAGTGGTTCAGTGAACAAAAGGGTTATGGCTTCATCACGCCGGACGAAGGGGGCAAGGATCTCTTCGTGCACTTCTCCAACATCGTGGGAGAAGGCTTCCGGAACCTCGAAGACGGTCAGGCCGTCGAGTTCGAAGCTGCCCAGGGCAAGAAGGGGCCGGAGGCGCAGAGCGTTCGGCCGGTCTGAACTGCTTGTCGAAATAGAAAGATCGAAACACAAGATTGAAAGGCCCGTTCTTCTCTGGGAGAGCGGGCCTTTTCTATTTGCGCTGACGTCTCACCCCGACCCGCTACCGCAAGCCACGCGATGACCCAACAACGATGTGCGCACGAGTTGCAGCGAACTGGAGCAGGACACCGCAGGGCTTCGCCACCTCACCGCAAGAAGGAAACCGATTGAACATCCCCGATCGAAAAAGCACGGAAGCGCTCGAGAACGCATAGCGACACGCAACGGGGTGGGGGGAAGAGGTTTCGCACGGAGCACCGCGAGTACGAAACCTCTTCCCCCCACCATGCCCCGCACCCAGCACAAGACCTCCCCGCAACCCCCGTGCGTTACGCTCCCGCCTCCTTCACTGCCGTTTCGTGGGGCCATGCTCTTCAATTCGTTCAGCTTCCTGGTGTTCTTCGCGGTCATCCTCGTGCTGCATCGATTGCCGTTGCCGTGGACGTTCAAGAAGTGGCAGCTCGTCTTCGCCAGTTACCTCTTCTACATGGCGTGGAACCCCCCGTTCGTCGTGCTGCTCTGGATCTCCACCTGCGTCGACTGGTACGCCGGCCACCGCCTCTACGAGAACCACGTCCCGAGCGTTCGCAAGAAGTGGCTCTGGCTGAGCCTCGGCGTCAACCTCGGCCTGCTCGGCTACTTCAAGTACGCCGGCTTCGTACTCGAGAACTTCGTCGCCCTGCTCGCCGCCGTGGGGGTCGACTACGCCCCGGCGCCTCCCGACATCATCCTCCCCCTCGGCATCTCCTTCTACACCTTCCAGACCCTCTCCTACACCTTCTCGATCTACCGCCGCGAGGCGAAACCCGCCCCGCACTTCGTCGACTTCGCGCTCTTCGTCACCTTCTTCCCGCAACTCGTGGCGGGGCCGATCGTGCGGTCGACCGACTTCTTGCGTCAGCTGATCGAACCCGTGCGCGCAAATGCGCGGCAGTTCGGTTGGGGGCTGGCGCTCCTCAACCTGGGTTTGTTCCTGAAGGTCGTGCTCTCGGACTTCCTGCTTGCACCGATCTCGGATCTGGTCTTCGCCTCCCCCGAGCGTGCGGGAACCGTCGACGCGTGGATCGGTGCGCTGGCCTTCGCGGGGCAGATCTTCTGCGACTTCGGGGGCTACTCGTCGTGTGCGATCGGTGCGGCCCTGTGTCTCGGCTTCGTGTTGCCCGAGAATTTCCGCTGTCCCTATGCGGCGGTCGGCTTCTCCGACTTCTGGCGCCGCTGGCACATCTCGCTTTCGAGCTGGTTGCGCGACTACCTCTACATCTCGCTGGGCGGAAACCGTCGAAGCACCGCGCGCACCTACGTGAACCTTTCGGGGACGATGTTGCTCGGTGGGTTGTGGCACGGCGCTTCGTGGAACTTCGTGGTCTGGGGCGGTCTGCACGGGACGTACCTGATCGTCGAGCGTTGGTTGCGCGAACGTGGGCGCGACATCGCTGCACTCTCGAGCCTTCCGATGCAATGGCTCGGTGGTGGGCTGACCTTCGTGCTCGTGACCTTCACCTGGGTGTTCTTCCGCGCCGAGACCCTCGGCGATTCTGCGCAGCTCGTTTCGGCGATGCTGGGTTCGGTCGCCGGTCAGATCGTGTCGCCCGACCAGATCTCGCAGGTCTGCGCGGTGATGCTGCTGCTGCTCGCCTTCCAGGTCTTCTTCCGGGAGCGCGATCTCGAAGCGGCCTTCGATCGTCTTCCGGCCTTCGTGAAGGGCCCCGTGCTGGCCCTTCCTCTACTCACCCTGTTCGCCATCCCCGGGGATCAACGTGCCTTCATCTACTTCCAGTTCTGAGGCGCAAGGCGCGCGGGCGGTGAGGGGCTTGTGGCCCTCGCACTGGCTGACCGCGCTCGCGATCCTCATCGCCGTCGTCGGGGGTTGGGAGGTCTTCTGGCGGGTCCACGACTTCGAGCCCACGCTGAGCGACGACCCGGCACTCTGGGCGCGCACCCGGGAGCGCGCGAACGAACGCGCTCGGGATGCCGTCGTGCTGGTGGGCTCATCGCGCATGCAGATGGACATCCAGCAGGAACCCTTCGCACGCGCGACCGGCTGGGCCGAACCCCTGCAGCTCGCGCTCGTGCGCGGCCCGTCGGCCCCCGTGCTCGAGCATCTCGCGGAGGACGAGCGATTCGTCGGGGTGGCGATCGTCGAGATCAATCCGGTTCTCTTCTTCGCCCACACGCCGAACATCGATCGGATGCTCGAAGAGCACATCGCCACCTTCGAATCCCTGACCCCCGGCGCACGGTTCGAGCAACGCCTTGCGATGGTGTTCCAGTCCCACTTCCTGACGCGACTGCCGGATCTCGGCTACGAGCCGCTGAAGCGCGCCTGGAAGCACGGTCGCTACCCGTTGCCGAGCTACAACGCGACGGTTTCGGAAGATCGCTTTCGCGCCGGTGACTATCTGAAGATCCCGAACCTCCGGAACGCGAATGCCGCCAATGCGCGGCTGATGCGTTCCACCACACCGAGGGTGCTCACGCCATACCAGCTGGCCGAGCGATTGCGCGAGGTCGACGGCCATGTGCGCGCCATCCGCGTGCGCGGGGGGGATGTAATCTTCGTCCATCTTCCATCGTCGCTCCACGTTCTCGAGTACGAGAAGCGCTGGTGGAAGCGGGCGGATACCTGGGACGAGTTGGTCGAGGCCACCGATGCCTGGACGGTCCACTACCTCGACCACCCCACGTTGCGAAGCTTCGACCCGCCCGACGGCGATCACCTGGGGCGCAACGCGGCCGAGTTCTTCTCCGAGCGCTTCGGTGATGTCCTCGTCGAACTCGGTGCCGCGCCCGGACCGCGAGGCTGACGCGTACTCTTTGTCTCAGCTACCCGTTGCGGCCACCCTGCACGTTCATCCTGCAAGAGATCGTGCAGGGCGAAAGGCAGAACGTTCCGGGTAGGCCTCTCGTTCTCGCTGGAGGCTCTTCGATCGAGAACGGTTCTCAGCGCTCAACTCCGGCTCGCAGCGCGATGAGACGCGTTTCGCGCTCGCCAACTCCGGCGATGCGCAGCGCATCGGCAACTGGCACCGCGATTGCAATTCCGCCTCGGCGAACACGGCGACCGCAGAAGAGCGGGCACTGCACCGGGTACGTCAGCCCCGTCGCATGGATGCGCCGGGACAGAGGGGAAAAGGAAATGGGTCTTCGAGTCAACAACAACATCTCGTCCATCAACGCACAGCGAAACCTGGTCACCACGACCGATCGCTTGCAGAAATCCCTGCAGCGCCTCTCTTCGGGTCTGCGCATCACGCGCGCCGCAGACGACGCCGCAGGGCTGGCGATCTCCGAGAGCTTCCGCGCCGAGATCCGTTCGCTGGGTCAGGCGCAGCGCAACGCGAACGACGCGATCTCGCTGCTGCAGATCGCAGAAGGTGCACTCAACGAAACGAGTGGCCTGCTGATCCGCATGCGCGAACTGGCGATCCAGGCCGCCAACGGCACGCTCGGAAGTTCGGAGCGCGCCACGGTGGATTCGGAATTCCAGGGTCTGCGCGACGAGATCACACGCATCGCGCAGGTCTCGCAGTTCAACGGTGCCGAGATCCTGAACGGCATCTCTTCGATCACCTTCCAGATCGGTTCGCAGAACTCGAGCGGCGATCGCATCACCCTGAGTGGTGTGACGGCGACGGCCGAGGGCATCGGGGTCGGGAGCGGAGTTGCGCTGACGACCCTGTCCGGGGCGCAGACAGCGCTCGGCGCTCTCGACAGCGCGATCGCCACCGTCGCGAGCCTCCGCGCCAACTTCGGTACGGTGCAGAACCGGCTCGAATCGACGATTCGATCGCTGGCAGTCTCGATCGAGAACACGTCGGCCGCCGAGTCGCGGATTCGCGACGTCGACTTCGCCCAGGAGACGGCGGAACTCACGCGAAACCAGGTGCTGCAGCAGGCCGGCATCGCGGTGCTCTCCCAGGCCAACGTCTCGACGCAGTCGGCGCTCTCGCTACTCCAGTAGGAGTCGGTCGATCGCGCTCAGGGCAGGTGCGCAGCCTCGTTGAGGCTCGCGATGCTGCGCTGCCCGCTGCTCGCCGCCATGAAGCGGCTGATGCTCGCGTACCGCGCGTCGAGGAAGAGACGCGGCTCGATGTCGAGCACGTGGGTCGCCCAGGCGTTGATCACGCCGCCGTGGCAGAAGACGGCAACGCGACGCCCGGGGTTGTCGTCCACGATCGCGCGCAGGCCTTCGATCACTTCCGCGACGAAGCTCTCGAAGTCGGTCTGGTCGTTGTAGCCGCCGGCCATGAAGGCGCGCCAACGCTCGGGGTCGGTACGCTTCATCTCCTCGAGGGGGATGTACTCGTCGGCATCGGCGTCGAACTCGCGCACACGGTGCTCGATCTCGATCTCGAGGCGCAGCCGTTCGGCCAGCGGGCTCGCGGTCTGCTGCGCACGCAGGAGTGGGCTCGAGTAGATCCGGTCGATCGCCTCGCCCGCCAGGGCCTCGGCCACCCGCTCGGCCTGGTGCAGGCCCATATCCGAGAGTGCGGGATCGGCGGGGCTCCCGTCGTTCGTCTGCACGCGCAGGGGCAGGCCGTGTCGGATCAGCAGCAGTTCCATGGGAGCGCGAACGTATCGAAAGCGCAGGGGCCCTTGCGACCGGCTCTTGTTGGCTGCGCCGGCTGATGGCTCCTATTGGCTGCGCCGGCTGATGGCTCTGATAGCCTGCGCGCCCTGATGGCCTACCAAACCGTCGCACGACTCGAAGAACTGCCCGAGGGGCGCGGTCACGCGGCCCGGGTCGGCGAGGTGGACGTTGCCTTGTTTCGCGTCGGCGAAGCCGTCTACGCCATGGAGGATCGCTGTCCCCACCAGGGTGCACCGCTGGCGGGAGGCACCCTCGAGGGCTGCGTCGTCGAGTGCCCGCTGCACGGCTGGGATTTCGACGTACGCACCGGCTTCAAGCCCGACGACGCCGACGGCTTTCCGATCCCCTGTTACGCGGTGCGGATCGAAGCGGGGGTCGTCCTGGTAGACGTCGAGGACGAGATCAACCGTCCCCGCCGCGGGCGCTCAGCTGGCCGCGGGCGCTCAACCCGCCGCGGGCGCTCAACCGGCCGCGGGCGCTAGCTCGTCTTGACGAAGACCCGATTGCGGCCTTCCGACTTGGCGCGGTAGAGCTCGGCGTCGGCGAGTTCGATCATCTGCTGGCAGGTATGGGAGCCGGCCCCGGGCGCATGGGCGTAGCCCCCGATCGAAACCGTGCGCTGGATCGAGGCGCCGTCACTCGTGATCTCGACGGCTCCCACCGCCCCGCGCATGGCTTCGGCCAGGCGGGTGAGGGTGTCGGCATCGGTATCGGGACAGATCACCGCGATCTCTTCGCCGCCGTAGCGGCAGACGATGTCGCTCTCACGCGCGGTGTTCACGACGGCTCTCGAGACCGCGCGCAACATCTCGTCACCGGCCTGGTGGCCGTGGTCGTCGTTCACGCTCTTGAAGTGATCGACGTCGAGCAGCAGCAGCCCGAGGGGCGCCGCGTTCTGCTGGGCGCGTTCGCTCTCGCTTTCGATCCATTCGTCGAAGTAGCCGCGATTGCGCAGGCCCGTGAGCGAATCCGTCGTGGCTCGTGCTTCGAGATCGGTGTTGCGCTTCTTGAGTTCGGCCGAGTCGGCGGATACCGCGACCATCTGCTCGTTCAGTGCGAGGCTCTGCTTCACGAGATGCTCGGTGGCGCGCATGCGGATGTCGGCGATCTGCGCCGGATCGCTGCACTGCAGACCCAACAATTCGACGATCTCGCCCATCTCGTTCTCGGTCGCTTCGAGGAGCGCCTGGCAATCGCTGGTCTCCATACCAAAGGCATCCTTCGCGGCGGCCTTGAGCGCGTCGAGCCCGCTGAAGAGTTCGCCTCCGGTGTAGAGGTCGGCGACCCGGCTCGAGATGTGGAGGATGCGGGCGAGGCTCTTCGCATCGGGGTCGGCGCTTTCGTCGCTCTCCGGGTCGTGGTGGAGCTTGATCGCACCGCAAATCAGCGGCGGCAATCCCCATTCTTCGAGCAGCTCGCCGCCAAGCTCGGCGTGATTCGAACCCAGGAGTTCGTCTTCGATCTCGTGCAGCGGTTGGTCCGACTTCGCGACCTTCTTGAGCACCCTGCGATACTTGTCGGCCACGACTTCCGCCAGGATCAGCTGACCGAAATCACACAGGATGCTCGACAGAAAGGCTTCGTCGGCGAACTGCGGCAGATGGGTGCGAGCCAGGATGTGGGAGGAGGTCGTCATCACCCCCGAACTCGTCCAATAGTGGCTGTAGTCGAAGCGATCGTTGCTCTCGCCCTGATCGTAGGAGGCGAGGGAGAAGGAGAGCGCCAGCAGGTTCACACTGCGAAGCCCCAGGGTCATCACGGCCTGGCGGATGTCGGAGACCTGACCCGGACGACCGAAGGCGCTCGAGTTGGCCATGCGCAAGAGCTTCGCCACGATCGCCGGGTCGCGCGTGACGACCTCCGCGAGTTCATCGATGTCGATGTCGTCGCGCTGATTGAGGCGGATGATCTCGAGGGCGACGCCGGGCGGTGACGGGAGGGCGTTGGCTTCGCGCAGCTTGTCCAGGAGTTGCGACATGGTTTCCCTGCGTTGGTTCACGCAGTGCGCGGTACGCGCCGCAGACTGCGAGTCATGGCAGGGATTTCATCGGAGCTTCCGCGAGGCGAATTGAGCGAGCGTGAACGGCAATACACAACATCGCGTATGAATCCGTCGCGGTCTCGTTCTTGTGCTGCCCATCTCGGGTCCAGCCGGGAGCGCGGCTCGGGGGTTTTCCCGACGCGAGTCCGGGAGGAAGAACGCACGCGACCGCGCGAGTGAGACGAACTAGCGCATGATCTCGCCGGCGTTCACGAGCAGGGTTTCGCCCGTGATCATGCGCGAGCGGTCGGAGCAGAAGAAGACGATGGCCTCTGCGACGTCGTCGTCCTTGGGGATCTCGCCGAGGGGCATGTTGGCCGTGATCTCGTCGATGATCTGCTGCTCGGGCACGCCGCGATCGCCGGCCTGCCACTTCACGTACATCTCGACTGGCGGACCCCACATCCAGGTCGGAATCACCATGTTGACGCGGATCTTGTCCGGCCCGAGTTCCTCGGCGAGGTGGTAGATCGAACTCACGAGCGCACCCTTCGAAGACGCGTAGGCGATCTGGGGCATCGGGGGCTGCAGCCACATCGATTGCGAACCCACCATCACCAAGGAGCCGCCACCGTTCGCCTTGAGCAGCGGGGCAGCGGCCTTGGCGATGCGGATCGTGCCGATGACGTTGGCGTTGAGGCAAGTGGCCCAATCCTCTTCGCTGGTCGTGGCGAGGGTGCCCATCAGGTTGTCGAAGGCCGCCACCTGGACGACGGCGTCGATTCCGCCGAAGGCCTCGGCCGCACCTTCGAGGAATCGCTGGCACCGCTCGCCATCGGTGATGTCGACCGACAGCGCCCTCACGCGCTCGCCCGAAGGATCGAGTTCCTTGGCGATGCCCGCGAGCTTCTCTTCGTTGCGCGCGCCGATCACGACGTTGGCGCCGTCGCGCAACGAGGCCTTGGCGACCTCGCGCCCGAGACCCGGGCCCACACCCACGACGACGACGTTCTTGCCTTCGAGGATCATCTCCTGACTCCTGTTCGTGACGCCTGCACCCGAACGTTCGGTGCGGCATTGGAAAGCGGAGCATGAGCGATCAGGAGGGTTCCAGCCAGCAATCGCGAGTACCCATTCGTTTGACAAAGGGTCGCCGCGAGCGGAACTTCTGTTCGTGTCCGACGACAAGCGCGAAAAGAACTCCGACGACCTCCACGGTTGGGGTCCGCTGCTCGACCACCTCGAGAAACGCGTCGAGGTCGCGCGCAGCATGGGGGGTGCCGAGAAGCTCGAGAAGCGTCGCGCCAGCGGCGTCCTGAACGCGCGCGAACGCATCGAGCGGCTGCTCGATCCCGGGAGCTTTCGCGAGATCGGCACGCTCACGGCCACCATCGTGGGGGAGGGGGAGCGCCCGGCTCCCGCGGATGCCTTTCCCGCCGGCTTCGGTCGCATCGACGGGCGCCCGGTGCTCGTGGGCGCCGAAGACTTCACTGTGATGGGCGGCTCGATCGGCCTCGCCGCAGCGGACAAGCGCTACCGCTTGACCCAGCTGGCCGCCCAGGAGCGCGTACCCCTGCTCTTCATCCTCGAAGGTGCGGGTCATCGCATGACCAACGCACTCAAGGGACACGGCCGCACGCCCAACGATCTCCAGGGGCTGATCGATCTCTCGGGCATCGTTCCCACGGTCTGCATCGTGCTCGGCGCGTCGGCAGGGCACGGCGCCCTCGCGGCTCCCATGATGGACTTCGCAGTCATGAGCGAGGGCGCGGCTCTGTTCACGGCCGGCCCGCCGCTGGTCGAGGCCGCCACCGGTGAGAAGATCGACAAGCACGATCTCGGTGGGCCCGAGGTGCACGTGAAGCGAAGCGGCGTGGTCCACAACCGCGCCCCCGACGACGCAGCCGCGCTTGCGACCGCGCGCGAGTACCTGCGCTACTTCCCGAGTTCCGCGTACGAACCCGCGCCGCGACGTGAGGCCGGTCCCGATACCGGCGAGCGCCGCCTCGACGACATCCTCGCGCTGATCCCCCCCGACTCGCGCAAGCCCTACAAGATGAAGCGCGTGCTCGACCTGCTCTGCGACGAGGGCTCCTTCTTCGAAGTCCAACCCCAGTTCGGCAGCGCGCTCATCACCGCACTCGGCTTCATTGGTGGGCACGCGGTGGCGCTCGTGGCCAACGAGCCCATGGCGAGAGCCGGGGCCCTCGACTCGGAAGCGGGAGAGAAGGGCGCGCGATTCATCGAGATCGCCGGCGCGTTCCACCTGCCCCTGGTCTTCCTGGCCGACAACCCCGGCGTTCAAGCGGGCAGCAAGGCCGAGCAGGAAGGCGCCCTGCGTGCCGCGGCCCGGCTCTTCGCCGCCCAGCGGCGATTGACCACCCCGAAGTTCCACGTGACGGTGCGCAAGGCCTTCGGCTTCGGCAGCAGCGTGATGGGGATGAACCCCTTCGACGGACAGACCTTCGCCGTGGCCTTTCCCGGCGCCACCCTCGGCGCGATGCCGGCCGGTAGCGGCGGTCGCGCCGCCAAGGCCGACGAGGATGAACAGGCGGCCCTCGACGCGCAGCAGATGGGCGGGCCGTACTCGGTGGCCTCGAACATGGGCTTCGACGAGATCATCGACCCGCGCGAGCTTCGCAACTGGGTGCTCGAAGGCCTTCGCATCACCGAGGCGCGGCGTGAGTCGCCGCGCGAGCCGGTGAAGCGCCGGGGCTATCTGCCCTGATTCAGCAGCCCGTTGAAGACCCCTTCGGTCGCCATCCGCAGCCCTTCGACCCGATCTCTGCGTTGCGAAACCGCGGCCGTAGCTACGGCTACGCCCGCGATTCCGCGCCTTGATCTCGGGCCGAATGACTACGGCTGGCTCGGTCAGGGTTCTTCAACGGGCTGCTGGCTTGCGCCGACCCATCAGTTTGTAGATCGGCGCGAACTTCTCGAGGGTATCCGTCGGGAGCGGCACGACGTCGCCCAGCACCTTTGCGCCCCAGACGATCTGCGCCGTGCGCTCGACGAGCAACGAGACCTTCAGCACGTCGGCCGGATCCTTGCCCACCGCGAGCAGCCCGTGGTTGGCGATCAGGACGGCGGCGCGATCGGCGAGATGGCGCGCCGCCTCTTCACCGAGTTCGTCCGAGCCCGTGAGTCGGTAGTCGGTCACGCCGACGTCGCCCCCGACGAACACGTCGAACTCCTCGATCACGCACGGAATCGGGCGGTGCGTGATCGCGAACATCGTGCAGAACATCGCGTGGGAGTGCATCACGGCGCCGATGTCCGCGTGCTCGCGAAGGCAGGTGAGGTGAAGCGCCTTTTCCGTCGTCGGCGGGCGGGTGCCCGAAACGACTTCGCCCTCGGGCGTGCACACCACCAGGTCGTCGAGGGTCATCGTCGGGTACTCGACGGACGAAGGCGTGAGGACCACGTTGCCGTCGGGTAGCCGCGCCGAGACGTTGCCCGAGGTGCCCTCGACGAGTCCCGAAGTGATCATCGCCTTCGCGACGTCGAGGGTCGCTTGCATGATTTCGTCGGCGTTCATCAACGACCCAGAGTCAAAGCGAAAACTGCCTTGAGCCCAAACGAAACAGCCTTGAGCCCAGACAAGACAGCCGCGAAGTCGATGGGACGACCGCGCGGCTGGGAGAAGATGGCTCCCCGGGTAGGACTTGAACCTACGACAGGGCGGTTAACAGCCGCCTGCTCTACCAACTGAGCTACCGGGGAATGAAAAAAGGCCGCGGAAGCTTATCGGGGGCGGCCGGAAAATCAATGCGCCTGGCAAAGCGCTCAGGCCGGGATATCGACCTCGAGCACCTCGAAGACGCGCGTGCCCTTGGGCACCCGAACCGTCACTTCGTCGTCGACTTCCTTGCCCATCAACGCGCGGGCCACGGGCGAGGTCACCGAAAGCAAGCCGCTGCTCGCATCGGCTTCGTCCTCGCCCACGATCGTGTACTGCACCTCTTCGCCGGTCTCGACATCCGAGAGCACGACCTTCATGCCGAAGCGCACGCGCCCCTCTTCCTCGGAGTTGGGTTCGATCACCTGGGCCCGGGCGATGCGGTCTTCGACGTACTCGATCCGTCCGTTGAGCTGGCCCTGTTTCTCCTTGGCCGCGTGGTATTCCGCGTTCTCGGAGAGATCGCCGTGCTCCCGGGCGACTTCGATGTCGCGCACGTTGGCGGGGCGATCGACGGTCTTCAGGCGGTTGAGCTCCTCTTTGAGGGCTTCGAAGCCGCGGGGCGTCATCGGGACTTTGTCGTTCATGGCGGGTTCTTCTCGACGGGTTCGGCCGGCATCGGCGGCTCGCTGGGCATGCGAGCGGTTGGCAGTCCTGAAACCATCGGCAACCGGCAGCTTCATCCTGAACGCCGCGTCGCGGTTGCCGAAGTGTCTATTGCTCCGGTCTCGTCCGTTCAGCGGTCCAGCCCGGGGGGTGCCGACCTTGGTGCGGCACGCGATCCGCTAAGGTCGCGCCGCCGCCACAGACGAGAAACGGCGGCTGCGCTCCCGAAGGCCCGGTGCGGGGTCTGGATGCGGGATCGCCATCCGCCGAACAGACGAAAATTAACTTCCCACCGGGGAAGGGTCAACGAGAGCAGCCAAGGTGACGGAATCCGATCGAGAAGAGGGGGGACAACGCCCCGATTCGCCGCAGGACCCGCCCCGCGACCCGCTCGCGGACCCGCCGGGCCCGAATTTCGTCCGCTCGGGGCTGCTCTTCTACGGAGCCCTGGCGATCGCAGCAGTGATCTGGCGCGCCGGCTTCTACGACGAGCGCATCTTCCTGGCCCCCGGCACCGATCCCGCGGCCCCCATCGATTGGGTGCGCGACGTGGGGCTGGGGCTGGTCGTGGGGCTCGTGATCGTCGTGCTCTCGAACCTCGCGACGCGTTTCACCGAGTGGGGCGAGAGGCTCGCACGCTCGATGGCGGAGGCCCTGGGCCCGCTTACGGTGCCCGACGCGGTGCTGCTCGCCTGCGCGAGCGGGCTCGCCGAGGAGATGTTCTTTCGCGGCGCCCTGCAGCCGCGCGCAGGCTTCGTCGTGGCGAGCCTGCTCTTCGGCCTGATCCACTTCGTGCCGCGCCGCGAGTTCTACCCCTGGACGGCCTTCGCGGTGGCGGTGGGCTTCGTCTTCGGCTGGCTCTTCATCGCCACCGGCAACCTCGTCGCACCGATCGTGGCGCACACGCTGGTGAACGGCATCAACCTGCCGCTGCTGGTCCGGCTATATGGACCCGACGCGAGCGGCGAGACGCCGCACCAACCGAAGCCTGAGTAGAGCCGCCTCTCATTCGGTTGCAGCGAGCGCTCAGTCGCAGCGGGCGATGGCGTCGACTTCGACCTGGGCCCCGAGCGGCAGCGCGGCGACCTGGACGGTGGCGCGCGCCGGGGTCGGATCGCTCGCGAAGTACTCGCCGTACACGGCGTTCACGCGCGGGAAGAGCGAGAGGTCGACCAGATAGACGGTCGTCTTCAACACCCGGTCGAGGCCCGAGCCACCGGCTTCGAGAACGGCGCGCAGGTTGTCGAGAACCTGTCGCGTCTGGGCCTCGATCTCGCCCTGCACGATCTCCCCCTTGGAGGGATCGATCGGAATCTGCCCCGAAGCGAACAACAGCCCGTCGCTGCGAATCGCCTGGGAGTAGGGCCCGACGGGGTCGGGGGCGTTCTCGGTACGTACTTCTTCGCGATCCGTCTTCGACATGCGCGCGAGCATATCACGCTGCGCGCGCAGGCCTCAGCCGTGTTGCGGCGGATCGGGATTGAGGCGTTCTTCGAGGACGCGCAGCAGGTATCCGATCAACATCAGATTCGCGAGGCGCTTGCGCGCGGCGTCGCCGATCTCGGCGGCTTCGCCGAATTCGTTCGCGTACTCGTTGAAGAACTCGAGTCGTTCGAACGGGACATTCTTGATCAGCACTTCGTTGATCTGGTCGACTTCGAGGTCGTCGAAGACCTCGACGAAATCCCAGGCCATTTCTTCGAACGTCATGAGCTTGTTTGACCTATCTGGTGACCCGCTTCCAGCTTTCTCTTCGAGACTCTTTGTCGAGACTTCTCTGGGGGCGGGGGCGATCAACACTGTGCGGTGTTCATCGTGGATTCGATTCAATGTGGAGCGTTCGCGGCTTTTGAACCTTGCGGAATTCGTCGAACCGGATTTTCGTGCTGTTGTCTTGCCATGCGAGAGACGCCGTGAATCGATCGAATTCGAGGGTTTCACGCTGCCTCGGTTGCGATCATCCTCGCATCGTGAAATTCGGGTGTCAACGGAATGAAGTGTGCGCTTGCTACGCAAACCAACGGTTTGAAAAAGCGCATGCTCGTTGCGAGTCATTGCCTTTGCGTTGCGTAGTCTCTGGGACGATTCGTTCGTTGCAACGCGCTTGGTGAACGATTCCGTGGTGCAAGCTCGTGAGTTGCCGGTTGCTTGCCGTGCCGGATGCGTGTCACGACTCGACCTGGTGTTGCGGGTTCGAGGTCGGGGCCGGTCGAACCGGACGTGAATCACGGATGGATGTCTCGATGTACCCATTGCTGCGCGCGCGAGAAAAACGCTGCCCGCATGGGAGATGCGCAGCAATCCAACGTCGATCGGGACCCGACGGGGTCGATCTCCGCGGGTGGTGGCTTCGGGAAGGCGGAGATAGAGAGGAGATGGTCGGGGCGACTGGATTTGAACCAGCGACCTCTTCGTCCCGAACGAAGCGCGCTACCAAACTGCGCCACGCCCCGACTGGCGGCGGAGTATGACGCCTTCTGGGCCCCGCGCTAGTCCGCCTTCAGCTCAGTGTTTCCTGCGCCTGGGCGGCGCGTTCGCGCAGTTCGCGGATGGCTTCGGCATAGTCGTCCCGGGCGAAGACCGCCGTGCCCGCAACGAAGCAGTTGGCCCCGGCGGCGCGTGCGTGACCGATCGTGCCGGGCGTGATCCCGCCGTCGACCTGCAGGTCGATCTCGCGGTCCTGGGCGTCGATCCAGCGGCGCACCGTGGCGATCTTCTCCTTCATCGAGGCGATGTACTTCTGGCCGCCGAAGCCCGGGTTGACCGTCATGATCAGCACCTGGTCGACGTCGCCGATCACGTACTCGAGGGCGGTCGCGGGGGTGGCCGGGTTGACCACCACGCACGCCCTGGCCCCCGCTTCGCGAATCTGCGCCACGCTGCGGTGCAGGTTGGGACAGGTCTCGACGTGGACGCCCACGCGATCGGCTCCGGCTTTGACGAAGTCGCCGACGTAGCGCTCGGGTTGTTCGATCATCAGGTGCACGTCGACGGGCAGGGTGGTCGCGCGGCGCACGGCCTCGGTGACGAAGGGGCCGATTGTGATGTTCGGGACGAAGTGGCCGTCCATCACATCGACGTGGATCCAGTCGGCGCCCGCGGCCTCGACGGCTTTCACTTCGGCCGCGAGTGCCCCGATGTCGGCGGCGAGGATGGAAGGGGCGATCAGGATCGAATCGTTTGCGCTCTTCTGGCTCTGGGCACTTTCTTCGCTCTGGGCAGTCATTCGATGCGCTCCAGGCGCGCGGCAAAGAAGCCGTCGCTGCCGTGTTCGTGTGGGGTCAGGTTGAGAGTGCCCTGGTCGCTCGCCAGTTCTCGCAGACGCTCGGGAAGGTCGGCCTTTTCGACGCGTCGGAAGTTGGGGTTGGTTTCGAGGAAACGCACGATCTGTTCTTCGTTCTCTTCAGGCAGCACCGTGCAGGTACTGTAAACGAGGCTTCCGCCGCGCCTCAATACGCTGGCCGCGCGAAGCAGCAGGGTGTGCTGGATCTCTGCCAATCGATCGGGATCCTCGGCGTCGACCCGCCAGCGCGCGTCGGGGTTGCGGCGCAGGGAGCCCAGGCCCGAGCACGGCGCGTCGACCAGGATGCGGTCGAAGCGCGGCAGGCTGCCGTCGTCGTTCATGCCCGGCACGCTGAGGTCGCCCAACGGCAGGGTGGCGTCGCGCTGCAACAGGTGAACGCCTTCGAGGCCGAGGCGCCGCACCGCCTGGCTCACCAACTTGAGGCGGCGGCCATTGCGATCGAGGGCGAGCACACCGCCCTTCGCCCCGTCGTCGGCCATCAGGCGTTCGGCGATGCCGGTGGTCTTGCTCCCGGGCGCGGCGCAGGTGTCGAGCACCCAGTCGCCGGGTTGGGGATCGAGAAATTCGACCACCAGCTGGGAGGCTTCGTCCTGCACGCTGTAGTCGCCTTCGCGGAAGGCGGGGTCGCGACCGAGGTCGCCGACGTGTCCGAGGTGGATGGCGTCCTCGCCGAGTTCACCCGCGCGCGCCTTGGGATGCCGCTCGCGCAGCTTCGCGAGCAGGGTGTCGCGATCGCAGCGGGTACGGTTCGCGCGCACCGTGATGGGAGGCGGCTGGTTGCACGCCACGGCGAAGCGCGCGGCTTCTTCGGGCCCGTAGATCTCGATCAGGCGTCGTGCGATCCACGGAGGCATCGAAAGTGCGTGGACGAGGTGGGCTTCGGCGTCGTCGTCGAGGCGCGGTGGCACGATGGTCGTCCACTCGCGCGAGAGGCGGCGCAGCACGGCGTTGACCAGCCCCGTCGCGCGGTGGTTCCCGACGGCGTGGGTGCAGCGCACCGCTTGATCGACCGCGGCACTCGGCGGAATGCGATCGCTGAACATCAGCTGGTACGCGCCGAGGCGCAGGATCGTCGCGACCAGGGGGTCGAGGGTCGCGAGTTCCTGGTTGAGCACATGGGAGAGGAAGTAGTCGAGGCGGCCGCGCCAGCGAAGCGTGCCGTAGACGAGCTCGGTCGTGAGCGCGCGGTCTACGCCCGAGAGCGGACTGCGGGCCAGGGATTGATGGAGCGCGATGTCCGCGTAGGCCTGGCTGCGCTCGACCCGCTCGAGCACCCGCGTCGCGAGCAGGCGCGTGAGGGTCGGCGCATCGGCGCGCTCGCTTCCCTCTCCCCCGCGCGACGACGGGCGCCCGCGACCCTGACGCGAACGACGTCCGCCGCGCCCGCCGTCTCCCTTGGAGTCAGCCATCAGCGGAGTCCTCGCCGAGCACACAGCCGTCGGGGATCTCGCGCCCCCGGAGATAGGCATCGAGGTCCATCGCCTTGCCACCTGCGCGTTGCAGGCGATCGACGACGAGCCAACCCTCGCCGGTGGCCACGCGCAGCTGGCTTCGCCCGTCGCATTCGACCGTGCCGGGGGCGAGCGAGTGGCTCGCCGGATCCACGTGGGCGACCAGGATTCGCAGGGTGTCGTCTTCGACGTGCGTGAAGGCGCCGGGCCTCGGCGCGAAGGCGCGCACCCGGCGGTGGAGCGCGGTCGCCGATTCCTTCCAATCGATGCGCGCCGTTTCGCGATCGAATTTGCCGGCCTCGGTGGCGGCGCCGTGATCCTGTTCGGTCCACTCGAGCTTCCCGGCGTCGAATGCCTCGAGGGCCTCGATCAGGGCGTCGGCGGCGACCTGCGAAAGGCGCTCGCCGAGGGCGCCGGCGTCTTCCTGCTCTCCGATCGCGATCTCGTGGGTGAGGGCCATCGCGCCGGCGTCCATTTCACGTTCGACGCGCATCACGGTGATTCCGGTGGTGGTGTCGCCGGCCAGGATCGCCGCCTGGATCGGCGCGGCACCGCGGTGTCGCGGGAGCAGGCTCGCATGGGCGTTGATGAGGAAGCCACAGCCCGGCAGCTCGCGGATCTTCTTAGGGATGAACTGACCGAACGCGACGACGACACCGATGTCGGCTTCGAAGTCGGCGAGTTCTTCGGCGATCTCGCCCACCCGCTCGGGGCGCAGCAGCGGGATGTCTTCGCGCAAGGCGACCTCGGCGACAGGCGAGGGAGAGGTCTTGCGGCCGCGCCCGCGCTTGCGATCGGGTTGGCTCACCACGGCCACCACATCGAAGCGACTCGCGACGAGTCGTTCGAGGCTCGGCACCGCGAGTTCCGGCGTGCCAAAGAACAGGATGCGCATCGGCTGGCCCGGTGCCCCGGTCAGAGGCGGCTGCCGCGGGTGTCGACGACTTCTTCGGCTTCGAGGGCGAGCTGCTTCTTGCGGCGCTTCACGTAGAGGTTGCGCTTCAGGCGGCTGATGCGATCGATGAACAGGATGCCGTCGAGATGATCGATCTCGTGTTGGAAGCAGACGGCCTGCAGCCCTTCGGCGCGAATCTCGAGGGGGTTGCCGTCGAGGTCGCTCCCGCGGATCACGATGCGTTCGGCGCGCGTCACATCGGCGGTGAAGTCGGGCACCGAAAGACAGCCTTCTTCCCAGACGATCTTGCCCTCGGGCTCGCTGAGCTCGGGGTTGACCATCACGATCGGGTTCTTCCCCTGGCCGTCTTCGCCCCACTCGGTGTCGACGACGATCAGGCGCAGGTCGACGCCCACCTGGGGTGCGGCGAGGCCGATGCCCGGCTCGTCGTACATCACCTCGCACATGTTGGCGGCCAGCTCGCGGATCTCGTCGTCGACCGTGTCGATCTTGCGCGACACGCGCTTGAGTCGCGGATCGGGAAACTGAAGGACTTCGAGCAGTGCCATGGTGTCGGTGGAAAACCCCTTGAATCGCGCGGCTTTATAGCATGCTGACGGGATTGACGTCCAGCGAGGCGCGCACCGCGCGCGGCAGCCGTGTCATCGCTTGCGAGAGTTTTCGCGAGGCTGCGAGCACGCGCTCGCGATCACTCCCCTTGATGAGAATCTGATAGCGATAGCGACCGCGCAGCCTGGAGAGCGGTGCGGGGGCCGGGCCGAGCACTTCGTACTCGGGAGCGCGGTCGACGGGGGTGAGCTCGGTGTCGCTTTCGATCGGCACGGCGGCGGGCTTCGCCCCGATGCCCATCGCGAGCTTGCGCGCGGCTTCGAGGGTCTCGCCCTGGTCTTCCCCCGAGACGATCAACTGGGTCACGCGGCCGAAGGGCGGGTAGCTGAGCCCGCGGCGGAACTCGAGTTCGGTGGCGTAGAAGCGCTCGTAGTCGTGGGTGGCGACGGGGGCGATCGCGTAGTGGTCGGGCACGAAGCTCTGCAGGATGACGCGTCCGGGCTTGTCCGCACGGCCGGCACGCCCCGCCACCTGGGTGAGCAGTTGGAAGGTGCGCTCGGCCGAGCGGAAGTCGGGCATGTGGAGGCCCATGTCGGCGGCGATCACGCCGACGAGCTGCACGCCGGGGTAGTCGTGCCCCTTCGCGACCATCTGGGTGCCGATCAGGATGTCGGTGCTGCCACTCGAAATGCCGGCGAGGATCTCTGCCGTGGCGCCGCGCCGAACGGTGGTATCGCGATCGAGTCGCGAGATGCGCGCTTCGGGGATCAGCGTTCGAACTTCTTCTTCGAGGCGTTCGGTGCCGGTGCCGAGCAGGCTGCTCTCGGGGTGGCCACAGCCGCCGCACTTCTGCGGGGGCGGCTTGCTGTGATCGCAGTAGTGACAGCGCAGCCGCCCCGCCTGGGCGTGGAACACCAGCGCCACCTCGCAGTGCGGACAGCGTTCGGCGAAGCCGCACTCGAAGCAGTAGATCTGCGTCGAGAAGCCGCGGCGATTCAGGAAGAGAATCGACTGGCCGCCGTTCTGAAGGGTCTCCTTGAGCGCGCGCCGCAGCGTGTGCGTGAGCGTCGTGCGCTGCCCCTTCGAAGTGACTTCGCGCTCGCGCTCGAGATCGACGATCTCGACCTTCGGCATGCCGAGCTTCCCGATGCGTTCGGCGAGCACGAGGCGTTCGACGTCGCCGCAATCCGCGGCGTAGCGGGTCTCGAGGGCCGGCGTCGCGGAGCCCAACACCAGCGGACAGCCGGCGGCCCGGGCGCGCCGGGTCGCGAGATCGTGGGCGGTGTAGCGAAAGCCTTCGTCGTTCTTGTAGGCGGAGTCGTGTTCCTCGTCGATCACGATCAGGCCGAGGTTGTCGAGGGGGGCGAAGAGCGCGCTGCGTGCGCCGACGGCAATGGGCGTATCGCCCTGGCGCAGGCGTTGCCATTGCTCGAGGCGCTCGCTCTGGTTGAGCCCGCTGTGGAGGACCGCAAGTTCGTCGCCGAATCGCGCGCGCAGGCGCGCCACGATCTGGTGGGTGAGGGTGATCTCGGGCACGAGCAGGAGCGCCTGTTTGCCGGCGTCGAGCACTTCGCGCACCGCGCCCAGGTAGACCTCGGTCTTGCCGCTGCCTGTGACGCCGTGGAGCAGGAAGGTGGTGTGTTCGGCGCTGCGGATCGTGCCCGCGATCGCGTCGAGGGCCTTCGCTTGATCGCCTGTCAGTCGATGGGGTTCGTCGCGTGGCACCGCTGGGCCCAGCACATTGCGTGGCGCCGCCTTCGAGTCGAGCACGACGAAGCCACGCTTCTCGAGATTGCGCAGGTGCTCGGCCGCGCGGGGTTCGTCTTCGCGCAGCCTTGCGACGGCGACCTGGCCGGCGGCCGCCACCTGGCGCAGCAGTGCGGCCTGTTTCGGTGCACGGGAAAGCGCTCCTGCGCAGGTCGCTTCGACATCGAGTTCGGGGGCGACCCGGGCGACTCGTTCGCGACGTGCCTTCGCGCTCGGTCCGCGCTCGCCGATCGCGCGCACGAGCAGCCCGTCGCGTTCGAGGGTGGGGAGCAGGGTCTGGGCACGCGGCACGGCGCGCGCCAGCGCGGCCGGGGTCGCGGAACCGTCGCGCAGGCGTTCGAGGACGTCCTTCGCCGCCCCGCGCACGGCCCCGGTTTCGAGGGCGCGTCGCCCCTTCTCCGACATCGCGAATTCGCGCACGGCGCGCGGCGCCGACCCCCGCGGCAGTGCCGCGGTGATCGCGATTCCCACCGGACACAGGATGTCGGCGGCCGCTTCGCGTAGCATGCGCAGCATCGCGGCCGAGAGCACGGGCTCGTCGTCGATCACCCCTTCGAGGGTCGAAAGGGTCTCGGGCGCCGAAGCATCGGCGTCGCTCGCAAGTTCACAGACGACACCCGTTAGCGGTCGGCCGCCGAAGACGACCTGGACGCGATGCCCGGGTTGGGCGCGAGCCTCCTGCTCGACACCGACGCGATAATCGAAGAGCGAATCGATCGGCACGGGCAGCGCCACGCGTGCGATGCCCGCGCTGGGCGCGGCGAAGAGCGACTCGGTCATTTCGGTCATGACGGGCATTCTATGTTGGGCGGTGGGAAGTGAAAGGAGTCGGCACACAATGACCGCGCGAAGGCGGAGGGCGGTGCGCGAGCGGACGCCCCGGGTCGAGGTGAAGAAGCAGGGGCAGGGCCTCGCCCTCGAGGTCGAGGGGACCTTTGCTTCCTTCTATCAACCCGGCAGCCCGGTCACGGGCTCGGTGTGGGATGCGATCGCGGCCCCCGTGCTCGCATTGCCCCCCGAGCGGCGCAAGGAGATCCTGATCCTCGGTGTGGCGGGCGGGAGTGCCGCGCGGGTGGTGCGCGCGATCGCCAAGGACGCCCACATCACCGGGGTCGAGCTCTCTCCCGAGGTGATCGAGGCCGCGCGCGAACACTTCGACCTCGACGCCCTCGATCTCGACCTGGTGATCGGCGACGCCCACGCCTATCTGCGCGAAAGCACGCAGCGCTTCGACCTGATCCTCGAAGACGTCTTCGTGGGCGTGGGTCGCTCGGTGCACAAACCCGAATGGCTTCCGGAGCCCGCCCACGAACTCGCGAAGGCGCTGCTGAAGCCAGGGGGACTCCTCGTGAGCAACACCCTCGACGAAGCGGAGGAGATCACGGCGGCGATGCGCCGACGCTTCCCGGGCGTCCTGCGGATCGAAGTCGAGGATTACGAGAACATCATCGTCGTGGGGGGGTCCGAGTCGCTCTCGGGCAGCGAGCTGCGCCGCGCGGTGGCGGGCGACCCGGTGCTCGGGCCGAGCCTCTCGGCGCTCTCGTTCCGCTCGGTGCGCTAGTCGGCGCGACAACGGGGCGGTTCGCCACGATCGATGGCATAGTCCCGCCTCTTCAGCACGCGCCTCGAACGGAGATCCACCATGGCATCCGAAGACCCCGTCCAGCAGGAAATCGACGAACTCGTCAAGAGCAACGACATCGTGCTCTTCATGAAGGGCAACCCGCAGATGCCGCAGTGCGGCTTCTCGGCCACCGTGGTGGGCATCCTCGAAGACGTGCTCGACGAGTATCACACCGTCGACGTGCTCTCCCGCCCCGAGATCCGCAGCGGGATCAAGGAGTACACCCAGTGGCCGACCGTGCCGCAGCTCTATGTGAAGGGCGAGTTCGTCGGCGGCTGCGACATCATCACCGAGATGGCGAACAGCGGTGAGCTCTACGACACCCTCGGCGTCGAACTGCCCGAGGTGAGCGAGCCCAGCATCACGATCACCGACTCGGCGCGGGACGTCTTCGCCGACGCGCCGTGCCCCGACGACCAGGGCATCCGCCTCACCATCAGCAAGCAGTACCAGTATCAGCTCGGCGTCGGCCCGATCAACGCGAACGACTTTCGCGTGAGCAGCAATGGCATCACGCTCACGATCGACCGCATGAGTGCGACCCGCGCCGATGGCCTCACCGTCGACTTCGAAAACGCCGGCGGGCAGAGCGGGTTCCGGATCAACAATCCGAACGAGCCGCGCTGATCCGCGGCGAACGCGCGGGTCTCAAGCTTCCTCGAGATCGAGGAAGTTCGTGATCAGCTGATTGAAGCGCTCGGCGGACTCGACCATGGCGAGGTGCGCACCGTATTGCAGCACGACGAGGCGCGAGTTGCGGATGTGGTCGTCGAGTTCGCGGTGAAGGGTGGGGGGCGTCAGGCGATCGTGTCGGCCGCACACGATCAGCGTCGGATGATCGATCTCGCCCAGGTGCGGGAGCGTGTCATGGGAGAGACAGGCTTCGCATTGCCGCACGAAGAGATCGTGTGAGACCGGAGAGCCTTCCTCTTCGAAGAACTTGAGCATCGCCTCGATCAGTTCGGTCTGCTCGAGGGTGCGGTCTTCGAGGGTCCAGGCCAGGCGCGTGCGCAGCAGGATGCTCTGGGAGATGCCCGCGCGGGCGAGGTCGGCCCAGTCTTCCAGGATCAGCCGGCGCTTCGCATCCGGGCGGGCATAGGTGCCGAGCAGGGCGAGGCGGCCGACGCGCTCGGGGTGGCGCAGGGCGAGTTCCTGGGCCGCCATGCCGCCCATGAAACTGCCGAGGACGTCGACGCACTCGATCTCGAGGGCGTCGAGGAGAAGGGCGACATCGTCCGCGAGATCGGCAGTCGTGAAGGCGCCGCCGGGATCAGTGCTGCCCATCACGCCGCGATGGTTCATCAGCAGCGTCGTTCGCTGCTGCGAGAACTCGGGCACCTGAAGGGGAAGCCAACCGCGACTCGAACCGCCGATGCCGTTCAACAGAAGAAGAGGGCGGGTGCCTGCGACGCGTGCGACCGGATGGCTTTCGTACTCGAAGGTGCGGCCCTGGATTTCGATGGTCGGCATGGGCGGAAGTCTAGCGCGATCGGCCGAGTCGGAACCAGGCGGTCCCATTCGCGCTCGCGCGCCCGCTGCAGGCCTCGATGGTCCGGTTCCATCGCGAGCCATTGAGCCATCTTGTCCAGTTCGTGTACTTGCGTACTCATCCACGCGCTCGCTTGCTCTCACTCATGTGTGTCACCACCCGGACCGAAAGTCGAGTCGTTCGTTGATCACGAAGGGCTGCATCAACGCGCTCGAAGACCTCTTCGAATGTCCGGACGGGCTCACCTGCGACGAGCTCGACGACACGGTGCACATCGGATGTCGATCGCGCGTCGCTCGACGAAGAGCTGCTCTGCGGTCTCCACGATTCGCTCGAAAGTGAGTTCGCTTCGATTCTGCTTGGGTGCCCGGTGCCGCATCGAACCCTCCATCCGCGGATGGTGCCATCGCCGGGGGGCTGTCGTGCATATCGTGTGAGGTGCGGAGCGAGATGGGTCGGCGAATGGGACCACAATGTCCACTTTCGTCGTTTCGTACTTGCTGCAACCATTGCCTCCCGACCCACGGAGCAGTGAGATGAAGTCGAAGCGCGCGAGTGCATGGTTCCTCTGCATGGTCTTGACGGTGGCGACGTCGGCGACCGCGCAGGAAGCGGAGGCCCCGAAGCCGGATCCCAACCGCTACAAGCACGACTACGACATGGGAGCCGACTGGTTCTGGCCCGCGATCGAAGACTGGAAGCGCGAACTCTTCCACCTCGTCGGGAAACCGAACCTCAGCTACCTCGAGATCGGCCCCTTCGAGGGGCGCTCGTTCTTCTGGGTGATGGACAACATCCTCACCCACCCGACCACGAAGGCGACCGCCATCGACGTCTTCGAGACCGGCACCTCGAAGTACTACATCAGCGATTTCGAACGCCGCTTCCGCAAGAACGCCAAGATCTCGGGTCGCAACGACGACATCACGATCATCAAAGGCTACTCGCAGATCGAGTTGCGCTCTCTCGAGCTCGACTCCTTCGATCTCATCTACATCGACGGCTCACACGCGACGGGTGACGTGCTGGCCGATCTCGTCCTGAGTTGGGGGCTACTCAAGCAGGGAGGCATCATGATCATGGACGACTTCGGCTGGCATGCCGAGTGGCACTTCGATCTGCGCCCGGCCTTCGCAATCAACGCCTTCATCTCCGCCAACAACAACGAGATCGAGATCCTCCACAAGGAGCGCGGCAGCAATCAGGTCTTCCTGCGCAAGAAGCCGAACCTCTGCCTCCAGGTGCACTACGAGGGCTGCAGCACCCTCGGCGGCTACCTCTACGACTGGCGCGAGCCGCGCGCCCTCTATCGCGCCAGCGACATGCAGAGGGTCGAACTCAGCGCGCAGGAGAAGAAGGTCGTCGAATCGATCCTCCGCACGCGAAAGATGGGAAGGATCGAATTCGCGATCGACGACCAGCTGCGACGCCGGAAGGACTTCCAAGCCCTCAACCGAAAGCTCGGCCTCGGGCTCTAGTCATCGTCTCTTCTTGCGACTCAATCGTCGTCTTCGTCGCCGTAGATTTCTTCGAAGACCTCGAAGGCCTCTTCGGCCATGTCCATCACGATCTGGCGAGCGGGGAGCATCGACTCGACGAAGTCGACGCCCTGGCCGGCGGCCTCGGTCATGAAGTTGTCGAGGTTGTGGTCGAAGGCGGAGGCCTTGATGTCGGCGAAGAGCAGGATCTGATACGGCGCAGGCGCCGGCTTCGGAGCGTCGGGGCGCGCCCACTCCCGATGCCACTCGCTCTTGAGCGTGCGCATGGTGAAGCCGGAGATGCAGTCGCTGTGCTCGGTATCCGTCGCCTTGGCGGCGAGGAGCTTCTCCTTGAGGGTCATGTGTACGTCGGATTCGCGGCTCGCGAGCCAGACGGTTCCAGTCCACACGCCCGCGGCACCGAGCGCCAATGCACCCGCGAGGTGACGACCCGTCGTGATGCCACCGCCCGCGATCACGGGCACGCCCTTGTCGCGCGCGATCTCGACGACCTGCGGGACGATCGAGAAGGTGCCGATCTTTCCCGTATGGCCGGCGGCGTCGTAACCCTGGGCGATGATGCCGTCGACGCCGGCGTCGATCTCGGCTTTGGCCTGTCGCGGCTTGCCGACCAGCCCCCAGACCAGGATGCCCTGCTCGTGGGCGCGCTTCAGGACGAAGTCGGGGTTGCCGAGCCCGGAAGCGAGCACCGGCACCTTGTTCTCGAGCACTACCTCGAGCTGCTTTTGGGGCGTCTCCTTGTTGAGCCAGCCCAGGTTCCAGTCGACCGGAGTGTTGCGCCACTTCGGGATGTTGTGGCGCTTCTTCATCTCCTCGACGAAGTCGAACTGCTCCTTCGGGATCTGCGAGCGCAGGGTGTCGATGTCCCCGGAGGCGGGCACCGAAGCGGGGAAGACGAGGTCCACGCCGAAGGGCTTGTCGCCGATCTTCTCGCGCATCCAGCGGATGTTGAGATCAATTTCATCGGGGTCGTGCTGGGTCTGGCCGAGCACTGCGAAGCCGCCGGCGTTGATCACGGCCGCGGCGACGTCCTTGCAGTGCGTGAATGCGATGATCGGGTACTCGATCCCGAGTTGATCACAGAGTTGCGTATGAAGCGGATTCTTGCGTCCCACGGACTCTCTCCTCTTGACCTTCCAACCGTCCCGCCCGGATGATTCGGCGGGCCGCGAGAGTAACCGACGCGGAACCCGGTATCATGCGAGCGGCGCTCGCCTCTGCGTTCCTTACCTGATTTTGTCTACCTGGTTTCTGCAAGTACCGGACGTTTCATGGTTCCCGACGACGACATTCCCCGCGACATCGACGGCGTACGCGGCGTCGAACCCGAATACGCGGGCAGGTTCGCCGAGTGCGACGGCGGCGGGCCCATCCACGGCGGAAAGTACTCCGGCCGGCAGGAGTTCAAGGGGACCCTCACCGGCGATTTCGTCGACATCGGCGACCCGCCGAGTCGCTGGTACCTGATGGTCGATCTCCAGGATCGTCCGGAGGGTTTCGAAGGCGAAGCCGTCTGGTGCCTCTCCGGCAATACCTTCCTCGGTGAAGACGGCCCTCGTCTACGGGGGTGTCCGGACGACTGATGGCCAAGCTCAACTCCACCGCATGCACGCTGCTCGGCTTCCTTCACGACCGCCCGATGACGGGTTGGGATCTGGCAGAAACCGTTCAGCTCACCATCGGCAACTTCTGGAACATGAGCCGCAGCCAGGTCTACCGCGAACTCAAGACCCTCGAAGCCGGCGGCTATGTGGTGGGCGGCGATCGCGGCGCCCGCGACAAGCGTCACTACACGATCACCGAAGACGGTCGTGTCGCATTCAAGGATTGGATCTCGAAGGAACCGGGCCAGGAGATCGCCCGCTTCCCCATGCTGATCACGGTGTGGTTCGGCGATCACCTCGACCAGGATGACCTCGGCTTTTCTCTCGGCATCCACTACCAGCGTCACAAGAAGAAGCTCGAGTTCATGCAGAACGTGATGGACGAAACCGACGACCAGAGCACCCCGGCCGCCCGGGCCCTGCGCTTCGGCTACTTCTACGAAAAGGCGGTGGTCGACTGGTTCGAAACGCTTCCCTGGTTCGGAGGCGAAGAGTCGAGCGGTGACGAGCCGGGCGAGAAGCGTCCGAGCCAGCCCCGCAAGCCGTCCGACTTCAAGGCCTGATTCACTGGGTCGGGGGTAGCCCGATGGGTATGCACGAGGAGTTTCGGCTCGACGGGAAGGTGGCGGTGGTGACCGGAGGCGGGCGCGGCATCGGCCGCGGCATCGCGCTGGCCTTCGCCGAGTGCGGCGCCGACGTCGTCGTGATCGCCCGCCGCCAGAACGATCTCGACGAGGTCACGCGCGAGATCGAAGCGCGCGGTCAGCGCGGGCTCGGGATCTCGGCCGACGTGATGGATTGGGAGAGCGTTCCAAGGGCCCTCGACCGCGTCGTCGACGAGTTCGGCCAACTCGACATCATGGTGAACAACGCCGGCGGCAACCTCGACCGCAAGGCGCACTCGCTGCGGAAGATGGCCCTCGAGAAGTTCGACGAGCAGCTCGATCTCAACATCAAGACCAAGTGGTGGGGATCGCAGCAGGCCGCGGAGCGAATGGTGGATGGCGGGAGGATCATCAGCACCATCTCGATCGCGGCGCATCGCCCGTCTCCGGGTTTCGGTGCCTATTCGGCAGCGAACATGGGCATGATCTCGCTGACCCGAACCCTGGCGGTCGAACTCGCGCCTCGCCGGATCACGGTGAATTGCATCGCCCCGGGTGTGGTGATCACGGAGATGCTGAAAGAGACCATGGGCGCCGATGACGAGGCGATCCACGAAGCATTCGATGCGCAGATCCCACTGGGTCGTACCGGTACGCCCGAGGATTGCGCGGCTGCGGCGGTATTCTTCGCCTCCCCCGCGGCACGCTGGATCACGGGGCAGTTCATCGACGTCGCGGGCGGCCAGCCGCTCTGACCCGTTCCGGACGAAAGGCGCACGTGTCGAAGAAGACCCCCAATCACGAACGGAGTGCGCAGCGATGCCCTGTGCATCTCGATGACGTCGACCTGTTCGCCGACGGGGCGCAGGAGCATTGGTACGAGGCCTATCCCATCCTGCACGCCGAGGCGCCGGTCGTTCGCCTGCCCGATGAAGGCATGACGCCGGGGACCGATGGCTTCGTCCTCACTCGCTACGAGGACATCCGCCGTGTCGTTCGCGATCCCGTGCGCTTCAAGCCCACCCTCACCCTGGCCATCGAGGCCCTGCTCGCTTCGGATGTCGCGCCGGAGGATGCGCCGCTCACCAACGCCATGTTGGCGTCGATGGCCACGTTGCGGCCGACCGACGAACTCTACCGCGCACACCGAACCGAACTCACCGACCCCTGGGTGGGCCCGGGTTCGAGTCGCCACAGTGAAATGATCGATCATCATGCGCGAACGCTGATCGATGGATTCATCGATCGCGGCGAGGTCGAGTTCGTTTCGGAGTTCGCTCGGCCCCTGCCGCAGAGAGTGATGGCGAGCGTCCTCGGCTTTCCCCTCGAAGACATTCCAAGGCTTGCCGAGTGGGGCACCGCGCAGGTTGCGGCCTTCGTGCACGGTCGGGGCCATCGCAACCTGCTCGACCGGGAACAGGTGCGCGAGCAATTCGCGAAGCTCGATGGCTTCAAGGAGTACGTCTTCGAAAAGGTCCAGGAGAAACGCCGCGAACCCCGGGACGACATGATCAGCTGGCTGTGCCAGGTGGAGTACGAAGCGCTCGGTCGCAAGCTGACCGACCTCGAGGTGAACGGTGTCGTGTACGCGATGGTGATCGGCGGGCTCGAGACGACGCAGTATGCGCTCGAAGAAGAAGCCCAGCTCTTGTGCGAGAACCCCGCCTACTTCTCCGCGCTGAAGGCCGATCGCGAGCTGATCCGCCCGTTCACCGAAGAGAGCCTGCGCCTGCGCTCTCCGACCCAGGGCTTGTCCACGCGCATCACGACCCGGGACGAAGTGTTCCAGGGGGTGGACGTGCCGGCGGGGTCGCTCCTGCACATGCGCTTCGGCGCCGGCAACGTCGATCCCGAAGAGTGGGAATGTCCGTACGAGATGAGCCTCGATCGCAAGGCGCCGACCCGGCACCTGGCCTTCTCGGCCGGGCCGCGCGTGTGCCCCGGGGCGGGGATCTCGCGCGTGGAACAGGTGACGGCGTGGAACTGCCTGCTCGATCGCATCGACAGCCTGGAATACGCGCCCGGCAACACTTTCGAGCATCAACCGGGCATCATGTTGGGGACCCTCGAGCTGAACCTGCGCTTCACCCGAGCCGATCCCGCGGCCGGAGCCTAGGCGTGTCGCTTCCCAGCGAAGAAGAGATCCGCGCGTTGGTCGGCCAGCGTTTCCCGGGCGGCCACTACACGATCGCGCACTGGGAGAACTTCCTGCTGACCGAGTGCACGGGCGCCGATCCCCTGCCGGACGATCTCGCGCATCCCGTCGCCTTGTTCCACATGCCGATCCCCGGCGCGAACACCAGCATTGGCGAGATGTTCGCCCTCGGGCGGGCCGACTCCTACAGTTCGATCGGGATCGAGAGCTACGACTGGGAGATCTTCGAGACCCTGCGTGAGGAGACGGAGTACCGCGTCGAAGGCGTGGTCACGGAAGCCGATCGTCTGCGCAAGGGCGACCGGGTGTTCGATCGCATCCAATTCCGCTTCGACCTGACCGACGCCGAGGACCGAGCGGTGGCCCGGACCACCATCACCTGGCGCTATCACAGGGCGAACGCGTAGTGCAGAGGCGAAGGTGAAGGTCGAAGTCGGCGACGACATCCCGCCCTGGGAAATGCCGAGCGTGAGCAGGGCGCGCATGCGCACGATGGCGGCGATCCTGCGCGACCCGAACCCGGTGCATTGGGATCCCCGCGTCGTGAAGGAACTCGGCTTCGGCGATCACACGATCAACCAGGGCCCCCTCGGCCTCGGCTACATGATCAACATGTTGCACGCATGGACGGGCCCCGAGAGCATCCGCCGCATCCAGATGCGCTTCCCCCTCGTGGTGCTGGACGGAGACCACATCACGGCTCGCGGCCGGGTCACCTCCATTCGCAACGAAGGCGGCCAACGCTACGCCGACTGCGACATCTGGCTCGACCGCACCAACGGTGAGCGCCCCGTCTACGGCACGGCGACCGTACGGCTGCCA
>JANQEL010000091.1 GCA_028278345.1 Myxococcota bacterium
GCACTGAGGCATGGCCGCTGGAAACTCGTGTCTCAGGAGAAGAAAACCTGGGAACTGTTCGACCTGAAGGCCGATCCTTTGGAGATGAAGAATCTGGCGGCGCGCCGAAGGGGTCTCCGACTACAAGGAGATGTACGAGCGCTCGCGTTCGGAGGGTTTCGGCGAGGAGGTGAAGCGCCGCATCATGCTCGGCACCTACGTGCTCTCCGCCGGCTACTTCGATGCCTACTACAAGAAGGCCCAACAGGTGCGTACGCTCCTGCGCAAGGACTTCGACGCGGCCTTTTCGCAATGCGACGTGATCGCCACCCCGACCAGCCCCGAAAGCGCCTTCCTGCTCGGCGAGAAGATCCACGACCCGGTGAGCATGTATCTTTCGGATGTCTATACGGTTTCGGCGAACCTCGCGGGCATCCCCGGCGTCAGCATTCCGTGCGGGCTGAACGAGGGGCTGCCCGTCGGCTTGCAGTTGCTCGGCCGGGTGCTCGACGAAGAGCGCCTGCTCCGCACGGCCGACGCCTTCCAGCGCCGCACGGATCACCACCAGGCCCATCCCCCGGAATTCTCATGAGCGAGTCCAACGCCGAACAGCTCTACATGGGATACGAGATCGTGATCGGTCTCGAGGTCCACACCCACCTGCGGACGAACTCGAAGCTCTTCAGCCCGGCGCCGGTGTCCTATGGCGACGCGCCCAACCACGACGCCCACCCTATCGATCTCGCGCTACCCGGTGTGCTCCCCGTGTTGAATCGCGGGGTGATCGATCTCGCGATCCGCCTCGGCCTCGCCACCCACAGCACGATCAACGAGCGCTCTGTCTTCTCGCGCAAGAACTACTTCTACCCCGACCTGCCGAAGGGCTATCAGATCTCGCAGTACGAGGAGCCCACGGTGAGCGACGGCTGGCTCGAGATCGAAGTGCCGGTTGGCGGTGGCAAGAAGAGCGCCGGCGGCGGAAAGAAGAAGGGCGGCGCCGCGACCGTGAAGAAGCGGATCGGCATCACGCGCGCCCACCTCGAAGAAGACGCGGGCAAGTCGATCCACGACCCGACCCACGCGGGCACCGACACCCTCGTCGATCTGAATCGCGCGGGCGTGCCCCTGCTCGAGATCGTGAGCGAACCCGATCTGCGTTCGGCCGCCGAGGCTTCGGCCTACCTCAAGAAGCTCCGCGCCATCGTGCGTTACATCGGGGTCTCCGACGCCGACATGGAGAAGGGGCAGTTCCGCTGCGACGCCAACGTCTCCCTGCGCAGGCCGGGCGAAGAGTTCGGCACCCGCACCGAGATCAAGAACCTGAACTCCTTCGCCTTCGTCGAGGCGGCGATCCACGCCGAGGTCGAACGCCAGGCCGAAGTGCTCGACGACGGCGACGAGGTCGTACAGGCGACGATGGCCTTCGATCCGGCGACGGGGCGAACCAGTGTCATGCGCTTGAAGGAGAACGCGGACGACTACCGCTACTTCGACGATCCCGACCTGATTCCCCTCTACATCAGCGAAGCCGACATCGAAGCCGTTCGCGCGGAGCTGCCCGAACTCCCGGACGAAAAGCGCGATCGCTTCGTGGCTGACTACGCGTTCAGCGAATCCGACGCCACGACGCTGACCCAGAGCCGCGCGTTGGCGCAGTTCTTCGAGGACGCGGCGGCGATCCACGCGCAACCGAAGTCGTTGGCGAATTGGATCCTGCGCGACGTGCTGCAGGCCCTGGCGGAAGGGGACCGCGGAATCGAAGACCTCGAGCTCACGCCGGAGAACTTCGCGGCGTTGGTCGCCCTGGTGGATTCGGGAAGGCTCACGGCGAAGAACGGTCGCGAGATCTTCGGCGTGCTCGCCGAATCGGGTGGCGATCCCGAAGCCATCATGCTGGAACGCGGCCTCGAAAGCGTGCAGGACACCGGCTTGATCGAAGAGGTGGCGCGCGAAGTCATCGCCAACAACCCCGACTCGGTGGCCAAGTTCCGCGAAGGGGACGCCAAGGTGATCAACTTCCTGATGGGCCAGGTGATGAAGGCCACCCAGGGCAAGGCGAGCCCCGGAGATGTGAAGCAGATCCTCGAGCGCGAGCTTTCTTCCTAGCGAGCGCTGCAAGATCGGGAGCCCCATGAGTTCGAGCTGGTTCACCATCGCCTGGCGCGACGACGCAGTGGTGATGCTCGATCAGCGCCGTCTCCCGGCCGAGGAGCACTACCTCGAGTTGCGCGACGTCGAGGAGATCGCGCGCGCGATCGAGGATCTCGCGATTCGCGGTGCCCCGGCGATCGGCTGTGCGGCTGCGATGGGAATCGCGCGGGCCGCCGTGATCTCCGCAGCCGGCGATGCAGCCGGCTTGATCGCCGACCTCGAACGCGCCCGTGATCGTCTCGCGAAGACCCGCCCCACCGCGGTGAATCTCTTCTGGGCCCTCGGTCGCATGAGCGAAGTCTGGGCGAGCCACGCCGGTGCCGCAGCCGACGCGATTCGCGAAGCCCTCGTCGCCGAGGCGCAGCGCATTCACGACGAAGACGTCGCGACCTGCCGGGCGATCGGTGCGGCAGGGCTCGAACTCGTACCGGAAGGGGGGCGCGTCCTCACCCACTGCAATGCCGGAGCGCTCGCGACGGCGGGCTATGGCACGGCCCTCGGTCTCGTGCGCGCCGCCCACGACGCGGGTCGCGGCATCGAGGTGTTGGCCGACGAAACGCGCCCCTTCCTGCAGGGTGCGCGTCTCACTGCGTGGGAGTTGCAGCGCGACCGCGTGCCGGTGACCGTGATCACCGACAATATGGCGGGCCACCTGATGCAGGAAGGACGCATCGATCTCGTGATCGTGGGCGCCGATCGCATCGCGGCGAACGGCGACGTGGCGAACAAGATCGGCACCTATGCACTCGCGGTGCTCGCACGTGCACACGAGATTCCATTCTACGTGGCGGCACCCCGCACGACGATCGATCTCTCGACGCCGACCGGCCGCGCGATCCCGATCGAAGAGCGCGGCCGCGACGAAGTGGCCTCGCTCGGTCAACACGCCCTCGTTCCCGATGGCGTTCCGGTGCGACACCCGGCGTTCGACGTGACGCCTGCGCAACTCGTAAGCGCCATCGTGACGGAAGCCGGCATCCTCGAGGCACCGTACGGGCCCGCGATCGAACGCCAGATGGCAGACGAGTAGGGTCCGACCACACCGGCCACCGGTGCGTGACCCCCATCACGTGCGGGGTGTTCACAAATACCGAACCGGGTGTTGTCCCCCCTTTCCGCCCACGGTCGAACCCGGAAGTTGCAGGTCGGGTTCGTACGCAAGCGCGGTATCTCACGGAGGCGCCCGAATGGCCGATCGCGTTGTCTTGTGTGCACTCGACAATCGAGATCTCTCGCGAATCTTCGACAAGGCGCTTCGCGGCGAGGGTTATCGCGTGGTGATGGTGCACGACGGCGAGCAGGCCGTGCGCGCGATCGACGAGTCGGAGCCCGATCTGCTGCTCCTCGACATCTCGCTTGCGAAGCGCGACGGCTTCGAGGTCGTCGGGTTTGCGCGCAAGAAGGCGGCAGAAGGTGAGAAGCCGCTGCCCGTCGTGCTGCTCAGCGACTCGCGCATCTCTCCACACTATCAAGAGCGTGCGGATTCGCTCGGGGTCGAGCGCCTGCTCGCGAAGCCCGTACCCCTCGACGGCCTGCTCGCGCACGTCGGTGCGATTCTCAAGCCCGAGGCGAGCGCTCGCCAGGTCGAACGTGCGCGGCGCGAGAAGCCGGCCGCCAGGGCCTCGGGTCGAAGTCGTGGCGGCAAGGCGATGGCGGGTTCGTTCTCCGAGATCCCCTTCCCACGCCTGCTCCACCAACTCCACGGTGGCCGTGCGACGGGCGTGCTGATGGTTTCGAACGGACGCAAGCGCAAGGCGATCGAACTGCGCGAGGGCGTGCCGATCGCGATCAAGTCGAACATGGTGCAGGAGTGCCTGGGAAACATCCTGGTGCGCAACGGCACCCTCGACGAAGAGCAACAGCAGGAGTCGCTGGCGCGCCTGAAGCGCGGCGAGGGTTTGCAGGGCGAGATCCTCGTCGCCATGGAACTCGTCGACGAAGACACCATCACCCGGGCGCTGCGCGACCAGGCCAGTGAGAAGCTCTTCGAGATCTTCGAGTGGGAGCAGGGTTCGTTCCGTCTCGAGCGCGGTGGGCAAATCATGCGCGCCAACGCGATCGCGCTCAACTCGAGCCCCGCGAACCTGATCCTCGAAGGCGTGCGACACCGCTACCCGATCTCGGCGGTCGACCACTTCCTCGCCACCCACAAGGGGCACTTCATTACACCGGCGAAGAACGCATTTCACCGTTTTCAGGAGATCCATCTCGACGAAGAGGAGCAGAGCCTCGTCGATCAACTCGACGGCCTGCACCCCCTCGAGAAGTACGCGACCGCGAGCGCGAGCACGCGTCGCGCGCTCTTCGGCTTGATCGCGACGGGTATGTTCAAGCTGCAGAAGCAGAAGGGAGCCGGCACCGGCAAGCGCGTGAACGCCCCGGGGAATGCCGCCCCGCGCAGCGAGACCCTCTTGCGTGCCGAGGTGGCCGAACTCGCCCAGAGCCTGCGCGGCAAGACCCACTTCGAAGTGCTCGGCGTTTCGCAACTGTGTGGCGAAGACGAACTCGAAGCGGCCTACTCGGAACTCGCCCGACGTGCGCACCCCGATCGCTTCCAAACTGTGAGCCTCGCTGTGCGCGAGATGGCGGCGGAAGTCCTCGAGCGAATCAACGCCGCGTACGAGACCCTGCGAGACAAGCGCGAACGTCAGCAGTACCTGCTCGAACTGCAGATGGGTGAACGAAGGATCCAGGAAGATTCGGCAACCAAGCGCGCCCTGTCCGCCGAGGCCTCGTTCCAGAAGGGGCAGGATCTCGTGCAGCGTCGCGACTACGAATCAGCCCTGCTCGAATTCGGCCGCGCCCTCGAGGGCAAGCCAGAAGACGGCGAATACCACGCCCACTACGGCTGGTGTCTCTATCTGTGCAACCAGGACTCGCCCACGATGGTCGAGGAAGCGATCGAGCACGTGAAGCGCGGAGCCTCGCTGGCGGGCGATCGCGAGAAGCCATTCCTCTTCCTGGGTCGCCTCTGCAAGGTCGTCGGCAAAGTCGAAGCCGCCGAGAGGATGTTCACCCGTGCGGTGCAGATCCAGCCCGAGTGCGTCGAAGCGCTACGCGAACTGCGCCTGATCAACCTGCGCCGCGAGAAGAGCAAGGGGTTGATCGGACGCCTGCTGCGCCGCTGATCAGCGCTGTAGCTTCCCGCACAGGTAGGCGAGCTCGCTTTCGGCCGCCGAGAGTTCGAGGCTCTCCATGGCCGAACGCACCCGCGTGAAGTACTGCGCGATGAACTCGTCGGCGAAGCCGGGGAGTTCCTTGCCCTCGATCGCTCGGGGAATCGCTTCCTCGGCTTGCACCAGGAGCCGATCGAGATCCTGGCGGTCGCGTCCGAGGCCGACCGGGTTGGCCGCGATGTCGTAGTGCTGGAGGTTGCGAGCGATCGCCGCGGCGGCACAGGTGGCGTCGCGCACGATCAGGTCGTGACTCTCGACGACACCGTACTTGGTGACCCCCCCGGTAATCGGCGGGACGACCCGATCGATCGCCGCCCGAACCTGCTCCGGTAGTTCGACAAGGGTTTCGGGAAGCAGCGCGAACGCGCGGGTCACGATGCGGCGAACCGGGGAACTGCCCATGGCGATGGTTCCGTCGGGGGACACGTACATCGCACCGATGTTCTCCTCGACCGCCGGAGCCCCGTTGATGAACGCGCCCGTCTCGCGATCGTAGAGCGCGACGTTGAGCGCGATGGGGAGCATCAGGTCGCTGGTCTCGGTCGCGATACGCACTCCGAACCCGGCGTGCACGGCAATCCCGTTCGCGGCGATCGTCGCGAGATCCAGGTTGTCGATGCCGATGGAGATCGATCCGTCGGGGAACTCGCGATCCAACCGGGTCTCGAGGCCGGCCTCGATCGCCGCGCGCAATTCGTTCGCGGTTTCGACCAGCGACCCCCCGCGGAAGCTCGCGGCGAGATCCGCGTGCCAGACGACTTCGGCGCCATCCCGCGCTTCGTTCTCCTGGAGCTTGATGATCGATCGCGCGCTCGGGTAGTAGATCTCCGCACCGCGGTGCGACGAGACCGCGAGCGACGCCACCGCGGGCTCCCCGGTATCCACCGACCACACTTCGTTGCAGTCTCGATCGAAGGCCAGCGCCCGGCCCTGGTTGTCGGTCGTGTAGATGCGAGCGCCATCGGGGGAGATCGCGGGCGTCGATGTGGTTCCACCGATGAACGAGGCTTTGCAGCCGATCTCGAAAGACACGGCGGGGATGCGACCGTTGCGGGGCACGCGGGTGATGTCGAGTCGGTAGAGCGCACCGAACTCCGAGACTCCATCGGCGGTGCCGTCGGCCTCGTCGAGATCGGTCGAGGCCACCCAGAGCGCCCCCGAGTCGGGATCGACCGCGAAGTGATTCGCGATCACGGTGCCACCGCCCAACAGCGAATCGACCAACGTATCTGCGGTATCTCCCGCGCCCTCGAAGCTGGGCAGTTCGAGGCTTTCCGCAAAGGCCTCGCGAAGCAGCTCTCGCGCCAGGTCGCGCGCGTCTTCCGGGAGTTGATCGATGAGCTCGCCGACGGCACCCGTGACCGAGGCCGAGGGCGCGCCGGGCATCAGGATCCAGCCGAGTCGTTCGCCCGTGCTGCGATCGTAGGCGACGAGATCTCCCGCACCGTATTCGTAGATGACCGTGTCACTCTGCGGGTGATACTGGACGCCGTACAAGTGCGTTCCCGGCGGAAGCGCGCGATGCACGATCAGCGAGGTCGGCGTGCCGAGGCTGTTCCAGACGATCTCGCCGTCTTCGTCGACCGCGAAGGCCTTCGCGTAGCTTCCGGTGTACGCGATCGACTTCCCCGTAACGGGATCGTCGAGGATGAGTGGCGCGCCGCCCTGACCCACCACGGCGGGAATCGTGATCGGGGGCAGGCCCGGAAAGTTCAGCGTGGCGTCGCCCACCATCTCGCGCGTGATCGCCCACTCGCGCTCCCCGGTTTCGCCATCGAGTTTGATCAACATGTTCTGACCGCCCTCGGTGGGGATCAGCGGGACGAAGTAGGCGTCGCCCTTTGCGTCGAAGGTGGGGCTCTCGGCGACGAAGGCGTTGGTCTCTGCGGTCCAGGTGGGTTCGAACACGGGGGCCAGCGCGATGCTCACCTCGTCGCTGCTGCGAAGACCGCCGTGTAGATTGGTGAAGCGATCGCCGTCGGGGATCACCGGATCGATCAATTCGCGAAACGAACCGAGTCGCTCGCTCGTCGGCATCCAGCTCGCCATCGGCGGGTCGCTCGTCTTGCGGGCGAGCAGTTCGCTGGGAGTCTGGGCGGCTGCGGGCTCTGCCAGGAGCAGGGTCGCGAGCAGGAGCGTGAAGCCGAGGCGCGTGAGCGGAGCGTTCGAGTACATGGAGCAGGCTTCCTTCTTCTGTCAGTCTACATGGCGGGGGGTCCCGTACGGACAGAACACCCAGGCGGCGGATTCGGGTTACGCAGAATCGCGACCGGCTCGTAACCCGATCTCCGCTACGAGGTGTTCAGTGGGTATGGGAGTGCGATGGCCCCGGAGGATCGATTGCGCGAGCAGGAGGGCGGGCGCAGAGCGGAGCTTGATCGGCGTTTCGCTCTCTTCTTCGAAGAGCATCGCGATCGCGCGCATCGCCTCGCATGGCGGCTCTGCGGAGGCTACGAGGCCGACGCCGAAGACATCGTGCAGGAAGCCTTCCTGCGGGCCTATCGAGCCCTCGACCGCTATGACGAACGCAATCGATTCAGCGCCTGGTTCTATCGCATTCTCGTGCGACAGGCGGCGAACCACCGCCGTTGGCGCGGCCTGCGAAGGCGTTGGAACGCAGACGCCCCGGGTGAGATCGCCGATCCGAGGCCTGCGCCCCAGGGCGACCCGGCAATTCGTGCGCAAATTCGCGCGGCCCTCGACGGCCTCACCCGCAGCCAGCGGGAATGCTTCGTGCTGGTCCAGCTCGAAGGGTTCTCCGCGCGCGAAGCGGCGGCCATCACGGGCAAGGCCGAAGGCACGGTCAAGAGTCACCTGCAGCGGGCGCGCAATACCCTGCGAAGCCAGCTCGGCGGTCTCGCGGAGAACGCATGAGCCCCGATTCGCGTCCCACGCACCTGCAGGGAAGGAAAGAGAAGGAAGAGAAGGAAGAGAAGGAAGAGAAGGAAAGGAAGGATATGAGCGACGAACACGACGGGTTGAAGGAATTGTTCGACGCCCACGACCCCGTACCGGAGCGCGACACCATCGCCTGGCAGCGGATGGAAGCGCGCATTCGCGAACGCGCGGGGGATCGTGCGATGAACTGGCATTGGCCCCTGGCGGGCGTCGCGATGGCGAGCGCAGCGGCGGTCGCCTTCTTTGCGCTGCGTGTTCCGCCCTCCCCCTTTCCGAGTGAAGCCGCCGAGCAGCTCGAGCGGTTGCGTTTCGAAAGCAGCGTCCTCTTTCCCTTCGACGCTGCAGGGAGCGCCGCGCCGATCGAAGACGAGTTCTATCGCGATGAACTTCGCATGATCGCCATGTGGGCCGGCGCCGATCGGAGTAAGCCATGAGGTTCGTCCGGTTCTACGCGATCGCACTGCTCGTGTTCCTTACGATCGCATCGTTCGACGCCACGGCCGATGACGCGAGGCGCGGCGGGTTCGCCGAGATCGCCGACGACCTCGAGCTCTCGGAAGACGTTCGCGTGCGCGTTCGCGAGATCTTCATGAACGCCTGGCTCGACGGCCGCGACCGCGTCCTCGCACGCAGCGAGTCGATCGAGCGGTTGCGCGCCCTGCTGACCGAGGCCGAGGTCGATCGCAAGGCCGTGCGCGAGGAGTCGGCGCGCTTGAGCGAGATCGAAGGCGAGATCCGCCAAAGTCGACTCGACACCCTGCTCGACATCCGCGAGGTGCTGCCCGCCGACAAGCGCAAGCAGTTGATGGAGTTGCAGGAGTCGCGCGGCGAAGGCGTCGGCTCCGGCATTCCCGAGGGCTGCCGCGCCGACGCCGAAGCCCTGTGCCCCGGGCGCAAGGCGGGAGCGGGCCTGCGCCTGTGCCTGTTGATGCAGCGCGATCGGGTATCCGATCAATGCCGCGCCGAAACCCGCGAGCGGCTGAATCGCTGAATTCGTCCCAGAACGTACGAGAAGGGCACGAGAGGCCGTCTTGGGCGCCTCGCGATCTGTTACGTTCTGCCGTCTTCTGCGCCCCGGGGCGCGATCGATGGAGAACCAGGCGAGATGGCGGGCGCAAAGGCGAGCAAGGCCGACGGCAGCGTAACCGGTGAAACGATCTGGCTCGACGGGGAGTTCATTCCCTGGGACGAAGCCAACGTCCACATCCTCACCCACACGCTCCACTACGGGCTCGGCGTGTTCGAAGGCATCCGCTGCTACCAGACTCACGACGGTCGTTCGGCGGTGTTCCGGCTGCCCGAACACCTTCGTCGCCTCTACGACTCGGCGAAGATCAACCTGATGGAGATCCCCTTCGAGCAGCAGGTGCTGCACGAAGCCTGCCTCGAGAGCCTTCGCCGCAACGACCTCGCCGAAGGCTACATCCGCCCGATCGCCTTCATCGGCGATGGCGCAATGGGTCTGCATCCCGGCAACAATCAGATTCGCGTCGCCGTGATCTCCTGGGCCTGGGGGAAGTATCTCGGCGAAGAAGGCATGGAACGCGGCATCTCGGCCAAGATCTCGACCTTCTCGCGCCACTTCGTGAATTCGAAGATGACCAACGGCAAGACCTGCGGCGACTACGTGAACTCGATCCTCGCCAAGCGCGAAGCGCTGCTCGAGGGTTTCGACGAAGCGATCATGCTCGACCCGAACGGTCTGGTGAGTGAAGCGACGGGGGAGAACGTCTTCGTGGTGCGCGACGGCGTGATCAGCACCCCCGAGCGCTACTCGGTGCTCGACGGGATCACGCGTGCAACCTTGATCGAGTTGGCCAGGGCCGAGGGCTACGACGTCGTCGAGCGCGGGATCACCCGCGACGATCTCTACGTCGCTGACGAAATCTTCCTGACGGGCACCGCTGCCGAGGTGACGCCGATCCGCGAGCTCGACCATCGCACCATCGGGATCGGGCGCCGCGGCCCTGTCGCCGAAAAGCTCCAGTCGAAGTACTTCGAACTGGTCTCGGGCAAGCTCGCCGAGTACGAGGGCTGGCTCTCGTACCTCTAGAGGGTTCTCGAGGGCTGCCAGCGGGTCTCTCCAATGGGAGAGGTTCGTCCACGGACCCGTGGGCCCCCTGCAAGGATTTCCCTGCAGGGGCGGATGTATCACATCGTGATACATTGACGTACAACGTAATCCAACGTGCCCGACGGGAGCCGATTCGAGCGGCCCCGGGGAGTCAGAGAATGAGCGATCGAGACGATCGAGAGAACAGAGAAGAACGAAAACAGCGAGAAGAACGAAGCGAATCCAGGCGCGAAAGCCGCCGCCACAGCTGCGGCGCACGCCATTCGCGCCACCACCGCCGAGGCCGCCGCAAGGAGCGGGTGCTCCACACGCGGGTTTCCGAACAGCTCTCGGACGACATCCGCGAACTCGCCGAGGAGCTGCGGGTGCCGGTTTCGAACCTGGTGCGCAATGTCCTCGAAGAGGTCTTCACCGTGGTCGAGGATGTCTCCGACGACGTCGGCGAGTTCTTCGAGGACATGGTCGACGAGGCGGAAGGGGTTCGCGAACGCATTCGCAAACAGCGGCGAGCGGCCGGTCGAAGTCGCCGGGGCGCCCGTCGCCGCTCCCGGAGCCGCTCGAGGGATGAGAGCGACATCACCGATATCGAAGAGGAATTCCGCCGCGACGAGGCCGACGAGGCGGCCGCCAAGGAGCCCACGGGCCCGACCCCGGTGGACGACGTGCTGGGCTGGCAGCCCTTCGTGCTCAACCAGGCCGCCAACTGCGCGAAGTGCGACAACAGCCTCGAGCCGGGGGTAAACGCCTTCCTCGGCGTGCGATCGGGCGGCGGGACCGGCCCGGTGGTCTGCCCGGCCTGCACCACAATCGGCTGAGCCGGGGGCGCTACTCCTCGCGGGTCGGCAACTCGATCCGCGGTGAGTCCGGATCCGGCCGGTAGAGGATCACCATGTGGCCCACCAGGCCGCAGAGCTCGGCCTGCGATCGCTGCGCCAGCTCTTCGGCCTTGGCCTTCTTGGCCTCGGGGCCGTGCAGCTTGACCTTCACGAGTTCGTGATCGGCGAGGGCGGCGTCGAGGGCCGACACCACTGCGTCGCTGATCCCGCCGTCGCCCACGAACACGATGGGTTTCTTCCCGTGGGCGAGTTTGCGGAGATGGCGTCGCTGGAAGCCGCGCAGTGTCTTCGACATGGCGGCGCACCATAGCAGTCGTGCCCCGCACCACAGCGGCCTCACGAGGTTGCACTCCACACGCAACTCTCGCGGCGCAGACGAATTCGCGAATCGTCCGCGCCCGTGCGAAGCCGGTCTAAACGCCAC
>JANQEL010000117.1 GCA_028278345.1 Myxococcota bacterium
GCAGGGTATCCCCGCCTTCTTCCGGTACTTCGACGGCGTAGAGCATCGTACCCATGGCCGGGCATTCGTAGAAGCTCACCTCCGAGTGCCAGCCGCCACCGAAGTTGTGTTCCTGGTCGGCTTCCTTGACCACGGCGATCACTTCCGGATGACCCGGCACGGACTCGATGAAGGGATGTCGATCGAGGGTGCCGAAGGCGGCGCCGAGGGTGCGCAGGGAAGCCGGATCGAGGTTCTGGTTGCGGGCCACGAGCAGGCGGTACTCGAGCAGAAGTTCGCGGAGTTTCGCGATGTCGCCTGAATCGAGCGGAACGGAGAGGTCGATGTCGCTGAGTTCGACGCCGAATGCGCCGTCGAGCGGGGTCACGTTCATGGAGATCTCCTCGCGTGCGGTGGATGCGAAGTGGTGGTGAGGATACAGGGCTTCTCGGTTCGCGCGCGAGGATGCGAGTGGCGCGTGGATGGCTCGCGGCAGCGCTTCTAAGCTCCCGCGCATGTCGCAGCGGGCACGCATCGTCATCATCGGTGGGGGAGTCGTCGGGGCGAGCGTGGCGTACCACCTCGGGGCCCGCGGTGAACGCGACGTGTTGCTCCTCGAGCGCGATCGCTTCACCAGCGGTACGACGTGGCACGCTGCGGGTCTGGTGGCGCAACTGCGCGCCACCGAGAACCTCACCCGCATGTCGCGCTACAGCCTGGAGCTCTACCGCCGCCTCGAGGCCGAGACCGGGCAGAGCACGGGCTTTCGCGCCCCGGGTGCGATCTCGCTGGCGACGACAGCGGAGCGCTTCATCGAACTCCAGCGAACCGCTTCGATGGCGCGGCACCTCGGCGTCGACGCCTGCGCGATCTCGGCCGCGGAGGTGAAGCGCAGCTGGCCCGACGTCGCGGTCGACGATGTCGTCGGCGCGATCCACATCCCCGACGACGCCATGGTGAGCCCGGTCGATACCACGAACGCGTTGCTCGCGGGAGCGCGTGCCAGCGGCATCACCGTGCGTCAACGTGCGCCGGTCTCGGGTCTCGTGATTCGCGACGGTCGGGTCGTGGGCGTGGAAACGCCCGAAGGGGAGATCGAAGCGGAAACCGTGGTGCTCGCCGCCGGGTTGTGGTCGCGCGAGTTCGCGGCGCGCCATGGCGTAGCGATCCCGCTCTTCGGGGCGGAGCACTACTACGCGATCACCGAGGCCCTCGACGATCTCTCATCCGAAACACCGATCCTGCGCGACCCCGACCACAGCGCCTACTTCAAGGAAGACGCCCGGCGCCTGCTGATCGGTCTGTTCGAACCCGTCGCCAAACCCTGGCCGGCGGGTTCCGTGCCCAATGA
>JANQEL010000140.1 GCA_028278345.1 Myxococcota bacterium
TGCCGCCTCGCTGCGAATAGTCCCGGAATCGCCTCTCCGGATCAACCCGCTTCGAGTTCGTGCTCGTTCACGAGGTTGACCTTCTCCTCGTCACGGTCGAAGACGATGCAGACCTCGCCGTCGTCGAGTTGCTTGCGAACGGCGGCGACCTTGTCCTCCAGGCTGCGTTCGACTTCGCCGTAGTCGGTGCCATCGCGGCTCACGAATTCCTCGACGAGGCCGTTCACGGCCGTTTCGGAGAGGTCTCCGGGCGAGAGCACGAGGAAGCGCTCGGAGAGATCGGGCTCGTCTCCGGGGTCGAAGGACATCGCGTGGCCCGGCGCTTCAGCCCGCGAGGAAGTCGCGAATCCGCGGCGCCAGCTCATCGGCGGTGAAGCCGAAGTGCCGGGCGAGGTCGCCCGCCGGGGCCGAGGCACCGAAGCGATCCATCCCGCAGACGAGGCCCTGCGGACCCACCAGGGTGGCGAGGCACTGCGCCGTACCCGCCTCGACCGCAACCGCGGGCACGCCGGCCGGCAGCAGGCTCTCGATGTAGTCCCCGCCCTGCTTCTTCAGCAGTTCCAGCGAGGGCACGGAGACCACCCGCACCTTCTTGCCCTCACCCGAAAGCGTCTCGGCCGTGTCGCAGGCCAGCGACACCTCGGAACCGCTCGCCACGATCACGACATCCGGCGCGCCATGGCAATCGCGAATCGCGTAGCCACCCCGCAGCACCGTGGCGGCGTCGAAGCCCGCATGGCGATCGAGGGCCGGAACACCCTGACGCGTGAGCGAGAAGGCCACGGGGCCTTCCGCGTTCTCGATCGTCCAGGCGTACGACATCGCCGTCTCGAGCCCGTCGGCCGGGCGGAAGACCGTGAGCCCCGGAATCAAGCGCAGCGAATCGACCTGCTCGATCGGCTGGTGGGTCGGGCCGTCTTCGCCGACGTAGAACGAATCGTGGGTGAAGACGAAGATCGAGCGCAGCTTCATCAACGCCGCGAGGCGAATCGCCGGTCGCAGGTAGTCGCTGAAGATCAGGAAGGTGCCCGAGTAGGGAAGGAAGGTGCCTTCGAGGGCCAGGCCGTTCGTGATCGCGCCCATGGCGTGCTCGCGCACACCGAAGTGGATGTTGCGCCCCGCGAACTCACCGCGGCCCACCACGCCGACGTCCTTGATGATCGGCGGCGCCGCCGAACCCGCGAGGTCCGCCGAACCGCCGGCCATGTAGGGCACCAGGGTCGAGAGCTTCTGCAGCACCGCACCGGAGTGCTGGCGCGTCGCCTTTTCGATGTCCATGCCTTCGCACAGGCTCGCCGCGAGACCGGCGGGCACGCTGCGACCCCGGGCCGCATCGAAGGCGGCCGCACTCTCCGCGTTGGCGCTGCGCCACGCGTCCGTCTTCGCATCGAGGGCGACGCGCTCTTCGCGCTTTTCCTGGGAGCGCCTCGCGAAGTAGGCCCGCACGTCGTCGGGCACGTGGAAGTCGGGGGCCGCCGGCCAGCCCATGTGTTCCTTGGCCACGGGCACGTCATCGGCGCCGAGCCCGGCACCGTGGGCCTTGCTCGTGCCCTCGATCATCGGTCCGCCCAACCCGATCAGGGTGCGCGTGATCAGCAGGCTGGGCCGCGACGTCTCGCGCTTCGCCGTTTCGAGGGCCGCGCGGATCGCCTTGTGGTCCTGTCCTTCGAGGCCATCGATCACGTGCCAGCCATAGCTCTCGTAGCGGCCCTTCACGTCCTCGCTGAAGGTGATGTCGGTGCCGCCGTCGATCGTGATCTTGTTGTCGTCGTAGAGGAATACGAGGTTGCCGAGCCCGTGGTGTCCCGCGAAGGAGCAGGCCTCACCCGATACGCCCTCCATCAGGTCGCCATCACCGAGTACGCCGTAGATGGTCTGGCAGCCGGGCGCGCCGTCGTCGCCGTTACCGAATTGCGCGCCCGCCATCTTCGCACCGAGTGCGATGCCGACGGCGTGCGCGATGCCCTGCCCGAGCGGCCCCGTCGTCGTCTCGACCCCGGGCGTATCTCCGTATTCGGGATGGCCGGGGGTATTCGACTCGAGTTGACGGAAGTCGCGCAGATCATCCATCGACACGTCGTAGCCGAACAGATGCAACAGCGAGTAGAGCAACATCGATGCGTGCCCGTTCGAGAGCACGAAGCGATCGCGCATCGCCCAATCGGGATCGGTCGGGTCGAAGCGCAGTTGGCCGTTCCACAACTCGAAGACCGGACCGGCCAACGCCATCGGTGCACCGAGGTGCCCGGAGTTCGCCTTGCGTACGGCATCCACCGACAGGAAGCGGATGGTGTTTTCGATCTTCTGACGTAGCTCGGGTGATAGGTCGTTCGATTCGCTCGGCGATTCGCTGGGCATCGAGGGGCTCACGTTTCAGGCTTGCGCAGGGGGCGCGTCATTGGGGGGGCCCGAACGCCGGGACCTTACTACATCAAGAAGGTCGCGGGGCGCCGAGAAGACCGGGCGAGCGCAAAGCGGCTGATCGGCGCGCGCGGTGGTCGGGGTGGAGGGATTCGAACCCCCGACACTGAACCCCCAAAGTTCAGGCTCTACCAGGCTGAGCTACACCCCGAAGGCTGAACATCCTACCAGCGCCATTCGGCATTCCCAGCGCTGCCGTGCTATCCACCTCCGACCGGCCAAACCCCATTTGAATCCGCGGGCCTTCTTACCCGCCGCGGGCGCCCTACCCGCCGCGGGCGCCCGAGGCCGGTCGAACACCCAATCCACGAGTCCAGTATGAGTACCCAACCCAAGACCCTGTTCCAGAAGGTCTGGGATGCGCACCGCGTGCGCGATCTGCCCACCGGGCAGACCCAGCTCTTCATCGGCACCCACCTGATCCACGAAGTTACGAGCCCCCAGGCCTTCGCGATGATTCGCGAACTGGGGCTCGGCGTGCGCTTCCCGAGCCGCACCTTCGCAACCGTCGACCACATCGTGCCGACCGACACCCGCATTCGCCCTCTTTCGGACCCGCAGGCCGAGGAGATGATGAGCGCCCTCGAGGCCAACTGCCGTGAGTTCGGCATCGAGCTCTTCGACATCGCGAGCGGCCAGCAGGGCATCGTCCACGTGATCGGCCCCGAGCAGGGGCTGACCCAGCCCGGCATGACGATCGCCTGCGGCGACAGCCACACCGCCACCCACGGCGCCTTCGGGGCGATCGCCTTCGGCATCGGCACGAGCCAGGTGCGCGACGTGCTCGCCACCCAGACACTCGCGATGGCCCCGCTGAAGGTCCGCCAGGTGAACGTCACCGGGAAGCTGGGCGGCGGCGTCTACGCCAAGGACGTGACATTGGCGATCATCCGCGCCCTCGGCGTGAACGGTGGCGTGGGCTTCGCGTACGAGTACGCGGGCGACGTGATCGAGGCAATGACCATGGAAGAACGCATGACGCTCTGCAACATGGCGATCGAGGGCGGCGCGCGCTGCGGCTACGTGAACCCGGACGAAACGACCTACGAGTATCTGCGCGGTCGCCCGCGCTCGCCCCAGGGCGAGGCCTTCGATCGGGCCGTCGCTGAGTGGCGCGCGCTGGCGACTGATGAAGGCGCCGTCTTCGACGACGTGTTCGAACTCGCCGGGGCCGACATCGAGCCGACGGTGACCTGGGGCATCAACCCGGCCCAGAACCTCGGCGTGAACGAGCGCATCCCGAACGTGAACGACGTTTCCGACGAGGAGCGGGCGTCGATCGCCGAGGCGCTCGAATACATGGACCTCACCCCCGGCAAGCGCATCGCGGGCACGCCGATCGACGTCGCCTTCATCGGCAGCTGCACCAACGGCCGCATCTCCGACATGCGCGAAGCCGCGCGCGTCGCGAAGACGGGCAAGGTGAAGGACGGAGTCCGCGCCCTCGTCGTGCCCGGCTCCCACGAGGTGGCGAAGCTCGCCGAGGAAGAAGGTCTCGACGAGATCTTTCGCGCGGCGGGCTTCCAGTGGCGCGAACCCGGTTGCTCGATGTGCCTCGCCATGAACCCGGACAAGCTCCAGGGCCGCGAGATGTGCGCCTCCTCGAGCAACCGCAACTTCAAGGGTCGGCAGGGCTCGCCGACCGGACGTACGCTCCTGATGTCCCCGGCCATGGTCGCCGCCGCCGCGATCAACGGAAAGGTCATCGACGTACGGGAGGTCCTGTAACGATGGCCACGCGAAACATCGACAAGGTGGTGGGCACGGGCTGCGTATCGCGCGGCGACGACGTCGACACCGACCGCATCATCCCCGCGCGCTTCATGAAGGAAGTCACCTTCGACAACATGGGTGAGCATCTCTTCGAAGACGCTCGCGAGGCGGCCAAGGGCAATCACCCCCTCGACAACGAGGCCTACGAGGGTGCGCAGATCCTGATCGTCGGAAAGAACTTCGGCTGCGGCTCGTCGCGCGAGCACGCGCCGCAGGCGCTGATGCGCTTCGGCTTCAACGCGTTCATCGGCGGCTCGTTCGCCGAGATCTTCGCGGGCAACTGCACCGCGATGGGGCTCGTGTGCGTGACGCTCCCCGACGACGACCTCGCCAAGGTGATGGACAGCGTCGAACTCGATCCGAAGCAGGAGATCACCATCGACGTCGATGCGCGCGCCGTCAGCTACCGCGACGGCACCCTCGAATGCGGCATCCCCGACGGCACGCGCAAGCAGCTGCTCGAAGGCACCTGGGATGCGCTGGGGCTCCTGCTCGACGCCGGTGACGGCATCGAATCGACGGGCAACGCGCTCTCCTACGTCTCCGGCTACTGAGCCTTCGCGCGTTCAGCGCGGGCCGGGGCGCGGGGGGAAGTTCTCGGCATTGCCCGGGCTATCCGGGCTTCCGCTCGCCATCGCACCCTCGACGAACTCGCGGATGGCGGGGCCGACCACGTCGGCGTGGCTGCGGTGCACGTGGTGCCCGGCGTCGTCGATCCACATCGAAGCCAGCCAGGGCAGGCGCTTCTTGTAGACATCGAAGGCGACGTGATACTGCTTGTCGCGGCTCCCGAGCACCTGCATCACAGGCAAGCGAATCGCCTCGAGGTTGTTCATCACCAGTTCGTCGTGCTGGTAGGCCATCTTCGCGGCGGGTGGCGGGATGTCGAAGGTGTCCTTCGCCTTGCTCACGTAGCCGTTCCACTCTTCGCGCTTCTCGGCATTGCGGTAGCCCGGGCCCGTTGCGATCAGCACGAGGCCGCGGAGGTTCGTGAGGTCGCGCACGGCACGGTGCTGCGAGAGGTAGCCGCCGAGGGAGTGCCCGATGAGCACGACCTCTCGCCCCACCCGCTCGATCATCGCTTCGAGATCGTCGAGCGCGCGTTGCATCGAGTAGGCGTCGTCGTCGGTGGGCTTCGGCGAAGCGCCGTGCCCGAGCATGTCCCAGGTCCAGCATTCGAAGCCCGATAGATGGGGAAGTAGCTCCGTCCAGGTCTCGACGGTGTCCCCGAGACCGTGGGTAAGCAGGACGGCGGGGCCATCGCCGGTGCGGGTGTAGGCGACGGCGTCGTCGATGGGATCGGCGGTGGGCGATTCGGTGGAGGACATCGGAGGCGAGCCTATCGATTCAGTCCGTCCCGGTTCAATGCCTAGGTGCGAGGTCGATGACCGACCATGACGAGGCTCTTCCAGAGATAGGGAAGGCGGCCCGCACCCGTGTACTCGACGTTTTCGAAGCCGACTTCCCACAACAGCCGACTCAGGGTGTCGACCGACCAGAACTTGATATGCCCGTAGTCGTACAGAGGGTCGTAGTGCGCGTCGTGGGCTCCCGTGACCGCGACCAGAATGTTCTTGACGTAGCCGTGGTAGGGAGTGGTCAAGATGAGCTTTCCACCGGGCTTCAGAACGCTGAGCGCGTTGCGGACCAGGCCGCGGGGCAGGAAGACGTGCTCGATCACCTCGGTGCTGATGACCGCGTCATAGGGCTGGTCGAGGATGGGGCCCTCGAGTGGTGCGGTCGCGTCGGCCAGATAGATCTGTGCCTCCGGCACGTTCTTGCGCGCGATTTTCACACCCGACTCTGAGATCTCCAGCCCGTGGAGCTCCCAGCCGCGATCCCGCAAGGTCGCCAGGAGCGCGCCATTCCCGCATCCGAGGTCGAGCACGCGGGCGCCCTCCGGCAGGTCCGCGAGATACCGGTCCAGAACCGGAAGAATGTATTCGTGCGCGGTGATCGGCTTGGGATTGAGCCAGCTGTATTCCTCCTGTTCCCCCGTATTCTTCGTCGGTTCTGGGGGCGGGCTCAACGACACACCGCGAGCCCCGCGGTACGCGTAGCCACCGAGCACCACTGCCAGCACGAGGAGCACGGCTGCAATCGAAATCACCAGGTTCTTCATTCGCTATCTCTCCGTTGAATCACGATCGTAGGACACACGGCCCCCTTCTCGCCCGTCGAGCGAGCTCGAACTACGGCTTCAGCTGCTGCGCGAGAAATTCCACGAGCCTGCTCCACGCATCCTTCGCCGCATCTTCGCGGTAGGCATCGGGATAGGTGTCGTTCATGAAGGCATGGCCGGCGCCTTCGTAGGTCACGCATTCGTGGGGGTGACTGACGCCGCCGAGTGCCTTCTCCAATGCCGCGATGTTGTCGGCGGTGATGTAGGGGTCGTCGGCGCCGAAGAAGGCGAGCAGCGGACAGTGGAGGCCGCCCGCAGCGGCGATCGGATCGCGCGGCTTCTTTGCGGGGTCGAGGCCACCGTCGCGCTGCATGAGTCCGTGGTCGTAGGAGAGCATCCCGTAGAACGGAGCCGCGGCCGCGAAGGTCGCATTCGGCTCGCACGCAGCCAGCACGGCGTACATGCCGCCCATACAGAAGCCCGTGAGGGCGACGCGATCGCCGGCCGTGTCTTCGTGCGCACGCAGGAAGTCACCCGCAGCGTGGATGTCGGCGATGATGTCAGGATCCGAAAGGTCCTGGATCCACGTGCCTGGGTCTTCGATCTTCACGCTCTCCATCGCGCGATACAGATCGAGGGCGAGCACGTGGTAGCCCTCCCCGGCGAGGCGCGTGGTGATGTCGCGCGTGTGATCCTTGAGACCCCAGACGTCGTGGATCAGCACGACCCCGGGGTGGGGGCCCGAATCGGGAACGGCGAGGAAACCGAAGTCGCAGGTCTGTGTCTTCATGGCGGCGATTATACTCGCGCCCGTGGAGCAGCCTCTTCAATACGTCGAAGAACTCGAGTTCGCAGTTCGACTCGCCATCGAAGCCGGTGACGTGATCACCCATTGGAATCGCATCGGCGCGAAGCAGTGGGAGAAATCGGAGAACAACCCGGTTACCGAAGCCGACCTCGCCGCGGACCGTCACATCCGCGAAGCGATCGCCGAGTTCCATCCTGACGACGGCGTCCTCACCGAAGAGTCGGAAGACGATGCGCGCCGGCTCTCGTGCGAACGCGTGTGGATCATCGACCCGATCGATGGCACGCGCGAGTTCACCGAGGGCGTTCCCGAATACGCCGTCTCGATCGCGCTCGCGGTCGCGGGGGTGCCGGTGCTCGGCGTCGTCCACAACCCGGCGATCGAGATCACCGTCGCAGGCGCGAAGGGACTCGGCGTGACGCGCAACGGGAGCCCCGCGAGCGTCTCGCGCTGCACCTCCCTCTCGCGCGCTCGCGTCATCGCGAGCCGCAGTGAGCACGAAGACGGGCGCCTCGACGCCTTCGAACCGCACTTCGGCGAACTCGTGCCGACGGGCTCGATCGCGTGGAAGCTCGCCTGCGTCGCATGCGGCGATGCGGACCTCAACCTCTCGCTCAAGCCGAAGCACGAGTGGGATGTGTGCGCCGGCGACTTCCTGATTCACGAAGCCGGGGGGCTGTATCGCGGTTTCGGTGGGCTGGGTGGCCCGTACAACCAGGCCGAGCCCGTGCGCGAGAACGCGATGATCGCCGGCCCCCGCCCCCTGGTCGAAGCCGTGATCGCGCTGGGTCGCGACCCGGAACCGCCCCGCTGAGGCGCTCCGCTATTGCGGCACCAGGGGCCCGCCCGGACCGCCGTCGAACTTCGCGGCCACCACCTTGGAGAGCCGCGTCGGCTCGAAGCCGAGAGCGCGATAGAGGCGCACGGCGTTCTCGTTCTCCTCGATGACGTGAAGGAAGGCCTCCTCACCGCGCGCGCGAATGCTCTCGGCCACGGCCAGGGTGAGCGCCGCCGCGAGGCCCTGGCGACGCGCGCTCTCGTGGGTACAGACCGCAGAGATCTCGCTCAGGCCCGGAAGGCGCATGCGCTCCCCCGCCATCGCGATCAATCGCCCGTCGCGACGCACGCCGCGGTAGCCCCCCAGCTCGAGGGTGCGCTCGAAGAAGGGCCCCGGTTCGGTCGCCTGGGCCAACTCGAGCATCTCGGGAGCATCACGCGCGGAGAGCGGTTCGAGGGAAATGGCCGGGGCCGCCTGCAGCTTGCCCGCGATCATCTGATGCACGTTCTCGCGGTGAAGCTCCGTCCATCCCTCGGGCGCCGGTGGGATCTCCTCGCGAAAGAACACGACGATGCCCTCGGGCCCCACCAGGTCGGCCGCCGCTTCCCAGCCATCGGCGTCGAGTCGATCGACCGCGCCGAAGATGTTCACGTCGGCGTGGTAGCGATGCGCGCGCCCATCGCCGGTCGAATCCGCGAACTCGGCCTGCCGGCCCGTGAGCGCGTGCCAGACGGGATTGGCGAGCGGGTCGCCGCTCTTCTGCGCGTTCGCCGCCATCGCTCGGCTTCTACCTCGTGTCCGCTCGAGATGCCGTCAGGCCGCCGGGGCATCCTCGACGGGCGTGAGCATCGAATACACCACCTGTCGCCCGAAGTGGGAAGCGCGCTCGGGCTCCATGTCCGAGAGCTTCATCTGCGTCGACATGTGCGCGTAGCCCACGATGATACGCGCGGCAGATTCGGCGTCGAGGCGGGGGTCGAGGGTCCCCTCGGTGATGCCCCGCTCGATGGTCTTGCGGTGGCTCTCCGTCATCCGCTCGACCAGGGCGAGGTAGCGAGGCCAGGTGCGGCTGCGCACGTTGGCCGACCAGTTGAGCAGGACGTAGGCGTGGTCGGGATGCGAATCGATCGAAGCGCGGTAGCGCCGGCCGTGCTCGAGCAGCACTTCGGTGGCTGGCGCCTGGGAGGCGTGGACCTGCTCGGCGAGTTCGATGTAGAAGCGCTCGACCTCGCCGAGCACCGCGTCTACGAGGTCGTCGCGGGTCGGGAAGTACAGGAAGACCGTCGAAACCGCGCACTCTGCCCGCTTCGCCACGTCGGCGTGGACCGTCCTGCGGATCCCCCGCTCGGCGAAGGCGCTGAGTGCACAGCGCAGCAGTTGCGCCCGACGTTCGTCGGGTGCCAACCGCGTGCGCGGTGCGGCAGCGCGCTTGCGCGCCGGCGTCTTCTTCTTGCGGGCCGTCATTTCGATGCCGCGATCAGCTCCCCGAGGCTCTTCTGCAGACACTCGGCCAGCAGGGCCGGTTCTTCGACGGCCGCGCGATCGGCATTGATGCCCACGTGGCACACGCCGTCGTAGCTGAAGAGCGTGATGTTCACCGCGGCCCCCGCTGGCGGACCGAAGGGGAACTGCTTCAGGATGCGCGCGCCCGAGGTGTAGATGGGGCGCCGCGGGCCGGGCACGTTGCTCGTCGCGAAGTCGATGGCCGTCGTCATGCCCTCCATCAGCGATCGCGTAGCGACCTCGGGCAGGCTGTTGACGACGCCGATGACGTCTTCGAGGTAGTCGAGGGCGGCTTCGTTGCGACACTCGCGCACGCACTCCTGGATCACCTGGAGCCGTTCCTGGGGATCTTCGATGCCAACGGGCACCTTGAGTCGCGCCGGGGCGAATTGGTTGCCAGCCGTATTGCCCTTGTCGTCGTCCTGGCGCAGGTTGATCGGCATCATCATGTTGAGTTCGTCGACCCTGGCGCCGAAGTTCGCGTGGTAGGCGCGCATGCCGCCCGCGACAGCGGTCACGAAGACGTCGTTGAGCGAACCGCCCATGGCCCGCGCCGTGCGCTTCATCTCGTCGAGGGGCACTTCGAACGCGTTCAGCGAAAGCGCCATGCCGCGTTTCTGCATGATCGGCGAAAGCGGCTCGTTCACGGGTTCGAGCAGGCGCGTGACGCTCGCCGCCATCTCTCTCGCGCGGTCGATCGTCTTGCTCGGCTTGCGCACGAGGTCGCCGACCAGCTCGAAGGCCCCCGAGAGCACGCGTCCCACGTTTCGGCGACCAACATCGAAGCGATGCGCGATCGCGTCGCGCGTGAGTTCGTTGGTCGTGCTCGTCTTCGCTTCCGGCAATTGCGAGAGCTTCCGCCCGGCTCGGGCCTGCTTCGCCGCGCCCGGCTCCTTCTCCACCATGCTCTTCGTCATCTTCACGAGGCCCACGCCATCGGAGACCGCGTGGTGGAGCTTCATAATCACGCCGGCCTGACCCTCTTCCATGCCGTCGACCAGGTAGAACTCCCAGAGCGGGCGATCCTTGTCGAAGGCCTGCATCGCGATCGGCTCGGCAAGGTCGAAGAGGTCGCGCAGGCTGCCCTCGCCACCGAGGTGGAGCTTGCGCAGGTGGAAGCTGGGATCGAAGTTCGGATCGTCCTCCCAGCGCGGCGGGCCGATCTCGTAGGGGTCGCGCACGACGCGCTGCCGCAGGCGCGGGATCGCGGTGACGGCGTCGGCGAGCATCTCTTCGAAGTCGCCTTCATCGGGCATGCGGTCGAGCACCCAGGCGCTGACGATCGTGCTGCGCAGGCGCGGGTCGCGCTCGCCGACCCACATGGCCGTGTCGTTCTCGCTCATGAATTCTTCGAACTGCACGTCCTTGTGCTTCGACTGCGACTTCCGGCTCCGGTCGTTCCGTTCGCTCATTGAGGATTCTCCTCGCCACGTGAACCTCACCGCCGCGGGCTGTGGTCGATGGGCGTGGCGATCCGAGGGAGGGAATGCGCCAATGACGTTAATGACAGAATTATCATTAGCGCGGTACGGGGCGAAAATATCGATTCCCGCGGATCGCGCAACCCCCCGAGCGCACTCACTTTCGAGCCGCCCTGCCCCCGCTCCGAAACGCGCCCGATCCGGCTAGATCTTGATGCGTTTCCAGCTGTCGGCGCGGAATCGCAGCACCAGCATCACCGCCTTCACGATGTAGTCGGCGATCAGGGCCGCGAAGATCCACTCGACGGCGACCCCGAGATACGCCCCCACCGCCGCGACACTGCCGCGCACGACGATGAGCCCGCTCAGGGTGACGAGCATCGGGAAGCGGGTATCGCCGGCGCCACGCAGCGCACCGCCGAGGGCCGCCTCGATCGCCATCAGGGGCTGCACGGCACCCAGGATGTAGATGAACACGACGGTGAGTCGGATCACCTCGGGGTCGTCGATCATCAGGCTGGCGGTGAACTCGGCCGTCCCGATGATGACCGCACCGATCGCCGTCATCGCGGCGATCGAAAGCCAGGTTGCACGCCAGCCGCTGTGGGCTGCACCAGCGGGATCGCCGGCACCCAGGCGCTGCCCGACGTGGGTCGAAGCCGCGATCGCAAAGCCGAAACCCACCACGAAGGAAAGCGAGAGCAACTGCACCCCGATGCCATACGCGGCGTAGGGGGCCGTGCCGTAGAACGAAACGATGTAGAGGAAGGCCACGAAGCCGACCTGGAAGATCAGCTGCTCGACTCCGGCGGGCACGCCAATGCGAAAGAGCTGGCCAACGCGGCGTCGCGTGAGCGATCGCCCGCGGCCCGCTCCGACGCGCAGCCAGCCGCGGAGCCACATGACGACCGACACCAGGGCACCTGCGGTGAAGGCCAGGCCCGCGGCGAGCGCCGCGCCGCGCACGCCCATTTCGGGAAGACCGAATCGGCCGAACACCATGCCGTAGACGAGGAAGACGTTGACGACGTTGGTGAAGGCTCCGATCCACAGCGGCGTCAGGGTGTCACCCGCAGCGCGCACGGCCGCGCCCAACACCATCACGACCGCGAACCCCACGTTGAAGAGGCTGACGATGCGCAGGAAGTCGGCGGCGGCGGCCAGGGTCTCGGCGTCGAGTTCGAAGACGCCCACCATCTGGTCCGCGAAGAGGATGCACGGCAGGGCGAGAGCGAGGGCCAGCAGCACGCTGATGATCACGGAAGCGCGGGTCACCCTCCCCGCCTCTTCGCGATCGCCGGCCCCCCAGGCCCGCGCCACCATGGCGGTCGTGCCCGCAGACAGCGCCATCATGATGCCCTGGGCGATGAAGAAGATGCGGTGGCCGGTGGTCACGGCCGCGACCGCCTGGGCGCCCAGCGAACCCACGATCTTGATGCCCACGATCCCGACGACGCTCATCAGCAGATTGCCGATCACCGCCGGCCAGGCGAGGCGCAGGATGCTGGGCATCGGTTCGGGCGGCGTCGCCTCGAGGACCACCTCCTCCGCGTAGCCATCCGCCGGCACGATCTCGTCGACGACTTCGACGGTTCCTTCGATGGCGTGAACGGACGACATGGGTGCCTCGCGGCCACGCGTGGGCGTGGCCGTGCATTCGACGTGGGTGTGGCGGGGCGCGGTGGTGCGGGCGTGCGCGGTGGAGCAATGGACGCGGCGAAGGGGTGGATCGCGGTAGGCGCGAGTGCCGCGTGCTGCTGCGCAGGGGATGGTGCGGGCGGGACTCTAACGCACCGCGCGCGTAGCGAAACATCCCGCGCCATCTTCGCGACCGACAGTGAGAAGAGTGGCGCCGCTCAGGCTCAGGCCTGGGTTCCCTGCGTAGCGTCGGTTGGGGCTTCGGGATCGTCGCGAAGCGGCAAGACGACGACGATGCGAGAGCCCTCGCCCGGTTTGCTCTGCACGCTGATCTCGCCGCCGTGCCCCGCCACGATCCCGTGCGCTACCGAAAGGCCCAGGCCGGTGCCGCCCTCGTGGACACGGGTCGAAAAGAAGGGATCGAAGATCCGGTTGGCCTGATCGGCGGGAATCCCGCGGCCGTCGTCGATCACCTCGACGCGTACGCATCGGCCGCCGTCCAGGGCCTCCTCTCCTTCTTTGCGTGCCACGCGGATCATCACGTTGGCACCGAGATCGCGGCTCTCGATGCCGTTGCGCAGAAGGTTGACGAAGACCTGCTCGAGTTCGATCGAACTCATCTCGACCCACAGGGGCTCGTCGTCGATCGACACGTCGAGCTGGGCCGTGCGATCGCGCGCGTAGCCGGTCACCGCGCGGGCTGCGCGCTGGATCACCCGGTTGAGATCCTCGATGCGGTGGGTCACGGGCTCTTCTCGCGCGAATTGCAGCATGCTGCGCACGATCGCCGCGCAACGCTTGGCCTCGTGGGCGTTCACCTCGAGGGCCCGCTTCCAGGTCTCCATCGCGTCGTCGTCGTTCTCGCAGAGCAGCGCGTACTCGGCCGAGTTCAGGATCGAGCCGACGGGGTTGTTGATCTGATGCGCCACCCCGGCCGCCAGGGTCCCCACCGCGGCCAGACGATCGGCGTTGCGCAGCTGATCGCGCGACTCGAGGAGCTCGCGGGTGCGCTCCTCGACGAGATCTTCGAGGTGATCGCGGTAGCGCTCGGCGGTCGTCTCGGCGTGCTTTCGTTCGGAGACGTCTCGGAAGCTCCACACCCTGCCCACGATCTCGTTGCCGACGCGCTGTGGGCGCGAGTAGCGTTCGAACACCCGCCCATCCTTGAACTCGAGGGTGTCGAAGCTCTCGTCGTCGGGATGGGCGTAGAGGTCCTGCACCTTGCGATAGAAGGCATCGGGGTCGACGAGTTGGGGCGTGGCATAGGCGAGGGTCATCTCGCTGTCGCGTTGCTCGAGGACCGACCCGGGGATGTGCCACATCTCGCCGAACATGCGATTGAAACTCGAGTAGTGGCCTTCGCGATCGACCACCAGGATGCCGTCCGCCGTGCTCTCGAGGGTGGCCTGGAGAAGCGAGACCGAGCGCGCGAGTTCGTTCTCGACTTCGGCGGCCCGCCCACGAATGCGATCGAAGTTCGCCATCACCTGGATGGTGGCGGCGGGAATCGAGACCAGGAGCCAGGGGGTGAAGGAGTCGATGCCTTCAGACAGGAAGAAGAAGTCATAGACATCCATTCCCGCAATGGCGAAAAAGGTGTACGGCAGCAGGGCGTGGACCCTCGAATCAAATGGGGCGTTGGCCTGGCGGAGGATCAGCACACCCGACGCGGCGATCACCGTGGGTTCCACGACGAAACCGATCGCCGCCGCGAGGCCCGTGGCGCCCAGGGAGTAGAAGGACTGGTAGACCAGTCCCACCCCCGCGATCGCGGGCACGAGCCAGCGCGGTAGCGGAACCCCCGAGTAGCGATGGGCCCCGGCGAGAAAACACGCCGCGGTCAGAGCCGATGTGAGGTGATACACCGGGCTCGCGTCGTAGATGGCGCGCACGCCGCCCTCGCCCACCATGATGGCCCACGCGAGAGGCCACCACCCGAACGACGCGGCGCTCGCGCCACGCATCACCCATGCGCCGAACAGCAAACCCAGGACGATCAAGCCCAGCCCGAGTTCCACCAGTTCCGGCGCCATCGCGGGCTACTCCTTCGCGGCCCCACCCGAGCCGGGGCCGTCTTCCAGGGTCAACCACTCGATTGCTTCGCGCCTCGATCGGAAAACGCGCAGTTGTCGGGGCATGCGGTCGGCGAGCATTTCATACATGCGCCCCATCCCGTAGTCGCTCTCGCGCCCAACGAGGATCGCCGTCTTTCCCCCCGCCATCTTCTTCCACAGGACTTGCGACTCGGCGGCCGACGCGCGCATCTGCTCGGCGCTGACGGCGCCCGCCACCCGGCCGTTCGACGCATCCCACAGACACGGCCGCTTGGGGTCGAACTCGAGGTCCACGTACAGGCGCTTCTGGGCGGCGATGATCTCGCTGGCCCCGAGATCCCCTTCGATCTTCTGCACCGCCATGTTGTGTTCGCGATCGACGTACGTGTTGACGGGCAAGGGGGCTCCTGAAGGGTGCACGTGCGTTACAGGCAGTATCACTACCCGATGCGCACCGTGCCAGCCTGTCAACGCTCGGTTAGACGAAACGAACGTCGTCGCCCCTCTCGCTCGCCTGTGCACAAGGGAAGACCCCGGTTGTGCTCAATCGCGAGTGGGTGAGCCCCTCGGAAACCTCACGGAAGAACGGCCCCTCGAACGGTTCTCCCGTGAGTTTCCAGAAGGGTTGCAGTGCAACTCAGTAGTTGCGCACCGCCTCGGACAGCGAGATCACGACCTTCTTGGCGTCGCCGAAGATCATCATCGTGTTGTCCTTGAAGAAGAGGGGGTTCTGGATGCCCGCAAAACCCGGGTTCATCGAGCGCTTGATGACGAACACGTGTTCGGCCTGGTCGACGTTGAGGATCGGCATGCCGTAGATCGGGCTGCCCTTCTCCTCGCGGGCCGACGGGTTCACCACGTCGTTCGCGCCGAGCACGAGCGCCACGTCAGTCTCGGGGAAGAGCGGGTTGATGTCGTCCATTTCGACCAGGCGGTCGTAGGGGACATCCGCTTCCGCGAGCAGCACGTTCATGTGCCCGGGCATGCGGCCCGCCACCGGGTGGATGGCGAACTTCACGTCGATCCCCGCATCGGCGAGGGAATCGGTCAGCTCGCGCACGGCGTGCTGGGCCTGGGCGACCGCCATGCCGTAGCCCGGCACCACGATCACGCTCGAAGCGTTCGAGAAGATCACCGCCGCATCGTCCGGCGTGTAGGCGACGACGTTGCCCTGGTCCTGGCCCGCGGCTGCAGCGGCGCCCTCTTCCGAGGCCGCGCCGAAGGCACCGAAGAGCACGTTGCCCAGCGACCGGTTCATCGCCACGCACATGATCTGGGTGAGGATGAGACCCGAAGCGCCGACCAACGAGCCGCTGACCACCAGCGTGCTGTTGTCGAGCACGAAGCCCGTCGCACAAGCTGCGAGGCCCGAATAGGAGTTGAGGAGCGAGATCACCACCGGCATGTCGGCGCCGCCGATCGGGATGACGAGCAGCACGCCGAGCAGGAGCGCGATTGCGATCACCCCGTAGAAGGCGTTGAGGTTGCCCGGGTCCATCATCACCATGCCGGCGAGGCCGAGCACGGCGAGGCCCAGGGCACCGTTCACGAATTGCTGCCCGGGATAGGTGACGGCCGCGCCGCCCACGAGCTCCTGCAGCTTCGCGAATGCCACCAGACTGCCGGTGAGGGTGACGGAACCGATCAGCACCGAGGCCGCGATCGCGAAGGGCACGATGCCTTCGAGGGACGCCCCGGTCTCGCCCGCACCGAGCAACTCGGCCGAGGCCACCAGGGCCGATGCCGCGCCACCGAAGCCGTTCAGCAGCGCGACCATCTGGGGCATCGCGGTCATTTCGATGCGCAGCGCGAGCACGGCACCGATGGCCGCGCCCACCACCATGCCGGCCAGGATCGTCGTGTAGGAGATGATCGACTGATCGACCATCGTGGCCACGATGGCGATCAACATGCCCGTGGCCGCGAGCTGGTTGCCGCGCACCGCCGTCTTGGGAGACGACAGGTTTCGCAGGCCGAGGATGAAGAGGATCGCGGCTACGAGATAAGCAGATTGAATGATGGTCGGACTCATGATGACGGTCTCTACTTCTTCTTGAACATGGCAAGCATGCGGTTGGTCACCAGGAAGCCTCCCACCACGTTGATGGTGGCCATCACGATCGCGATGAAACCGAGCACGGTTGCCGTCGTGCCGTTGTCGCTACCGGCGGCGAGGAGCGCGCCGACGATGGTGATGCCGGAGATCGCATTCGAACCGCTCATCAGCGGCGTGTGCAGCAGCGGCGGAACCTTGGTGATGACCTCGACCCCGACGAACAGGGCGAGAACCAGAATCGTGAGCGCAGCGATTGCGGGCGCTTCGAGCATGAGGCGTCTCCTTGCCTTTCACTTGGCCAATGACATGGCCTTCGCTTGGAATCAGTACGGGCGCGACGTCTTGCGGGTCTAGTTGAGCCGCGACTTGATCATGTCGTGGATGACGGCGCCCTGGTGGGTGACCAGCGTGCCGCTCGTGATCTCGTCTTCGAGGTCGAGCACGAGCTTGCCCTCGTCGATCAGGTGCTCGAGGAACGTCGTGCAGTTCTTCGAGAACATCTGGCTCGCGTGGGCGGGCACCAGCGCCGGCAGGTTCGTGTTGCCGATGATCGTGACGCCGTTCACGACGACGTCCTTGTCGGCCTCGGTGAGTTCGCAGTTGCCGCCCTTCTCGGCGGCGAGGTCGACGATCACCGAACCCGGGCGCATTGCGCGCACGGCGTCGGCGGTGATCAGCAGCGGGGCCTCACGTCCGGGCACGAGCGCCGTCGTGATGACCACATCGGCCTGGGCAACGTGCTTCGCGAGTTCTTCGCGCTGCTTCTGGTAGAACTCCTCGGTCTCGGCCTTCGCGTAGCCACCCGAGTCTTCGGAGTCACCCGTCTCGAGATCCAGCTCGACGAACTTGGCGCCGACACTCTGCACCTGCTCGCGCACCGCGGCGCGCGTGTCGTAGGCCGAGGTGATGGCGCCGAGGCGCTTGGCGGAGCCGAGGGCCTGGAGGCCCGCGACGCCGGCGCCGATGATGAAGGCCTTGCCGGGGCGAAGGGTACCCGCCGCCGTCACCATCATCGGGAACACGCGGGGCAGCTCCATCGCGGCCATCAGCACTGCGCGGTAGCCCGCGATCGTGCTCTGGGAAGAGAGGACGTCCATCGACTGGGCGCGCGTGATGCGCGGCATCAGCTCGAGGGAGAAGGCGTTGACGTTGCGGCCGGCCAGCTTCTGGGCCAGCTCGGGAAGATCGAGGGGCTTCAGCAGGCTGATCAGCGCCGAGCCCTCGCGCAGGGCCGCGACTTCGTCGTCGCTCGGGGGCTGCACCTTCAACACGAGATCCGAGTCGTTGTAGACCTCGCTGGCGCCGGCCGCGATCTTGGCCTCCTCGTCTACATACTCGGCGTCGAGGAAGCCCGCGGCTTCGCCCGCGCCGGCCTCGATCAGGACGTCGACGCCGAGCTTCTTCAGCGCCTTCACGCCCTCGGGAATCAACGCCACACGGCGCTCGCCCTCGGCAGTTTCCTTGGGGACTCCAATGATCACGATGCGTACTCCAACTCTCTGTGCGCGCAGGGCGCCTTCCGTTGTCTCGTCAGTCGGTTCGTGGGGTTCGCGCCGGCGCACCGGGGGTGGGTAGACGCGAGGGGGGCTCCGATTGCTCGATGCAGGCCCGGGACGGGTGGAGCCGACCGGCAAATCCGGGCGTACTGCCCGATTCGGCGGTCCCATTGTTTAGGGGATTTCCGGTCGATTGGTAGGGCGGACCGCGGGTCGGTTTTTCGGGGATGGGCAGGAGGGCCCGAAAAGCCACGTTTCCACGCGGGCTTGCTAATGTCCCGCCCCGATTTGAGCAGCTTTCAAGGAGCGGCAGGAAACATGAGCGAGAAGCTTCGCGTCATCGAAAAGAAGACCGGCAACTTCCTGGAGGACTTCGGTCCGGGTCAGGTGTTGCGCCACCGCGGCGGCAAGACGATCACCGACGGTCTGTTCTCCACCTTCAACGACTTCTCGTTCTGCACGCATCCGATCACGAAGAATCGCCGCTATGCCCAGGCCCACGGCTATCGCGACCTCGCGTGCCCGCCCGGCCTGGTGATGCTCGTCGCCTTCAGCCAGACGGTGGGTGACGTCTCGGAGAACGCGCGCGCGAACCTCGAGTACATCAACATGCGCTTCGGTGCGCCGGTCTACATCGGTGACACGATCGAAGTCGAAACCAAGATCCTCGGCGTGCGTCCTTCGTCGAGCCGCCCGAACCTCGGCATCGTCCACGTGCAGTCGACCGCGCGCAAGAACATCGGCAGCGCAGACGAAGCGATCGTCCTCACCTTCGAGCGCAAGGTGCAGGTGTTCAAGGGCGACGACGACGCCACGGTCGAGGGCTTCGAAGTCGAAGCCGACGACATCGCGTGCGACCTGTGGCTGCCGCCGTACGTGGGCGGCCGCCAGAAGTACGCCGAGCTCGCCCACCTCGGTGGCGACGATGGCTACTACGAAGACTTCGAGCCCGGCACCCTGCTTGCGCACTCGCGCGGTCGTACGGTGACGAGCGAGCACATCGCCCTCACCGGCATCCTCGACAACACCTCCCAGGTGCATTGCAACCAGCACATGATCGACCTCGAGCCCGAGCGCTACCTAGGCGGCCAGCTGGTGGTGTACGGCGGAATCCCCTTCGTGCTCTGCCTCGGCATCTCGGGGCCGGACATCGGCGATCAGAGCTTCGGCGACCTCATCTACAAGACCGGGCGCCACACGGCTCCCCTCGCCGCGGGAGAAACCGTCTTCGCCTCGACCGAGATTCTCGAAAAGCACGATCATCCCACGCGAGAAGATCTCGGCATCGTCGAGACCCGCCTGTACGGACACAAGTTCGACAAGGAAGAAGGGGCTTCGAACGACGACGCACCCGCGGGCTACAAGCGCACGAAGATCTTCGAGCTCGACCGCGACGTCATCGTGAAGAAGCGCTCGCACTACACGATCGGCGACAAGTAGCGAGCAGGCGGGACGGTTCTCGCGGCCCAAGTCGAGGTCTCGATCAAGCCACGCGTGCACTGCGTCGAATGGTGACGCGATGGACGTCGAACTCCTATTCACGTGCGCCCTGGTCTTCGCGCTCGCCGTGGTGCAGTCGCTCTTCGGGGTCGGGCTGCTGGTGTTCGGGACCCCGTGCCTGCTGCTCGCGGGGATGCCCTTCGTCGATGCGTTGTACTGGTTGCTGCCCGCGTCGTTCGCGATCAGCGTCGTGCAGATCCGGCACGGTCGGGGGGAACTCGATTCGTTCAAGAACGAGTTCATCTGGTTTGCCCTGCCGCCGGCCGCCCTGGCCCTGGGTGGAGTGCTGTGGTTGGGGGCGGATTACGACGTGCGGATTCCGATCGGCGCGTTGCTCCTGCTGACGGCAGCGGTTCGCGTCTTTCCAGCGCGGGCGGCAGAGCTCGGTGCGGTGCTCGGCCAATACCGCCGCACGGTTCTCGTGGTCACCGGTGCGATTCACGGGCTCACGAACATGGGCGGTGCGCTGCTGACGATCCTGATTCCGAACCTCTTCGCGAGCAAGGAAGCGATCCGCGCGAACGTGGCCTTCGCGTACCTGGTGTTCGTCGGCACCCAGATCGTCGTGCTCGCGAGCGTCGGCTTCGCGGGTCTGTCGAGCGAGCATCTGCTCTCGCCGGCGATCGCCCTGCTGGCCTACTGGAGCGTAGGACAGCGCGTCTTCGCACGGGCGACCGCGGCGGCCTACGGCTGGGCGCTGACGGCGCTCACCACGGCGTTCGGACTGACCCTGGTGGGTAGCGCGCTGCACTGAACGATCGGCGATCGCCCCGCGCTCACTCCTCGTCGGCCGGCTCACCCAGCCCGTACAAGCTCGCGTCGACCTGGTAGGCGAGGCCTTCCATCGGGGCCATGGCGAGGCGGCGCCAGGCGTTGTCGCGGGCGCGGACGTGAAACTCGGCGAACGCCTCGCGATCCGTCGCGCCGCGGGTGTCGATGCCGAGATGCTCTTCGAAGAGCTCGCAGCGGAGTTCCTTCACCGTCGGCGGATGCCAGATCGAGGCGTTGAGTTCGGTGTCGATCTGATACGAGCGATCGACCGTGTTGGTGGAACCGATCGTGGCCCACGCGTCGTCGACGAGCATCACCTTCGCGTGGACGTAGATCTCGTGGATGTTCGCTTCGGCATCGGCGCTCGCGATCGCCGAAAGGCTGAAGGACGGATAGGCGTCCAGGCTCGCCACGAGATCGAAGAAGGGAGTGAGCGCCGGGTTCTGCCGCGAGGCGTGATAGGTCGGATGACAGCGCCCCGGCACCAGGAAGATCACTTCGACCCCGCGTTCGAGGGCCAGCTTCAGGTGTCCCACGATCTTCGGCGAGCCGATGGCCTGATCTTCGATGTAGATCGTCGAGCGGGCGGCATCGATGGCGTCGATATACTGGGTGTAGATGCTGAACTCACCCTGCCCGATCGCGAAGGGCTTGCCGCCCGGCGTGGGTGTCCCGTCGAGATAGCGGTCGGCCTGGACGGTGCGCGTCACCTGCACGGGCACGTCTCCGGTCGCGCGCGACAGCCGAGTCGGGAACTCGAGCGCGCCCGTCTCACGTTCGGGGGGCCAGCTCCCGTCTTCGCGATCCCGTTCACTCGCCTCGTTCCAGCGTTGGACGAAGTTGTGGTGAACGTCGGTGGCCGCGGGCCCCGTCAACTCGAGATAGACATCGTGGGTATTGCCTTCGGGGCGAGGTGCGTGCCCCTGCGGAGCCACCGACTCGGCCTCGATGTTGATCCCCCCTACGAAGGCGATCTCGCTCTCGAGCCCCGCGTCGACGAGCCAACTCTTCTGGTGATGACAGCCCTCGTCGGGCAGGACATCCCAGCGCGCGTCGAAGCGGCTCCCGCGCTCGGCCAACCATTCGCGTTGATCCGCGGTTCCGGGGAAGTGATGGCGCTTCGAAACCCCGGGCGTGCGCCAGAAGATCACGCGCACGTCGAGCCCGCGCTCGACCGCGGCGTCGAGCACGTCGAAGATCGTGCCGCGGCCGTCGGGCATCCGCGCATCGCCCTTGAGGAACGCGACGGTTCCCTAGACGCGTTCCTCGGCCGCTTCGATCGCTTCGCAGATTCGGCGGAACGCGACCTCACCATCGACCAGGGGTCGCACCGCACAGCCAGTTCGAACGGGATAGCTCCCGTCCGACACAGACGGGATGTGGTCTGCGGGTAGTCGCAAGGAACTCTCCTCGGGATGAGGAGAGCTATATCACAGACGCTCGGTGGCCGACGCGGAGCTTCAGGCCGTCGCGAGGACGAGCGAGGCGTAGCCCTCGCCCACGGCGAGTTCGAACGCGATGCCGTCGATGAGCGCGGCCTGGCGCTGCGGCGGGTCGAGTTCGACGACCTGGCCTTCGCGCTCGAGGATGGCGACGACGTTGCCGCAGAGCACGTTCAAGAACTCGCCAAGACCATCGAAGGTGAGGTCGGCATCGAGCTTCGACTGGTCGATCCCCGCGGTCGCCGCGGCGAGCTTGCGCGCGAAGTTCTCGTCGGCCACCAGGGTCACCTGCAGGCCGGTGTCACCGTTCATCCGCACACCCACGTTGTAGTGGAACGAAGCGAGCTTGCTGAGCGGCAGACCGAAGCCCGTCTTCACCCGCACCCGGGCGATGCGCATGCAGAACTTGGGCAGCAGGTCGAGGACGTGGTGTGCCAGCTCGTTGTCGCTGAACTCGTCGGGCAGGGTTCGCGCTTCCGTCTCGTAGGGCGCCTGATCGGCCTTGAAGCGGTCGAGCAACGCGGGCAGGCGCTCGGCTTCGAGATGGCCGAGTTCGACGAGCACGTCGCCGATCTGTACGCGGTTCTTCTGCTGGATCGAGAGGACCTCGTCGACCTGCACCGGGGTGAGTGCGCCCATCTCGCGAGCCACTTCACCGAAGGGACGATCCCCCTCGCGCTGGGCGAGGTTGATGCGGTCGGCCTGTGCGGGATCGAGGAAGCCGGCCTCGACCGCGATCTCGCCGAGGGGTCTGTTGCGGGCATCCATGCGTTCGAGGGCTTCGCGAAGCCCACCGGCATCGATCTCGCCCTGCTCGATCAGGAACTGGCCGAAGAACTTGACGCCCATCGTCTAGCCCTCCTCCGCTTCGCGATCGCGTCGTTCGCGCTCGCTCTCGAAGAGCGCTTCGAGGATCGACGCCTCGAAGGGCTTGCTGATCACCTGGATGGCGCCGAGGCGAAAGGCCTCTTCGGCCTTCGAAGCCGCGCCGGCCAGGGACGACAGCATCGCCACGCGGGTGTCCGAGAAGTTGGCGTTGATGATGCGCAGGGCGGCGAGGCCGTCCATGCCGGGCATCACGATGTCCATGATGGCGAGGTCGGGGTGTGCTTCGCGAATCACGCGGATCGCACTCGTCCCATCGCAGGCGGTCCCCACTACTTCGACGCCGTCGAGTGACGCGATCAGCTCTTCGAGCTGCGTGAGCACCACCTTGCTGTCGTCGATCAGGACGACCGAAAGGGGCTTGCTCTCGGCGTTGGGTGCATCCGACATGCAGGTCTCCACAGAACCTGTAGGAGACATCGACCGCCGGTCGGGCGGGATTGAGAACGAATGCCGCGCGCTTGCCCGTCGTGGAGCCACGCAATAGAGTACGCGCCCCGATCAGGAGAACACCCCATGAGAAGTGCCAAGGATTTCTTCCAGCCCCTCGCCCTCGGCGCTCCCGCGCCGCAGCGCGAGATCCCCCTGCGTCCGTCGCGCATGATCCACTTCTTCGACCCGAGCAATCCGAAGATGGTCGACAAGGTTCCGCAGATCGCGACGAAGTGTGACGTGCTGCTGGGCAATCTCGAAGACGCGATCGAATTCGACAAGAAGGAGGCCGCGCGCGAGGGCCTCGTCAACATCGCGAACAATACCGACTTCGGCGCGTGCCAGCTGTGGACGCGCATCAACAGCCTCGACTCGCCCTGGATGCTCGACGACATCACGCGCATCGTCCTCGAAGCGGGTGAGAAGTTCGACGTCATCATGGTCCCCAAGGTCGAGGGTGCCTGGGACATCCACTACATGGATCGCCTGCTTGCGCAGCTCGAGGCCAAGGCGGGGCTTTCGAAGCCGCTGCAGATCCACGCGATCCTCGAGACGGCGCTCGGCGTCGCGAACGTCGAAGAGATCTGCTCGGCCTCGCCGCGCATGCAGGGTCTTTCGCTCGGCCCAGCCGACCTCGCAGCGAGTCGCCGCATGAAGACGACGCGCGTGGGCGGTGGCCACCCAGGCTACGTCGTGCGCACCGACCCCGTCGAAGGCGAACCCGACTCGGCGCGCATCTCGGCCCAGCAGGATCTCTGGCACTACACCATGGCGCGCATGGTCGACGCCTGTGCGGCCAACGGCATCTACGCCTACTACGGCCCCTTCGGCGACATCAAGGACGAACTCGCCTGCGAGGACCAGTTCCGCAACGCCTTCCTGATGGGCTGCGTGGGCGCCTGGAGCCTCCACCCGGCACAGATCGCCATCGCGAAGAAGGTCTTCTCGCCCCCCGCAGAAGAAGTGCTGTGGGCAAAGAAGGTGCTCGACGCCATGGGCGACGGTTCCGGCACCGCGATGATCGACGGCAAGATGCAGGACGACGCCACGGTCAAGCAGTGCAAGGTGATGATCGATCTGGCGACGCTGCTGGCGGAGAGCGATCCGGAGCTGAAGGCGGCCTACGAGTTCTAGGCGCCTCGCGATCGCAGCTCGGCGATGGGGCCGACTGGGGAGGGACGCCTGCGTTCCGTCGCTTCGCCGGGGTTGGGGTGCTCCGAACCCCCTCCGCCCGAAGCCGCGAGTTCCCTGGCCACCGCCCGAAACACCTTCGGGTTCATCGCGAAGCCGACATGGGACGAATCGATCTCGATGCACTCGACGGTCGGATGCGGAGCGGGCTTGGCGATGTCCGTCGAGACGATTCCGTCGCGTTCGCTGTAGAAGACCCGAACGGGAACCTCGTGATCATCGACCGCCGCCATGTCGTTCCAGGCGGCGAAGTTCTGCTCTTCGATCGGCTGCGTTCCGCCGTTCAACCATCGGAGCAAACCGAAGAGTGGCGTGCCGCGGGGGTCGCCATAAGGTGAACCCAGGGTGATGACCATACGCGTCAGATCGGGCACGCGGTTCGCGGCATCGAAAGCATAGAGCCCCCCCATGCTCCAACCGATGAGGCTCACGCGCTCACCGCGACTCGCTTCGATCTCTGCGATGCGCGCCACGACGCCCTCGACCATTTCAGCGCGGAAGGCCGCTGCGTCGTCCATGCTCTGAATGCGGTTGGAGCGCCCTTCGAAGTTCCGCCCCAGGCGCAGCGAATGGACGCGGTATCCGAGACGACGCAGAAAGAAGCGCAGGGTCGCCATCGCTGCGTCATCGGCTCCATAGCCCGGTACCGTCAGCACGGGATGCCCATCGCTGGCGTGCGATTCGGCCAACAGGGATCTCATACCCAGCAGCAAACGCGCGGTTTCGTTGCCGGAGCGAGCGAACTCGCTCGCCGTGAGTGAGAGTGCCGGCGGTTTCGGGTTCATCTCTTCGAATTCCTCTTGAACGGGACGATCTCGGGCGCGGTGGGGATGGTTTCACTGGATGTTCCGACCGTCCCACGGAGCGCTCGTCCGCCGCAAGAGTGTTGCCCGATATCGTCTCCCCGTCTTCGCTGTCCAGGACACCCTATTGGTCGCGATCCGGGCCGTTCTGCTTCAGGTACTCGATCATCTGCGGCGCGATGACCTCTCGGAGCTTCTCGAGGGCGTTCATCGGGCGGATCATCACGTCGAGGTTCCGCAATCGGCCCTCGTCGTCGAGGGTGACGAGATCGACCCCCTGCAGGTTCAAGCCGCCGACGTGGCCGTGGAACTCGAGGGCGATCTCGCGGGCATCCCCCGCGGCGGCGTGCCACTCGCGGTGATACGTGAAGTCTTCGATCGTGTGGATGATCAGGCCGAGCAGGAAGTGAACGACGGGTCGACCCGAGAGTTTGTCCCAATACGGCGGCGCGCCCATCGTGACGTCTTCTGCAAGGATCTTCGCGAGCGCCTCGAGGTCGCGATTGGCGACCAGGCGGTGCCATTCTTTCAGGAACGCTTCGGTCATGGGGAACACCTCTCCCGAACTGCGGTGTTGGGAACGTTCACAACCCCTCCGTGAATTGCGCGCGTGTTGCACATCGCCCCGTGCGCGTGGGGCGAATCGGGGAGAGCTTCGCCCGGATTCCGGGGGGAAGCCAACTCAAGAGAAACCCCGGGGCGGTCGAAGACCTGCGTGTTGAATTCGTAAGCGCTGCGGACCGGCCCCCCCGTTCGATTCGCCTGGCGCGGTGAGGTTGGAACGCTGAGGGGTGGGCCCGTGGCGCATGGGAGCCTCGCCATGTCGTTCCACACACGTTGCCCATCGCTTTCGAGGCGACTGATCACCTCTGCGTTGTGCGGCGCCATCATCGTCAAGGTGTTCGCCATCCCGGCCTCCGCCGAGACGCAGCCCGAGGCCTGGGGCGACTACCTCGACTACGCCTACGTCTATACCGCGGCGGATCCGGGCCCATTGTCCGAACGACTCGCCGAGTACACGCAGGAAACGGGGATCGATCTCGACACCTACATCGAGAACTTCCTGAGCGATCCCCTCGAGCCCGACGCGCCGGTCGATGAGACGACGCTGCGGCGCACGGCGATCGCGCACCTGCTCCAGTACCTCGCGTCGCGCGACCCCGCGTTGATAGATCGTGCAGCGCAGGCCGCTACCCAGCTTTCGACGATGAGTGACTCCTACGAGAGCCGCTACTGGCACCACTACATCTCGGCCCATCACGCGATGGAGCGGGGCAACTCCACCGAGTTCGTGAACGCGACCCTCGATCTCTGGCTCGACGTCGTGGTTCCCCTCGAAACGCCCTTCGACACCCTCGAGGCGCTTTCCCTCTCGCAGTCGCCGACCACGGGTTTCGTCTCCGCCCTGCCCTACGTCTTCGAGAACGTCACGCGCATGGTGCTCTTGCGCAGCCAGGAGATGGGACTCGCCTCGAACCTCGATCCCCTCGCCTCCCTCGTGCGGCTGCTGCATCACAACCGGGTCGGCATGAACCCCGAGGTGATCCCGCCGGCGGCTTCGGCCCGCAACTACCTCGATCGCATCGTGTCGCGCCTCGACGGCCCCGAGAGCGATGCAGGCGGGCTCACCTTTACGCTCCAGCTCTTCGAAGCCGGCAAGTACCACGACCAGGCGCGCGGGCTCCTCGCGCAGCAGGGATTCAGTGACGAGTCGCTCAAGGCGATCGACGTCACGAGCGGCGCCTATCAGCGCACGTGGGATGCGGCGAAGACGGCCCAGGGTCGCGCCGCCGTGATGAGCCGCATGCTTCGCCTGATCGGCGAGACCTACGCGGCCAAGCAGCGCCTCGGCCTCGACCCCTACATCGAGATGCCCTTCGATCTCGAAGACGCCATCGCGACCTACGACGAACTCTACGCCGCCCGCAACGGCAATGACTTCAAGAAGGTCGGCTTCTCGCGCGTCGGTCGTTCGGCGTATCTCCAGACCCTGCGCGGCCTGTGGGAAGAGATCCAGGAAGCCTCGCTCAATGCCGCCGACTACTACCTGGCGCGCAGCCTCGCCGCGACGGAGAACAGCGACGAGTTCGTTCGCAGCGCGGCCGAAACCTATACCCGCTACCTCGTCTTCTTCGAGCGCCACACGGCACAGGAAGAAACCGCCTACGTACCCGACTCGGCCTACTTCGCCGCCTACGAAGCGGCGAAGGGCTACGGCGACGCGTTCCTCAACTTTGCATCGCGCGGGGCGACGACGTCGGAGCTCGAAGTCGTGGCCGAGCGGTACCTCGACGCGATGTCGGCCTTCCCTTTCGATCCGCAGCTCTGGCCCGGACTCGCGACGTCCCTCGAACGACTCGGTCGCGCGGGCGAGTACATCGGCATGGCCCGCCCGATCGCCGACACGGTCGCGCGCTCACGCCATATCGATTCGTGGATCGAGAACGGCAAGCCCTCCGCGCGCGAGATCGACACCCTGCGCGCGGCTCTCTCGGACGATCTCGTGCTGATGTACCTGGGCTTCGCCCAGGCGTCGGGAGACGAGGACCTCGACTCGAGCCTCGCCGCCTTGCGCAGCGAACGCGACGACGCGAAGGAAAAGCTGGCCTGGTTGATGGGCAAGGCGAAGAGCCACGACGGCCCGCGCGTGAAGATGCCCCCCGCCTCGGCGGACGAAGGTGCGGCCAGTGACGTGCGCAAGGCCCCGATCAACATGACCCGCGAGATCGCGCGCACCAAGATGCTGCTCGACAAGCTCGAACGGAAGGAGCGCGCCCGCTCGAAGGCGTTGCCCCTCTATCGCGACGCCCTCGCCTCGCGCGACATGATCGAGCAGCTCCGCACCCAACGCGACCACGCCGTCCATACGCTGCTGCGCCGCATGTATCACGAGTCGCGCGCGAAGACTTCGGAGATCTCCTCATGAACACGACGAATCGAATCCGCCGCACCCTGCTCGGCCTGTGCACTGCGAGCGCGCTCGCAATGACGGCCTGCGCGACCGACGACCCGCGCAAGGACTTCATCGACGAAGCCGCAGCTGCCACCGCCAACGAAGAACCCTTCGGCGGCGAAGCCCTGGCCCAGCGCAAACTCGAACTCGAGCGCGCCGTCGCCGACCTCGGCGATTTCCTCGACACGCTGACCAGCATGAAGGATCGCGGTGACGAAACCGGCATCGAAGTCTTCCGCCGCTTCATCGACCGCTACCTGATCACCCACGTGGGCCCGCTGCTCGCGCCGAAGTGGCAGAGCCACCATCCCGAGCTCATCCGCTACGACGCCAACCTGCGCTTCGTGCAGAGCGAGCTGCTACTCGAACTCCGCTACGTGAAGTGGGCCAGGGACGAGATCAAGGAGCTGCGCGTGCGCTACGCCAAGCGCGGCAACATGCTCGTCGAATACCCGGCGGGCGAGCAGAACACCCTGCGCGAGGCGCTCACGCAGCTGCGCGAGCGGGCGGCGCGGGGGTAGTGCGAACCCGATCAGAGGGCGAGGCGCAACCCGCCGAGTCGGACGAAGTGGCGAAAGTCGCTGTCTCGTGTGATCAGGCGCACGTCGTGATCCACACACGATTGCGTGATCAGGGCGTCAGCGAGACGAGCCCGATGTCTGCGGGCAATCATCTTCGCGCGCAAGCGTCCGGTTCTCTCCCAATAGCCATCGGTCGGCTCGAGCAGTGGTAGTTGCGTGAGAAGCGTGGCGACCGAATCCGGAAGCCTGGCGTCGCTGAGCAGTTCGGCAAGAACCACGGGCGGAAGGCACGCCTGATGGTCGGCGAGGGCCCGATCGACCAGGATCGTGTCATCCCCTTCGGGTTCCCGGTCGGAGAAGAACGCAACCCAGGAACTACTGTCGATCGCGATCATCGATCCTCGCGAAGCCGATCGAGATCGACGCGAAGCTTCAGCTTGCCGCGGAGCTTTCGAAGCTCGTCGTAGGCGCGACCCGCGGCCACGAGGGCGAGGCCGCGACGGACTGTTCGGGTGATTCCCTCGCCCGATGTCTCGAGAGCCTGGTCGAGGAGATCGGCCGGGACCTCGACTGTGATCTTGCGCGTTTCGGCCATCGTCCAAGGCTAGCCCTCCCCACCTCAGATCACCAGCATGAATACCAGTACTCGATATGGTGAACCGGCGTTGACGGATCTGGGTGGCGCGCAGGGTGGTCGCAATGGCCACGACGCCCCGATCAGTCGCCGTGCCCGAGCATGGTGAGATGCAGGGCGTGCTCGCCCCGGCGGTCGAGCCAGAGCAGTTCGTTGAAGCGATCGTCTTCGAAGGCGGCGAGGTTGCGCGCCGCGAGGCGGATCGATTCGGCTGCGAGATAGATGCGCTGTCCGATGGCGCCGGCTTCGAACAGGAGATCCCGGTAGCGTCGGTCGCCGAGTGGTGAGCGCATGGCGTCGAGGCGAGTGGACATCACCAGACCCACGGCGGCGCTCCCCGCCATGGCCTGTCGTAGACAGGCACGCACCATGGGCGCACGCAATGCTCCTTTGCGCACTTCGATCAAGGCGTGCGCCTTCGGATCGTAGCGATAAACACCGGCCGGTATCCCCGACACCTCGTGTACGACGACGTCGAGCACGACCCCGGGCGCACGTTCGAGGGATGGGTTGCCCTGCGCCGCCGCGAGAACGAACCCGAGTTCCGCGGTCGATAGCGGCTTCGCTTCGAACTCCCGCGCCGAACGACGGATGCGGATCGAAGCACTCGTCGTCATCGCCCCACCCTCGCCCCGCGGAAGCGCGACCCTCGCGCCATCGATCTCGGCTTCGGATGCGCGGCTTCCCGGATCGGCAGGAATCTTCGCGCCCTGCGCGGGTACCAGTTTGGTGGCCTCGTGATAGCGCTCCGTCACGGGTCCACGGCCCGCCAGTTCACCGCGCTGTTGCAGCTCGACCCAGTCTCGACGCGTACCCGCCGTGTCCGACGACTCCGCGTTCCCCGCGCGACCGACCAGGTGCACAGCGCAGACCGCCTCGTGCCGGCCATCGAGCTCCAGCAGTTCGTTGAGCGCATCGTCGTGAAAGCGCAGCGCGCACGCCTCGACGAGGCCTCGCGAGTGGGCGGCCAGACGCAGGTTCTCGCCAATGTGCCCGCTATCGATCAACGCGTAGCGATAGGCGCGGTTCGCGTAGCGCCACGAGTAGCGACCGAAGACGTTGCTGAGCAGCACGGCGAAGGCCGCGTCGCCCACCGCAACCGGAACTTCGATCGCTTCGACCACCCGCTCCAGGCTCGAACCGGAGCTCAGTCTGCGCAGGGAATGGTCGCGGACCGAAAAGGAGTAGACCCCGGGCGCGAGCCCCTCCACGCGCTCGACCACCACGTACACCTCGCCCGCGTACTGCGCACCCGCCGAAGGTGCGGCACGACGTCTCACTCTGGCCGTCGCAGGGGGTGCGTCGTCGGTGATTCCGTTGCTGTCGTGTAGCAGCGTGGCGAGTTCTTCGAGGGAGAGTACTTGTGGAGCGAAGGGCTGCGGTTTCAAGGCGGCCCGAACCACCTGGGCCAGCGAACGCCCACCCGTAGCGGGTCGTGGCAGCGCCACGACCTCCATTCCCGGGTACGGCTTGTGCGGCGGTCCAGGGCGCCGAGAAGGCCGGCGACGTCCCATGGCCCCGAAAGGCGTGTTGCGCGTTTGTTCGTGGATGCGGGGAACCGAAGCGCTCGGTGCAGCCAGGGCGCGTCGCGTGCCCGCGATCAACCAGGCGACGACGGCGCCCACCATGCGGATGAAACTTCGGCGATTCGATTCCATTCCGTTTCCTGCCCACCCGCCCCCATCGATGCGAGGCTCGGATAACATCGCGCATCCCGGCCGAAGGATCCGGGCGCGCTGGTATCAAAGAATGGGAGCCCCGCAGCGATGAAAGTCAGCGAGTACATGAGCACCAACGTGGTGACCGCCAACCTCAGGGATGGCCTGCGCCAGACCTTCTACCGGATGCGCGAACGCGACATCCGGCACATGCCCGTCCTCGGCGACGACGAGCGCCTGGTCGGCATCATCAGCGACCGCGATCTGCGCCACCCCGACTGGGTCGACGACGAAGAGAACTGCGCCCACTACTACCTGCTCGACAACGCCCACAAGGTCGAGAGCACGATGTCGAAGGGGCCCGCCACCGTCGCCCCGGACGACAACCTGCAGCGCGCCGTCGAACTCGTGCTCGACCACAAGTACGGCGCCGTCCCCGTCGTCGACGCCGACCAGAAGCTGGTCGGCATCATCTCGGCGATCGATCTGCTTCGCGCCTTCCACGACATCGACAAGGGCTGATTCGGCCGAACAGGGCACCCGAGCCGCTCAGATGATGATTCGAAGTGCTCCGCCGATCAGCTTGAACGGGACCGCCAGAACCTGACCGATTCCCCAGAACGTACAGGTCAGAATCCCGTGACACACCGGGCCGTCGTCCTCTTCGGTTTCGCCCACACCCTCTTCGCCGTCGACTGGCGGACACCTGGGACAAGGCGGGCATGCATCGGCGTCGCTCTGCCGTTCGACGGCCGCGGAGTCCGGTTCCGACGCATGCGTGCCCCCTCCCACCGGTAGTGCAAGGAGCACGAGCGCGAAAAAGAGCGCGATCACCCGAATCGAATGTCGCCGATGCATGCGCGAAGGCTACTCGACTCCGTTACCCCGTGCCCGCGTTCAGCCCGAACGCAGCTTCTCGAGCCCGTTCACGACTTCGGCATGCCGCGCCCGTGTGAGCGGGTAGCGGAGTGCGAGCAACGAAGCGATCACGAGGAAGAAGATCGGCACACAGGTCCCGAGGATGCGGATCGCCCATAGCGCCGTCGCTTCCTGGTCGGCGCCGGATACGAATCCCGAGGCCTCGAGGACGAAACCAGCGGCCGCGACCCCGGTGGCTCCACCCAGCTTGCGCAAGAACGTGAATACACCCGCGTACATGCCCTCGCGCCGTTCTCCGCTGTGGGCCTCGTCGGCGTCGATCACGTCCCCCAACATCGACCAGGGAATCATGTCGGTGACGCCGTAGCCGATGCCTGCGAGGCCGATCAGCGTGAACACCAGCCAGCGAGGGTCGTCGGGTCCCATCAGGAAGAGCCCGAACTGAACCGAGATCCACCAGGCTGCACCGGCGACGAAGAGATTGCGCTTGTCGATCCAGCGTGAAAGCCAGAGCCACATCGGCATTGCGAGCACGACCATCGAGAGCATCAGACCCAGAGCGATGGAGAAGTCACCGGGCCGGCCGATCCAGTAGGTGAACCAGAAGATCAGGACCGCGCCCACGATGTCGAGCGCGATGCGACTCGCGATGTAGAGCCCTCCGAGCCACAAGTACGCTCGATGTCGCGCGAGATCGCGAAAACCCTGTACGAGCGAACTCTCCGCGGGACGCTGGAAGTCGGGACGCTCGAAGCTCACACGGTGAACGACCAGCCAGGGAATCGCGATCCAGACCCCCATCACGAGCCCGATGCGCGCCCACCCCTGCGCTCCGCCACCAAACCACTCGACGGCCGGGCGCACGGCCACGGCCACCAGCATCAAGGCCAGCACGACACCGACCTGACGAATCGTATTCGCAGACGTTCGCTCCTGGTAGCTCAGGGCCATTTCCGGCAGCAACGCCATGTAGGGCACGGCCAGCAACGTCGAAGAAACGGTATTCGCAATGTAGATGAGCGAGTAAGCGGCGAACCGGGTGATGTCGCTTTCGAGCGGAAGCGTCGTCCACAGGAGCGCGAAGGTGATCCCGAAAGGCAGCGCGCCGATCAGGAAATAGGGACGTCGACGACCCGCACGCCAGCGTGTTGCGTCGGAGAGCTTCCCCATCGCGGGGTCGGTGAACGCATCGACCGCGCGCCCCACGAGCAGCACGAGGCCCGCGAGGGACGGTCGAAGCCCCGCGATTTCGGTCAGGAAGAAGAGATAGAAGAGCGAGGTCGCGGCGAGTTGGATGTTGATCGCGTGATCGCCGAGGGAATAGCCCGCCTTCACGATCATGGGCAGACGAAGTTCGCCCTCGCGAGGCGTCGCCCCATCTGCCGAATTCGTTGCACTCAAGAACGACTTCCGGCTAGGCCGACAGCTCCAGCATCCGCTCGATCGGCACGAGGGCCTTCACGCGGATGTCCTCCTTCACCTCGACCTGCGGCCGTAGATCCCGCAACGCGAGGTAGAGCTTCTCCATCGTGTTGAGGCGCATGAAGGGGCATTGGTTGCAGGCGCAGCTCTCGTCCATGCCCGGCGCCTGGATCAGCACCTTGTCGGGCACCTCGCGCCAGATCGCGTGGAACACACCGTCTTCCGTGGCCACGATCGACTCGCGATCCGGGGTTTCGATGGCGCGCTTGATGATGCCCGTCGTCGAAGCGATGAAGTCGGCCTGATCGAGCACGGCCTGGTCGCACTCGGGGTGGGCGAGCACCTCGGCGTCGGGGTGCTGTACGCGGAGCTTCGCGAGCCCCTTCGCGCTG